>DAOTVU010000001.1:0-1815 GCA_034436215.1 Dehalococcoidia bacterium
GTACCACATGATTCACTGATGAGTGCCAGCATTGAACTGGTTCGTAAGATACGAAGCAGAGGGCCGCTGGCCATTCGCATTTGTAAAAAGCAGATCAATGCAGCTTCTCTGGCAAGAATGTCAGACCTCTACCCGCTGGAGCCCGAGCTGGTTGAGTACATCATGCTATCGGGACAGGCTGAGGAAGGAGCGCGCGCTTTTATCGAAAAACGTGTGCCTCAATTCAGAGAACCGCAGATTAAGTTTGAATTATGAGGTGAATTTTATAAAAATAAGATGTCTTATACTACTTTGCTCGTTGAGAAAAAAGGAAGCATCGCTACAGTCATACTGAATCGGCCGGATAAACTCAATACACTCAGCACACAGCTATTCTTGGATCTCAAGCAGCTTGTGGAAGAACTACGGTATGATCTGAATACCCACGTCGTAATTATCACCGGAGCCGGCAGAGCTTTTTCTGCCGGCTTCGATCTCAGACCGGATGAACTCAGCCAGCGCTTCTCTAAGGCCGAATTGCCCAATGAGCGCATCTGGCAGCTTTTCTGCCACGATTTGATGAGTGCCATAGAAAACCTTGAACAGGCGACCATCGCAGCCATAAATGGCCCGTGCGTAGGCGGAGGCCTCTGCATCGCCGCCAATTGTGATTTCCGTATTGCCGCAGAGGATGCCAGGATAGGAGTGCCTGAAACCAAGCTCGGCATTTTTCTAAGCTGGGGAGCCACTCCCCGCCTGTCTGCGTTGATCGGTACGGCTAGAGCCCGAGAAATGATTATGACCTGCGATATCATCGATGCTTACGAAGCTCAGCGCATAGGTCTGGTTAATCGTGTGGTTTCGAAAGACCGGCTAATGAGTTCCAGCTATGAACTGGCTGAAAAAATAGCCAGCCGTGGCCCGTTAGCCATACAGATTTGCAAGAAACAGATTAATGCCGCCACGACGGCACGCATGTACAATCTATTTCTGCTGGAATCAGAACTATGGGAACGTAATCAGCTTTCGCCTGATTTGAGCGAAGGAATTAAAGCCGCATTAGAGAAACGTCCACCACATTTTCAGACTCCACCGGATGATTCATATAAATTTAATTTATAACAAGTTTGCGGCTAAACGTCTGCATCTCATTTAGAAACAATTTATAAATTACGCGCACCTGTCATATAGGAATGATTGACAATTCAACAGAAAGCATATATAATCGTCGAACGGTCGTTCGGTAGGGACAGAAAGGTTGTGAACAGAAACAGTTACGACATCAGAACATTCAGTCCGGATAGCGAGCTGGTCAGCGCAAGGCGGCGGATCATAGTTGATAACTCGGCAAAAATCTTTATAAAAAAAGGATACCACAAGGCTACCATGCGTGAAATCGCAAAAGCCTGCAAGATGAGCGTCGGAGCCATATATCACTACGTTGGTTCCAAACAGGATATTCTATATTTGATTATTAATGAGGCTGTCAGTCGACCGGAGGGCTGGAGGAAAGAGCTTGCCACCAGATGTAATGCCATAGGTCCTATCCAGGTATTGAAAGAATTCATCGATTTGTATTACCGCAGGGTTGATCAAAATCAGGACATCTGCCTGTTTACCTATCAGGAAACTAAGAACCTCGATAGCTCTGCTCAGCGTATCATACGTGAGGCAGCCGAAGAGGATATCGCAATCTGCGCGGATATATTGAAGAGAGGGATAGAATCCGGCGATTTTCAGATAGCGGATTTAACACTTACCGCACATAATATAATTACCCTGGGTCACATGTGGGCGGTGAGACGGTGGTATCTGAGACCCAGATGCACATTGGAT
>DAOTVU010000002.1:0-3296 GCA_034436215.1 Dehalococcoidia bacterium
TTGACTGAGTGCGGCAAGGATGCCAGCGGTAATATCCTGTACTGTTTCGGACAACCTGCTGCCACACCGGTTCCGCCACAATGCCCAGCAGGCTGTGTTTGTATGAATAAAGTCGAGGCGGAAAAGCTGGGCTATACCCTGTGCAATGGTCAGATAATAGAATGCGGTAATGATGCGGGCGGTATTCCCATGTATTGTTACCAGAAAGCTGCCATGCCGGAGACCAAGCACGTGCCGGGCAAGTTGATTATCGAACCTGCTCAGGATAGGAACCCGGTGGGCACCCAGCACACTCTTACTTTTACTTTATATGATACCAATGGTCAGCCTTTGCCCTATATGAGGATATACATCAGCCATACCGGTGCCAATACTCTGGCACCGATTGAGCTGGTCACCGACGCAAGTGGTAAAAATAGCTATTCGTATACAGGGAATAAGGTAGGGACGGATTTTATAACGGCTAAGGTGGACAATCTGGTAGCCTCAGCTACAAAGGAGTGGTACGCACAGACCACCGAAGTAACACCGAACATTCCTGGCAGAATCGTGATCAATCCACCCATTGATAGGAATCCTGTTGGGACGACACACACATTGACCATTACTGTCTATAATACAAGCGGCAAACCGATGCCGAATGCACGAGTAAGGATTACCCATTCAGGCACCAATACACATTTGCCTGCTGAACTGACAACCGATGATAACGGCATAGTAAGATATTCATACAGTGGCAATAAGGCCGGGATGGATACACTCACCGTCAGTCTGGGAACGATATCTGCTACAGCCACTAAAGAATGGTACGAACAGACCACACAGATAAAGCCAGCAAAGATAACTTTAACGCCAGTTAACGCCTCCAATGCGCCGGGAAAATTGCATACGGTGACGGCAACGATCACTGGCAGCGATGGCAAACCCATGGGTGGCGTCGATGTGACTTTCTCAATTACGGGTGTCAATAATTTTGCCCGGCACGCCACGACCGATACGTCTGGAAGAGCCAGCATCAGCTATACTTCTAAAAAGGAGGGTAAGGATACTATAACAGCTACCGCTGGAGGGCTTAAAGCCACAGCAACAAAATGGTGGGAAATTATTGAATAAGTCCTTCAATTCTTTTTTAATCCTGCTGTCTGGACTTTCGATTTTTCCAGATATAACCGTTCCAGATGCATATTACGCTGTCGCATCTGGAACATACTATGTGAATGTGGCTGTTGACATTCTTTTCCCGGCATTTAACCAGGCGCCTGCAGTTCGGACAGTAAACCTTTTTGGTACATATTTTCATAAAACCACCTCCTGTAAATTCGCGCTATCATTTCAACTGGCTGCAGGATAATATAACAAGCATATAATTTTAATGTTCGCGTAAAGCTGTATGTACCGATTGTTACATAGAAAACACCGGCTCATTGGACACATTCTGAATGAGCCGGGCAGCTTCCCTCTCGCTCTCTTCGCTTCCGCTTACCGCCAGCCACACGCTTCCTTCAGCGCCACATACACCACCCGCAGCAAACATCTCCGCCCGTGCACCGGTCAAAGCTTCAATAGCCTCAATCTCCGTTACCACTTCGCCCGGAACAGGCAACAGGCGTAGTCCTTTCACATCCGGCATATTCAACCTGACGGCCAGATTGTCCAGGTCACCGGAGATGCGTTTCTCAAGTCCCACAGGTATGATGAGACGCACCCTTTTTCCGATTACCAATCTTAGTGAGGCAAGTATAGTGCCGCCCTGTGGATGTGCAACCAGAACAGCCGCATGTTTTTTATCCACATCAAGTGCATTGGCGCCTTTAATGATTATATCTCCCTGCTTTAAATCTTCCACCACATCATCAAGAGTTTTACCGACAAGCCATTTACCATTTTTGACGATAACATCACCCGGGAAGTGCGTACTATCAACAAGTTGTCCCTGCCGGGTCGTCCCGTATCCCGGTGGAAGGTTTATTCCACGGAAAAATCTGCTGCGCGAAAATTTTTCACCGGATCCGATCATAGCCAGTATCTCTTCCGCCACATAGCCATTGGTTGTGCCTGCGATAATCACCAATATGCCGTTAGTCAGAATGCTTTTAATATCAGCCCTGGCTGATATGGCTTTTGCTATCAGACGCTTGCCGGCCGCCGGTGTTAGTAAAAATTGTTTCATCTGAGTTCCTCTTATATTATTCAATACATTGGGGCAATATGCCCCTGTATCATGCCATTTGCAGTATGCGTTGAAATCTGATAAAAATGTACCATTAGCATTTTTATTATACACTGTACCATTTTCAAAACGTATAACCAGTAGGAGTAATGAGATCCCCTATTTTTAAAAATATATTATGGAATACAAATGGTATAATCTTACGCCCAATGATACTCTAAAAGCACTTCAGTCCAGCCGTGAAGGGCTCAGCACTGAAGAAGCCCAGGAGCGTTTAAAAAGGTATGGCCCTAACCAGCTAAGACAAAAAAGGAAAACCCATCCTTTTATAACTTTTCTGCATCAATTTTTCAGTCCGTTAATATATATACTCTTAACTGCGGCCATAGTTTCAATTCTGACTAAACATTATATAGACGCAATAGTTATTTTCTGTATTTTACTGGCTAATGCTATTATCGGCTATATACAGGAAACACGAGCTGAGCGAGCCATGGAAGCATTAATGCAGATGGCAACACCCAGAGCCAAAGTCAAACGTGGCGGAAACATTCTCCAGATCAGCACCAGTAGTATAGTTCCCGGCGATATAGTGTTGCTGGAAAGTGGCGATAAGGTACCGGCTGATGCCAGACTGCTGGAGTCTTCAAACTTAAAGGTTGATGAGGCCATCCTTACAGGTGAGTCAATGCCTGTTGATAAACATTCGATCGCACTCGAGGATGAGCTGGTGGTAGCAGATAGAAAGAATATGTTGCATATGAATACCATTGTAAACTATGGAAGGGCAACAGCAGTTGTGGTTAATACAGGAATGACCACAGAAATAGGTAAAATAGCCGGAGCGCTTGAGGAAATCAGATCAGAAAAAACCCCGCTGCAAAAAGGCA
This sequence comes from Dehalococcoidia bacterium, assembly GCA_034436215.1. Taxonomy (GTDB): domain Bacteria; phylum Chloroflexota; class Dehalococcoidia; order GIF9; family UBA5629; genus UBA6808. Next base: position 3,061 of record DAOTVU010000002.1, read on the forward strand.
TAGAAACTCTTAGCCGCTATATTATTTTCACAGTTCTGGCTGTGCTGGTACTTCTTATAGTGACAGGAATACTTAGGGGGTTAAACTGGCTAGAATTATTTTATCTCGCAATATCCGTCGTCTATCTGCCATTCATGCAGATCGCATTCAGCACAGTACCTCTGGGAATTGACAAGTGGTGCATTGCCATTGCTTCCGGAGCTCTGCTGTTCAGTATAGAGGAATTGCGCAAATTG
>DAOTVU010000003.1:0-46116 GCA_034436215.1 Dehalococcoidia bacterium
CGCCGGCTACCCCCCATACAAAATTGAAATTGTATGGCGTCGAAAAGAATCCCTGCTTTGAAATGAGAAACCAGTTATCAAGTCCACCTATATCATATATTTCTATTTCAGGTTTAATCTTCAGTTCTTCCATCGTTCTTCCAAAATCCTGCAACATGGTAAAAGTATTGACAAAAACATTATCGACGATGACGGTTCCTTTCTTGCGGTCGATCATACCGAAGTTCATAGTGTTTGTATTAAGTGAAGACATTTCAGGATTGATCTCAATTATAGGAGCAATCCTTTCATCATAGCTCGCCCCAACAGACGAAGATATCTGGACAATAAGTTCCGGGGTTTGCTGTTTTATAGCGTCATAGATAGGCTTCACAAATTCCAGCTTAGCGGTGGGAAAGCCATCATCAGGCTGCCGGGCATGAACATGCACTACAGCCGCACCTGATTTATATGCCTTGGCTGCTTCTTCAGCAAACTCGGACGGAGTATAGGGAACAGCGGGATTCTGGTTTTTGAAAACCCATGAACCGGCAAGAGCGGCCGTAATAATAACCTTCTTATTCAATTTTACTTTTATATACCTCCAAAAGCTGTGCGTCCGATTATTGATTGGATAAAGAACATGCTTTATATTATAAAATAAAGTGTATGCAACTTTGAATGCAACGCTATATCCTGTGATAACAACATTAAGAACATTTCTATAAAAGTATCTATCATCACTACTTAAATAATACGCACAGGTAGTACCTCATGCCGGGTCTTAAAGGAGGAAAATAAAATGACAAAAATATATGATATCAGCATACCTACCGAGGATAACCCCAGTGAACCTTTCCCGGTAAAAGTCACACATGATAAACATGATGATTCAGTTCCTGTTTTCGAACAGGCGTTTGGTTGCAGGAAGGAAGACATTATTGATAATACCGGTTGGGCTTCAGACAGTCTTTACCTTTCCACACATGCCGGAACACATGTCGATGCGCCATGGCATTACTCTCCCATATCGGAAGGCAAAAAAGCACGCACAATCGACGAAATGCCTTTGGAATGGTTTTACCACGATGGCGTGGTGCTTGATATGCGGCATAAGCCACAGGGTTCTGCAATTACTGTTGGTGACCTGAAAGAAGCACTTAAGAAAATCAATTACACACTCAAACCATGGGACATTGTGCTGATTCAGACAGGTGCAGACCGTTACTGGGGCAAACCTGATTACTATCTGCGCGGCTGTGGTATGACAGCGGAATCCACCCTCTGGCTTATCGATCAGGGATGCCGTGTTATGGGTACCGATGCATGGGGATGGGACCGGCCGTTCAATGTTTTAAAGGAAGAGTTTGCAAAAACACACGATAAAACTCTTATCTGGGGTGCTCACAAGGTCGGTATCCAGAAGGAATATTGCCATATTGAAAAACTCGCCAATCTGGATAAACTGCCCAAACCGTATGGCTTTAAAGTGGCCTGCTTTCCCATGAAAATCACCGGCGGAAGTGCCGGCTGGGCCAGGGTAGTAGCCATTTATGAATGAATCGATGGCATACCCTACGTAAAGGTCAGGAGAATGATGTGGCACGTTTTATCACCACCAGTTTCCATATATAACGATTTAATTCTCAAACCTTGACGTTGCAAGCGTAACATTGTTACAATTCCTCATCGTCCTGAAAAATTTACTGAGAATTGAGGTATTTAAATGCAGCAATCTGATCCTGATAAAATCCGCAATGTAGCTCTTCTATCGCATTCCGGCTCCGGCAAGACAACCCTGGTTGAAGCCATGCTCTTTACAACCGGGGCAATCACTCGCATGGGAAATGTTGCCGATGGCACCACTACTTCCGACTACGACCCTGAGGAAATTAAACATAAGATCAGCATCAACCTTACCGTTCTGCCGGCAAGCTGGAAGGAAACCAAGCTGAATATAGTTGATACTCCGGGTTATCCCGATTTTGTCGGAGAAGTAAATGCTGCTCTACGTGTATGTGAGGGCGCTGTTATTTTGGTATGCGCCGCTTCCGGAGTTGAAGTCGGAACCGAGCAGGTCTGGGAACATACTTCCAGGGCGAATTTACCCCGCCTTATATTCATCAACAAGATGGATCGCGAAAATGCCAATTTTTCAGGTACTTTAGAGCAAATTCAGAATAAACTGAGCCCCAGATGTATCCCGATACAGTTGCCCATCGGCTCACAGAGGGATTTTAAAGGTGTTGTTGATGTAATCACCAAAAAAGCATATGCAGGAACGGTACAAAAGGAAATGGAAATCCCTGCTTCTATGGCTGCAGATGTAGAAAAAGCCCGAGAAAAATTGATCGAAGCCGTGGTAGAAAGTGATGATGAAATAATGACCCGCTACCTTGAGGGCGGTGAAATAGGAACAGACGAGATATTAAAATGTCTTAAACAGTCAATCATGCAGGGTGCTATTATCCCGGTCCTTGCTGGTTCGGGCCTAAGCAATAACGGTGCTGCACTATTGCTCGATGCGATAGTCAATTATCTGCCTTCTCCGGCAGAAGCCGGCAGTTTTAAGGTAATTAATGCATCCGGGGCTGAAGAATCGTTAAAGCCAGTAACCGATGCCCCCCTTATGGCACTGGTATTTAAAACCACGACAGACCCACACGTCGGAAAAGTGAGCTATTTCCGTGTCTTTTCAGGGGTAATTTCCAGCAACTCACAAGTGTGGAATGTCAATAAAGGCGTGCAGGAGAGAATCGGCCAGTTATCCATCCCTCATGGCAAAACACAGGAAACCGTTAATCAGATAGGTGCTGGCGATATCGGATTGGTTGTCAAACTGGCAAACACCACAACCGGCGATACACTGGGAGTTAAAGAGCAGGCACTAAAACTGCCGGCTATAGACTATCCTTCGCCTGTATTATTTAAAGCGATACATCCTAAATCCAAAGCCGACCTTGATAAGTTAAGTTCAGGACTCGCACGTATATGTGAAGAAGACCCCAGTTTGAAATCCCAACGAGACCCGGATACCGGTGAACTAACAATTGGTGGCATGGGCGATACCCATCTTGAAATCGCAGCCAGCAGACTTCAGCGAAAATTCGGTGTCGAGGTTAATCTGGATCTTCCCAAGGTGCCTTATAAAGAAACTATCACCGTACCGGTCCAGGCCGAATATAAACACAAGAAACAAACAGGGGGACACGGTCAGTATGGTCACGTGTTAATAAGAATGGAACCTCTGCCGCCGGGCGGTGGATTCGAATTTGCAGAAGAGATAGTCGGAGGCTCGGTACCCAAAAATTATATCCCGGCCGTTGATAAAGGCATTAAGGAAGCCCGACTTGAAGGAGTGCTGGCCGGCTATCCGGCAGTTGACATGAAGGTAACCCTGTACGACGGCAGCTATCATCCGGTAGATTCTTCAGAAATGGCCTTCAAAATCGCAGCTGCTCAGGCATTCAAAAAGGGTATGACTGATGGCTCACCCGTACTTCTTGAACCTATCATGAACATGACTATCACAGTACCCGATGCTTTTACCGGTGATATCATCGGGGATTTAAACACTAAACGTGCTCGTGTTCTGGGAATGACCCCCAGCCACGGTATGAACGTCATTCAGGCTCAGGCCCCTCTAGCTGAGATTTTACGCTATGCAATCGACTTACGTTCAATGACACAGGGAAGAGGAACATTTACAATCGAGTTCAGCCATTATGAACCTGTACCGGCACCTATCGCACAGAAGATAATCGCACAACACAAAACTCCATCCCAGCAGTAGTTCATAAGATCGTCATGGAATTGAAAAGCCCCCGCGATCGCGGGGGCTTTTCTTATCAATCAATTATTCAATTATGGGTTTACTGAACCAGCTCTTTAACTTTTGCAGTGAATGCGGGCAGGACCACTTTCCAGTCGCCGACAACTCCAAATCGTGCTTCTTTAAAGATATTGGCTTCCGGATCCTTATTGATTGCGACGATTGTTTTGGATCCAGAGCAACCTGACATATGCTGACTTGATCCCGATATGGCTACCGCAATGTATAACTCCGGGGCTATGATTTTACCCGTCAGGCCAATCTGTATGGAATCGGGCACCCATTTATTATCACATGGCGGTCTGGACGCACCCACTGCGCCCTTAAGAACTTTAGCCAGCTCAGCAAGTTCCTTGGTGAATGGCTCAGGACCACCCATACCACGCCCTCCTGCTACAACCGTCTGGGCATCCTCGAGTTTAACACCGGCAACTTCTTCTTTTACAGTCTCAAGCACCTTCACTCTGATCTTAGAAGCGTCAAGTGTTACGGGGAAGGGGATAACTTCTCCACTTCTGCCCGCATCCGGTGCCAGCGGAGTTGATGCCTTCTGCCTGACAGTAGCCACTTGAGGCAGTCCTTCTGAGGTGAATATCGCCCTGGCATTTCCACCATAAACCGGTCGGGTACAGTTCATCAGCTTGGTCGCCGGATCGATGGCAAGCTCAAGACAATCCATAGTGGCACTGACACCCAATCTGAAAGCCAGTTTTGGTGCAAGATCCCTTCCTATCGAAGTCTGCCCCATCAGTATGATCCTCGGTGCCAGTTCCTTAGCCGCTTTTTCCATCACCTGAATATAAGTATCATTGGCATAGTCTTTAAGCTGTGGATCCTCGGTTACATATACTCTGTCTGCACCTGCTGCGATAGCTGCCTTGGTAAGGTCACCGACTTTATCGCTTATTAAAATACAGCTAAGCGGCTCTTTTAGTTCATCGGCCAGACGCCTTCCGGCACCCAGCAACTCACCGGTGATCGGTAGTAATTTACCCTCTGCTACCTCTCCAACTACTAAAACGCCTTTATTATCAGCCATTTTATCCTCCTAAATAATTATCCTGATTTTCGTTAGATAACTTTGTTTTCGCGCAGTTTTTGAGCAAGCAGAGCACCAGCTTCTGCCGGCGAGTCAGCGCTGACGATTTCACATTTACCCTCTTTAACAGGCTGGAACAGCTTTACGATCTTGGATTTCCTGACCGCGGCGCCTGCCTTTTCCAGGCCGATATCAGCAGGTTTCCAGACAGTAGGCTGTTTTTTACTGGCCGCCATAATGCCTTTTAATGTAGCATAGCGGGCTTCACCAAGCTCATTGCTTACCGTAATAACGCAGGGCGTGGTTACTTCCAGTACCTGATAACCATCAGCGGTGACCCTCTCCACCCTTAATTTACCTCCATCGATAACATCTACTTTCTTGGCGACTGTTACACATGGTATGCCCAGTATCTCGGCTATGCCCGTTCCTACCTGACCATCATCCCACTCCGATTCCTGCCTGCCACAAAATATGATGTCATACTGCCCTATCTTTTTTATAGCTGCGGCCAGTGCCATTGCTATGGAGTAGGAATCCCCACCTTCAAACGCAGGATCCTCAAGTAAAAACAATTCATCTGCACCCATTGATAACGGTTTTTTTACAACATCACGTATAAGGTTGTTGCCCAGACTGATAATACTCACCTTCTGGGTTTTATCCTTATCTTTTATTCGCAACGCAGCTTCAACCGCCTGCTCATCATAAGGATTAACAACCGGTTTGACCTCCGGAGGCTGAACCATCCTGTTGTTAGCAGCATCCAGCTTGAATGTTGAAGGAGCTGCTTCAGGATCCAGTACCTGTTTACAACAGACAATCATATTCATGACAGCAATTCACCTCTTTTTTGATATTTGGTCAATAAAATCAACCAATCGCAAAGTTTACATTAATTGTATGTCGTTGTCAAAACTCGAAAAGGTAATTTTTACAGCCCTTTTTATTCCTGAAAAATCTTTGCAATAGTAAACTTGAGCTGAAGGGAATGTGCCTTTTATAATTTTCAGTATCGCTTTATCATGCCCGTATCCTATCTCCAGTAAAGCAACACCGCCATTTTTTAAATGATCCGGCAACTGCTTAATTAATTTCTCAATCAATTCTGTTCCTGTGACCCCTCCCTTCAAAGCAATCTCAGGCTCGTTCCGACAGATTTCGACAGGCAACTTGTTCATCTCCTTTTCGCTGATATACGGCAAATTCGCCACCACAATATCAGCCGCTACGGTCAAAGAATCCATTAAATTACCCCTGATCAAATTAACCCTTTCCTGCAACCCATATCGGCAAACATTATTCCATGCAACTTCGAGAGCATCAGATGATACATCAACAGCATATATGAATGCCTTTGGTAAATTCATAGCAATTGCTATTGCTATTGCACCTGAACCAGTGCCTACATCAACAATAACCATCGATTTTTTAATCTTTCTGCCAACGCTTAAAGCTCCCTCTACCAATATCTCTGTTTCTGGGCGTGGTATCAACACTCTTCGATCTACATAAAGATCGATGCCATAAAATTCACAGTGACCGGTAATATACGCCACCGGCTCACCATTCAGTCGCCTTTTAACCATATTCTCAAGCTGGGCCAATTCATCACCGGTCAATACCCGGTCTGTATGTGCATAAAAATGTGGAGAACTTATGCCAAGAAGATGGCAAATCAGCAAACGAGTCTCATTTTCAGCGTAATCTATGCCTCTATTCTTCAATATAGCGGAAAACTTTTTGAAAGTGTCTAGAATCGTCAAAGGTTACTTTCCTGCAACCGCCTGGTCTGTTCTTCGGTAGCCAGAGCCTCTATAAGCTTGTCCAGCTCACCATCGAGTACTCTGGGCAGCCCGTGTAAAGTAAGGTTTATTCGATGATCGGTAATTCTATCCTGTGGGAAATTATATGTGCGTATTTTCTCCGCCCTTTCTCCGCTGCCTATCTGTGATCTTCTTTCTTCCGTCAACTCACTCTGCTGTTTTCTCTGTTCGATATCATACAGCCTTGATCGTAATACCGCCATGGCCTTCATTTTATTACGCAATTGTGATCGTTCATCCTGACAGACCGCCACAAGTCCTGTAGGAAGATGCGTTATCCTTACCGCCGTATTGAGCTTATTAACATTTTGTCCTCCCGCTCCCCCGCTCCTGAAAATATCTATTCGCAAATCCTCAGGATTTATATGTACATCGATCTCTTCCACCTCGGGTAGAACAGCTACAGTGGCTGTTGACGTATGAATTCGACCCGACGCTTCGGTTATGGGCACTCTCTGTACACGATGCACTCCTCTTTCATATTTAAGATGGCCGTAGGCACCTTTCCCTTTCACTTCAAAGATTATCTCTTTAAATCCACCTACTTCCGTCTGATTGGCATCGATTACCTCTATTTGCCATCCTTTATTCTGGGCATAGCGGTAATACATGCGGTAAAGATCGGCAGCAAACAAAGCTGCTTCATCCCCACCTGTACCAGCCCTAATTTCCACAATAGCATCTTTATCTTCATCGGCATCCTTAGGCAATAGTGCTATTTTTAGCTCCTTAATTAAGCTGTCCTGGGTGGCTTTCAACGCACTAAGTTCATCACGGGCTAAAGCAACGATTTCGGCATCGACATTATGATCATCTAAAAGTGCCTGTGTTTCATCGATATTTTTTAGGATGTTTTTGTATTGTCTGTATTTGGACACAACTTCTTCCAGACCGGCTCTCTCCTGCGAAAGAGCCTGAAGACGCTGAAAATCGTTGTAAACCTCTGGCTGCGAAATCAGCTCATTAAGCTCGTCAAAACGCCTTTCTATTGCATCAAGTTTTTCAAACATCGAACTATGCACAAATTATTTTTATCGGAACGTAGCTATGATTATAACATTGACTCCCGAGAGTGCCAAAATAATATGAACGATTATTTACATCCGTTACAAAAATGCTTTCAAACGCTATAGATTCTACATAAATAAAGCCTGTGATATAATACTTCTCTGAATAAATTACGCCTGATTGCTATTTAAGGAATAGATTATGAGATTAAGTGCTGAAGAGGTCAGACATATCGCTTTGCTGGCACGCCTTGGATTGAGTGAAGAGGAAGTAGAAAAATTCAGAAATCAGCTTTCTAACATACTGGAAAACATGGTGATTTTAGCTGAACTGGACACTGCCGGGCTCCCACCCACATCCCAGTCAATTGCTATGGAAAATATCTACAGGCAGGATGAGCCACAGCCTTCTCTACCGGTCGAGGATGTCCTGGCAAATGCGCCTGACCGCGAAGAAAACTACTTTAAGGTTAATGCGGTACTGGAGCAGTAAATGGATAACCTTCATTCTCTGACTGTACACGATGCCCATGAGCTTTTAAAAAGCAAAAAAATATCGTCAGTCGAACTTACACAGGCCGTTTTAAAACACTTACACGAGGTCGAAGATAAAGTTCATGCGTGCGTTACTGTTACCGATGAACAGGCAATAGCCGATGCTCAAAAGGCGGACCTGGCAATCGCCAGGGGTGAGATCAGACCCCTAACCGGGATACCCGCCCTGATTAAGGATGTTATTTGTACCAGAGGAATACGTACAACCTGCTCTTCCAAAATGCTGGAGAACTTCATTCCACCTTATGACGCCACTGTTATAGACAAACTAAAGGATGAAAATTACGTTATTATCGGCAAAACCAATATGGACGAATTTGCTATGGGATCATCCACGGAAAATTCGGCTTTTTTTGTCACCAGAAATCCATGGAATCTGGAATGCGTACCCGGTGGTAGCAGTGGAGGATCTGCTGCCGGCATAGCCATTGATGAGGCTATTTATGCACTGGGCTCGGACACCGGAGGCAGTATAAGGCAACCTGCCAGCTTCTGCGGAGTGGTAGGGCTAAAACCGACTTACGGAAGAGTCAGCCGTTATGGTCTGGTAGCCTTTGCCAGTTCGCTGGATCAAATTGGACCCATTACCAAAGATGTCACAGATTGTGCACTGGTTTTACAAGTCATAGCCGGTCACGATATCAAAGATTCAACTACCGTTCCTCTGGATGTGCCCGATTACACGCAGGCCCTTAAGAAAGATATAATGGGCATACGTATCGGCGTGCCAAAGGAATATTTTGTAGAAGGCATGCAGACCGAGGTACGAGAAATTCTGGAAAAGGCTATATATAAACTGGAGGAACTGGGTGCAGAAGTTGATTGGCACGCTTCGCTTCCTTATACAAAATATGCATTGGCTGCCTATTATATCCTCGCCCCTTCCGAAGCATCCGCCAATTTAGCCCGTTATGATGGTGTAAAATACGGATTTTCTTACCGCAATACTGAAAGTATGTGGGAGGCAATGGAAAAAACCAAACAATACGGATTCGGTGCTGAAGTCAAACGCAGGATAATGCTGGGCACATATGCACTTTCCGCCGGTTATTATGATGCATACTATCTTAAAGCTCAGAAAGTGCGTACACTCATTAAGCGCGATTTCGAACAGGCATTTCAGAAATACGACATACTTGCTACACCTACCTCACCTACCACCGCTTTTAAGATCGGTGAAAAAGTTGATAATCCTGTAGCCATGTATTTAAGCGATGTATGTACTCTGCCCATCAATATAGCCGGGGTTCCTGCCATATCAATTCCTGCCGGATTCACCGGTGGCCTACCCGTAGGAATGCAATTGATCGGAAAACACTTTGCTGAAGATATGTTACTACAGGTTGCTTATAACTTTGAGCAGGCTACATTGTGGCATAAAAACAAACCATCTTTAAAATAACTGAAAAAAACTTTTTAGCAGAAGAGACGGTTATTTAACTTACGCTAACATCGATATTCTGTTATAATTGCTTTATATTTAAATACAGGCTGTGTGAGGTAGGCCATGGAAAGTACAATTAAAATCCTTGAAGCATTGGAAAAAGACGCCCGGCTAACGCCGGAGCAAATTTCGAATATGACGGGGATACCTGTAAATCAGGTAAAAAAAGTGATTAAAAAGGCTGAAAAAGACGGGACTATTATCAAGTATAAAACAGTAATTAACTGGTCAAAACTGGGCGAAGAGCAGGTTTGGGCTATAGTGGAAGTTAAAGTTTCCCCCCAGAAAAATGTCGGTTTCGGCGCTATAGCCGAGAGAATCTACAACTTCCCGCAGGCTAAAGCCGTTTACCTTGCTTCAGGTACTTTCGACTTCGCTATTCTGGTGGCCGGTAAAACAATGCATGATATAGCCGTTTTTGTATCTGAAAAACTGGCACCCATGGACACTGTACAGGGTACTGTTACCCATTTTGTACTGAAAAAATACAAGGAAGACGGTGTCATCCTTGAGGAAGAAGGAGAACCGAAAAGGCTAGGGGTCGTAGTATAAATCAGATCGATAAATCCGGTCTTTGATCCCTGAGGAGGCCTAACTTGTCATATCAATTAAAGCACAGTAAGAAAAAAAATACTTACATTTCGCAGAAAGTAAGTGAAATATCGCCTTCAGGAATCCGAAAATATTTCGACCTTCTCTCCGCTATGGATGGTGCCATCTCACTCGGCGTTGGCGAACCGGACTTCGTAACACCATGGCCGATACGCGAAGCAGGGATAAAAGCAATTGAAAAAGGCTTCACCATGTACACTTCCAACAGAGGCATCCTCGAACTTAGGGAATCGATATCGAAATACCTGAAAAGGCTGTATGGCGTCGAATATGACCCTCATAGCGAAATACTGATTACCACGGGTAGCAGTGAGGCTCTTGACCTCGCTTTTAGAGCTATAATCGACCCCGGAGATGAGGTAATAATGACCGATCCCCATTACGTAGCCTATCCGGTATGTGTGTCGCTGGCCGGCGGTATCCCTGTTACCGTTCCAACATATGAAAAAAATAATTTTGAGGTAATGCCAGCAGATATCAAGAAGAAACTCAGCCCTAAAACCAAAGCTATACTTATCAGCTATCCCTCCAATCCGACAGGTGCAGTTATGCCGCGTGAATTACTGCTGGATATCGCTGAAATCGCTGTCAAACATGATTTAATTATTGTATCTGATGAAATTTATGCCCGGTTGGTGTACAACGGTGAACATGTATGTATGGCTTCCTTACCAGGAGTAAGGGATAGGGTTATACTTATCCGTGGTTTTTCCAAAGCCTTTGCTATGACCGGCTGGCGGATTGGGTATGCAGCTGCTAATCCCGGTTTGATCGAAGCCATGCTTAAAATCCACCAGTACACTATGATGTGCGCACCGATTATGGGACAGATGGCCGCAGTGGAGGCACTCAAAGAAACCAACAACCAGGATGTCGAAGATATGCTGGCAGAATACGACCGACGTCGGCATGTTATTGTTAAAGGATTTCGCGAGCTTGGTCTTTCATGTTTTGAACCTAAGGGCGCTTTCTATGCTTTTCCATCAATAAAGTCAACAGGTATGAGCTCCGAGGAATTTGCCGAAAGGCTTTTAAAAGAAGAGAAAGTAGCAGTTGTGCCGGGTTCGGTATTCGGCAAGTACGGCGAAGGCTATGTCCGTTGCTGCTACGCCACTTCTATGGACGACATTGAGGAAGCATTGAAACGGATAGAGAGATTTCTCAATCGACACCGCAAAAAATAATCGCTATTTTTTAGCGAGCCATTCCGTAAATTTTTGTAAAAGATCCTTATTGGCCGCTATTATCTCTCTATCATTTATATTTGCATTTGCACCGGTGAAATTGTTAATTTCACCACCGGATTCTCTAACAAGCAGTAAACCACTGGCTATATCCCAGGGATAAATATATTTATGAAAATATAGCCCCAGGCGGCCACAGGATACATATGCTAAACCAAGTGCCGACGAACCCATCAATCGTAAACAATGTACCTGTGTCCAGAGTGAAACTACGATATCTAATAATTCCTTACTCCGATCGGGGACGTAACCAAGATCGACGCCGACAGATATTTCTGCCAGGCTGTCAATGTGAGTTACACTGCATTTTTTTCCATTTAAATATGTCCCCTGACCCTTTACAGCATAGAACATTTCATTTCGTACTGGGTCATAGGTTACACCCAGGATGACCTCTTCTTTTTTAGCAAGTGCTATGTTTATACAGAAAAACGGTATGCCAAAATGAAAATTGTTAGTACCATCGAGTGGATCAATAATCCAATTATATTCACCTTGAATACCACTTGCCCCGGCTTCTTCAGAAAGAATACTGTGTTCTGGGAATTCTTCTTTAAGTATTTGTAAGATTTTAGCTTCGGATTTTAAATCTGCTTCTGTAACCAGATTTCTGCGGCCTTTTATTTGGACTCTATTCATCTTCCCGAATCTGGCTTGGAGGATTTTACCTGCCTTCACTACTGCATATTGTGCAACTTCAACTGCTGATTTCCCATGGATTGATTCAGGAAGATAGGAGCCATGGCTTTCAGGCATTTTTAAGTAAACCCATTTTGTGCTTAACCTCATCGATCGTTTGTTCGGCAATCGAATGTGCTCTTTGTGCACCGGTTTCCAGTATGGAATATATACGATCGGGATATCTTTCAAATTCAATCCTGCGTTCGCGAAAATCTCTTAATGCTCCGTTAATACCTCTGGCCAGAAGTTCTTTGCATTCTACACAGCCGATTTTAGCCGATTTACACTTCTCTGCAATTTCAGCAATCAGGTTTCCATTAAAAAATTTATGGAGGCTGTACACATTACACACATCCGGATGCCCCTGATCGTGTCTGCGCTGTCTTGCCGGATCTGTAACAGCTGTCATCACCCGTGACAGGGTCTCTTCAGGAGTGGCAGCAAGTTCTATATGATTATCATAAGACTTACCCATTTTTTGAGCACCATCGAGGCCAATAACCAACGGATAATTCGTCAGTTTGGCCCGCGGCTCAGGAAAAGTCTCCCCAAATATGTTATTAAATCGCCTGACAATCTCTCTGGTCATTTCAAGATGTGGTAATTGATCTTCACCAACAGGAACAACGTTCGTTTTATACAACATAATATCAGCCGCCATTAAAACCGGATATCCCACCAGGCCGTAATTCACATTATGTGGTTGCATTCTGACCTTCTCTTTAAATGTCGGTACCCTCAATAGCCACCCCAGTGGTGTAAGCATACCCAGATAGGTGAATAACTCGGTAACTTCTGGCACGTGCGATTGCACAAAAACTATCGATTTTTCAGGGTCTATTCCTGCCGCCAGCCAGTCGAGCGTCATCTCAAAGATATTTTTTTGCAGTTCGGCAGTGCTCTCTATTGTAGTGAGCGCGTGAATATCGACTATGCAGTATATGCAGTCGAATTTATCCTGCAGTCTGACGTAATTTTGAATTGCGCCTATATAGTTTCCTATATGCTGTCTGCCCGTAGGACGTGCGCCGGAAAAAACTCTCTGCCGCATAATCAAGAGTAGAAGTTTAACACAAAAATATTGCGAGCTTCAAATATTTATTTAATATGGTTACATACTTTCGGGTGCCGTCATCCCCATCAAATGCAATGTGCGGGCAAGCACAATCCTCGCTGCTTTAACCAGCTTCAATCTGGCTCTGGTTAAATTCTGATCGCTGGATATAACCCTGCACTGCTTGTAAAAAGCATGGAACACCGTAGCAAGTTCCTGAGCATAAAAAGTAAGATGGTGTGGCTCATATGTTGTAGCAACTATCTCCACTATTTCAGGTAATTTTGCCATTTGACGTATGAGAGTTAATTCCGGCTCCGATATTAATAAGTTCACATCCCCGATATTGAAATCAATACCTTTATCCTCTGCATTTCTCAATATGCTACATATACGGGCATGAGCATACTGAACATAGTATACCGGGTTATCAGCCGATTGCTTGATAGCCAGCTCAAGATCGAAATCCATTTGACTGTCCGCTGAACGGGAAAGAAAAACGAAACGGCATGCATCTGAGCCGACTTCTTCCAGCAATTCACGCAGTGTTATTATATCTCCGCTTCTTTTAGAGACTTTTACTATTTCCTGACCCCGCCTTAAAGTCACAAGCTGGCAGATTATTATCTTCAGCCTGTTTGGATCTATGCCGAGCGCAGTCAATACCGCCTTCATACGTGCAACATGTCCTTGATGATCAGATCCCCATATATCGATAACCTCATCAAACTTCCTTTCTACAAACTTGTTATAGTGATAGGCTATATCAGAGGCAAAATAGGTGGGAGTGCCATCTGAACGGATCAAAACATTATCCCTGTCATCACCTAATATAGAAGAAATGAACCATGTCGCATTTTCCTTCTCTGTAACAAACCCACCCTCGCGTAATAACCCCATCGTATATTCAAATTGACCCCTGTCAAATAATTCTTTCTCACTGAACCATACATCAAAGCTAATGCCCAGCGCCTTTAAATCCCTCTTTATCCATTCCATTACCCTTTCAATACCCAGTTTACCAATTGCTAAAATAGCCTCGTCTTCATCCATAAGCAGATACTTATCACCGTACTCAGTAGCTATCTGGTGAGCCAAATCCACCATATAGTTGCCATGATAACCATTGGCAGGGAGTTCCGCCTCTTTTCCCATGCATTGCAAATAGCGTGCATATAAAGTCCGATGAAACGCTTCAAGCTGACTTCCAGCGTCATTGATATAGTATTCGGTCGTTACTCTATACCCTGCGGCTTTCAATATATTTGCCAGCGTACTTCCCAGAACAGCTCCTCTACCATGGCCCACGTGAAGTGGTCCTGTCGGATTTCCACTGACAAATTCTATTTGAATTGACTTATCTCCCAGCTTTATATTGCCGTATGTCTCATCCACATCGCAAATAAAATCAACCAATCCGGTCAGCCAATTTCTGCTAACAGTAAAATTAATGAACCCCGGAGCGGCAACCTCAATTTTTTCAACGTCTTCTAAAGGCGGTAGATTTTTTACTATTTCATTCGCTATATCTATTGGCTTCAAACCGGTTAAGCGTGCCAGCTTAAGTGGTAAACTGCTGGCATAATCACCATATTCGGGTCTGGCAGGCCTTTCTATAGTAATCTCGGGCAAACTTACATTGCCAACAAGTCGTTGTACACCCGCCTCTTGCGCTGCCTGGCACAATGCTTCAGACAGTCTATTTTTAAATGACATGACTAACCTCTTTCATATTGCATTAATTTCAAAGTCACATAACATTATACGCCAGAAGCTATCATTTTAATTGTTTTCTATGTTTTTTCGCCAGACTCTTTTGAATTCCATAGCCAGAAATTTATGTTCAGGCAGACTCAGATCGGGGTCATATTGAAACAACTTTATCGCTTCTCGACGAGCTTTCTCCAGCAATATTGTATCTGTCAGGCGTGCCATCTTTAAATCTGGCATTCCACTCTGTCTCGTACCGAAAAATTCTCCGGGACCTCTTAACTGTAAGTCTTTTTCAGCCAGCAAAAAACCATTATCAATCTCTTCAATGGCCTTTAATCTTTCCTGTCCATACGCAGTTGGGTTTTCGGCAAGCAGCAAACAATAACTCTGTTTTTCACCCCGTCCTACCCTTCCTCTAAACTGATGAAGCTGGGACAATCCAAAGCGATCTGCACCTTCAACTAACATTACAGTTGCATTGGGAACGTCTATACCAACTTCAACAACTGCGGTTGAAATCAAAATATCAAGCTTTCCTTCTTTGAACGCGTGCATGACAGATTCCTTTTCAGTACCTTTCATTTTTCCATGCAACAAGCCCAACTTCAACTCGGGAAATACTTCTCGGGAAAGCCTTTCATATTCCTCGGTTGCAGCCCTTACTTCAAGATTTTCCGACTCTTCAATCAAAGGGCAAATAATAAATGCCTGGGATCCCTGATTTATCTGTCTGCGAATGAAATTATATGCAATATCCCTGTCAGTTGATTTCAGCCACCGTGTCTTAATTCTCTGTCGTCCGGGGGGCAATTCGTTAATTGTGGAGATATCCAGATCACCGTACAATGTTAAAGCCAGAGTGCGTGGAATAGGCGTCGCTGTCATAACTAACAAGTGGGGATTATATCCTTTCTGCCGTAATGACTGTCGCTGCAATACACCAAAACGATGCTGTTCATCTATAACCACCAGCCCAAGATTTTTGAAATTGACCTGTTTCTGTATCAATGCGTGTGTCCCCACTGTAATATCAATCGATCCCGCTTTTATTCGTCGTTGCGTCTCCGATTTCTCCATCCCGGACAGGCTTCCGGTTAATAAGGCAATTTCTAAATCCGGCACCAGACCATTATTAAACTTGAAAGAACATACATTTCCTAGACGCTGGCAGGATATGCTAACAGCCGAAAGTAACTTATATAATGTCATAAAATGCTGTTCTGCCAAAATCTCTGTCGGTGCCATCAGAACGCCCTGATATTTGTTGTTAACCGCAATCAACAACGCCATTGTTGCCACAACTGTCTTGCCGCTACCCACATCTCCCTGCAGTAACCTCGACATAGGTACGGGTCTGTTCAGATCGGAACAAATTTCATCGATTACCTTTCTTTGTGAACCGGTCAATTCAAATGGCAGGGAACAGATAAATCTTTCTAAAGATGCCCGATTTATATCGAATTTGTGCCCCGGCTGTTCATTCTGCCATTCGTGTTTTTTCACCAGCACGCCGAGCTGTAACATAAATAATTCGTCAAATGCTAACCTCTGTCTTGCGCGATTATGCTGGCTGGTATCATCCGGGTAATGTGCTTGATGTAATGCATTTGACAGACACATTAAACCGCAGGCCCGACGTACAGTCTCCGGAAGAAAATCGGATATGTCATCAACGTATGTGTCAAGAGCATTTTTAATGAGTGAGCGCAACTGCCGTGGAAACAATCCCCTGGTAAGTTGATATACCGGCACCATCCTCCCGGTATGAACAAGCTCCTTCTCTTGGATAATTTCCCACTCGGGATTTTCAAATACTTTGGCATTCCTGAACTCGCCCACTCTTCCGCTCAAAGCTATACGCATATTAGTTTTTAGTTGCTGTGCAATCCACGGCTGATTAAACCATACGGCTCTAATATTACCGGTATCATCTCCCAAAATAGCTTCGGTACTTTTCATCTTACCCAACAGGACGGTTCTTGCTTCCCAGACAGTTACGAAGACCGTCTGTTCGATACCTGCCTCAAGTGAAGCCACATTGGATAACCTGCTGAAATCCATAAATCGTCGTGGAAAATAATATATTAAATCCCTAATCGTATTTATGCCCAATCTGGATATTTTCTTTGCGGTACTTTCTCCCACGCCTTTCAGCGTTTGCACAGGGCTATCTATTGACTTTCTAATTGGTTCTTTCTTACTATCATCCACTCGATCAATTGAAGAGTCTCCAGCCTCAACTACAGGCTCGACTGAAACAGAAGACCGCCCTGTTTCTTCATTGAGTAATTTCAGCAGCTGCTTTGACCACAGCTCTCTTTCAGCAACTGTTTTTTTAGCGTATGGAGACTCAGTGATTAAATATCTGATATGCGAGGGGATAGTAGACTGAAGGTTTTCATCCAACCACCGTATAAGGAATTTATCAAGCCCGCCTATAACTGCCTTATTATTGTAACCGTTTTTCGCCTCCAAATTAAGTATTGTAAGAAAAGCCGTAAAGTTTTGAGGTTTATTATCATCGATCATAAATCATGATAATGCAGGCCCGAATTTATATCCGAATGGTCGCAGTGAATCTCTCTGTATTTTTTGGGAAATATTTTCTTTTATTTCCTGTAACGACGGTAAACTGGATAAGATCTTTTTATGCTTACCCTCGATGTCCGATGTGGATTCTATATTCTGTTGGACCGCTACTAGAAACGTACCGGGGCCACCATGCACACCGAGAGCAGGACCCAACTTGGCGATAGTGGGTTTAATTTCAGGAATAATTGTTTTCAGCCGGTCAACAAATGATTTTACTTCATCTTCACTTGAACTGTGTGATATGGCTACTTCTTTGATATTTACGCACGATTTCACCAGATCAAAAATACGCTCAATGCCATTAGTACGAGTACGCACAGCCCCAAAGGGCTCTACCATTCCGTCTTTAATTGTGAGCAGTGGCTTCAAAGGCAACACAGATCCCAGCAGTGTTCCTAACTTACCCAATCTCCCCCCTCTGGCAACATATTTCAGCGTATCCAGAAGACCAAAAACCTTAATTGTGGGGATAATACCAGCGATCTGCTCAAGTATACTGGGCAGATTTTGTCCTTCTTTAGCTGCTTTCGCAGCATGAATGGCCAGTAAACCCATACCCATTGTGGCCAATTTTGAATCAACAACCTCAACTTTATCCTTTCCTTCTTCAAGCATATCACGGCCGCGACAGGCAGCATTGTATGTAGCACTGACTTTGCTGGAAATGTGAATCGATATTATACCATCACTATCTTTATGCAACCGGCGATATGTCTCGGCAAAATCATAAGGTGCAGCCGTAGAGGTAGTGGGTATTACGGAATCATGATCCAGCATTCTAAAAAATTGCTCTGGAACTATATCCACACCATCACGAAAAGTTTTAGATCCAAACTGTACATAGAGGGGCACTATAGTTATGTCAAAAGCTTTAGCTATTTCTGCAGGTATGTCACCAGCGCTGTCAGTTACAATTTTTACAGTCATTCTATTATTTTCCTTCTATGAAACTAACTGATAACACGTGAGGCCCGACATGCGTTCCTATAACCGGGCTCACCACACTTCTAATTATATTCTCTTTAGGATAAAATTCCGCAATTTTGCTGGCCAATAACTCCAGATCATCCGGTGTACTTGCATGCTCGATCATCAGACCTTCTATCTTATTGGCGCTTTTAACCAGATTTACCAACGTCTCAATTCCCTGCGAGCGGCTCCTTGTCCGCTGTACAGGTGTTACAATTCCATCGCGAAGAGTCAAAACCGGTGTAATCTTCAGCAGGCCGCCCAGCAGTGCCTGAGCTCTGCCAATTCTACCTCCCTTCAACAGGTATTCAAGAGTATCAAATACCATATAAGCATGAGCCCTTGAACACCAATCCTTGACCTGGTCGGTCAGTTCCGCCAGCCCGGCACCGTCTTTAGCAGCTTCTGCTGCCCTCATAACCACGAGGCCAAGAGCACCTATTGTCTGCAACGAATCGACAATTTCGATTTTACATATATCTCCAACCATCGATTTAGCCTGAATAGCGCTTTCATATGTTGCACTTATCTTGCTCGAAAATAAAATAAGCAGAATTTCGTCTGTCTGCTTTGACATACTGGTAAATAGTTCAGCAAAATAACCTGGTGATTGTGCTGAGGTAGTGGGAAATACTTTAGATTCTACCAGACGCTTATAGAACTGCTCGGGAGTTATATCTATCCTGTCACGGTAAACTTCATTTCCAAAAAGGACATTAATAGGCACTATGGTAATGTTCAATCTATCAATTACTTCCTGCGGTATATCAGCCGTGCTATCACATACAACCTTAACCATTTACACCCTCCATATTTTCATTCTACTCCAGTGATACGATATAGAAATAGTGTGGTTGCCCACCCCTGACTACCTCTATCTGTTTGCCGGGATATTTTTCTTTCAGCGTTTGTGCAGATTGTTCGGCCTGTTCCGGTGTCGTGTCTGCTCCATAGTAAAGAGTAACCAGTTCCGCTGAGGCTACACCGCCTTTTTCAAGGCTCTCCATCAGTACACCGGTAACATCATCACCGCATGCGACCAGCTCGGAATCGTCTATGATTCCGATAGCCTGACCCTGTTTTATTTTTATTCCGTTTAGCTGAGTTGAGCGCGCAGCCGTAGTAATTTCAATCGATTTGACCGACTTTATCGCCTCAGACATTACCCGTACATTCTCTTCTATCGAGTTCTCGTAGTTAAATGATAAAAGAGCTGTTATGCCCTGTGGAATCGTCTTGCTTGGTACCATTTCGACCTTTTTATCAGTCAGTTCCTTAATTTGAGCAGCGGTTAAAATTATATTTTTATTATTGGGCAATATTATGACCTTACCCACATTCAAGGATTCTACAACATCAAGTATCTCTTTTACACTTGGATTCATCGTTTGTCCGCCTTTCACAACTACTGCACCCAGGCTTTCAAATACTTTAATCATACCGTCACCGAATGCCACCGCAACTACGGCGATATCAGCCGGTAATGCCTTCTGCCGTTGCATCTCCTTAAAGCCTATATGCTGGTCATCCATATTCTGAATCTGTATTTGATGCAAGCTACCCAGGGAAGTGGCATATGCCAGAATACTGCCCGGATCAAAAGTATGTATGTGCACTCTAACCGCTGTTTCATCGCCTGCTACCACCAGTGATAGTCCTTTACCCTCCAGCTTACGCCTGATTTTTTCAGGATCGAGATTATCACCTTCCAACAAAAAGTTGGTGCAGTAACCATATGCTTCTTCTTCCTCTTCTGGCACTATATTTACATTCCTGGCAGCCGTTATATTTGCGCTTACCATTTGAGGTTTTTTATATTGAAGTTCTTCAAGCTCTCCTTTGAGATATCTCGTAGCTCCATCTAATAATATATAAAGGCCCTGCCCTCCGGCATCAACTACGCCTGCCTCCATTAAAACGGGCAAAAGATTCGGCGTCCTAGCTACAGACTCCTTGGCTTCCTTAACCACAGCTTCCATAATTCCCAGGAGGTCTTCCGGATTCTTTTCAGCATATTTAAGAGCCGCGTTTGATACATCCCTAATAACTGTTAAAATTGTGCCTTCCACCGGATTGGAAAGACCTTCTCGGGCAGTTTTAGCCGCCTGAGCCAGTGCTTTCGCCCAATCAGCTCCATTAAAGGTTTCTTTTCCATCCAAACCCTTCGATAATCCTCGAAATATCTGTGAGAGAATAACACCGGAGTTACCCCTTGCGCCGAGCAGGGCTCCGTGGGACATTGCTTTGGCCATAACCGCAGTACTGGTATCTGAAGCACGATCCGCTTCT
Organism: Dehalococcoidia bacterium; assembly: GCA_034436215.1. GTDB lineage: Bacteria > Chloroflexota > Dehalococcoidia > GIF9 > UBA5629 > UBA6808. Next base: position 20,837 of record DAOTVU010000003.1, read on the forward strand.
TCAATTACAGAACGTAGTGTCAGTAACATATTTGTCCCTGTATCGCCATCAGGGACAGGAAATACATTAATAGCATTGATTTCAGCCACACTTTTTTCAAGCCAGCCACTTCCTGCAGCAAACATATCACGCAAATCCTTACCATTCCAGGAGTTTGCCTGTTTCATTTACCACCTTTTCCTTTTATCTCTAAATTAATTGTGATATTATATAACATCGTTGCTTTTTAACAACAAAGTATCAATTAAGGGGTTTCAAATTGGCTATAAAATGCGATATGTGTGGCAAAACTCTGCGCTTTGGAAACAGGGTAAGCCACTCCAAACAACATACAAGACGTACCTGGCTCCCTAATATTCAGCCGGTAACTCTCAAAATGGGCGACGCTACTGTACGCCTGAACCTCTGTTCTAGGTGCATCCGCACCAGAAACAAAATAACTTCCTAACATAGTGATTGTTGTAAATTCCTAATTGCGGCGCTTATACTAACATCATTATTGAAAATTGCCGAACCCGCAACCAAGACATTGGCACCTGCCTTAACAACCAGCGGAGCCGTTTTTTCGGTTATTCCACCATCTACTTCTAATTCTGCTTTAACTCCTTTATTATAGATTATTTGGCTCAATCTATCTATCTTGTCAATCATGCTGAAGATAAAATCCTGCCCGCCAAATCCCGGATTTACCGTCATTATCAAAATAAGATCAACTGCCGGCAAAATCTCTTCAATAGCCAATAAAGGCGTAGCCGGATTCAGTGACACCCCTGCCCTCAATCCCATCTTTTTAATCGTCCGAATTATACTATCCAGATGGGTGCTGGCTTCTACATGAACAGTAATAATATCAGCACCCGCTCTTGCAAACGAGTCCAAGTACTGTTCCGGTTTCTCTATCATCAGATGCACATCCAGTGGAATCCGCGTTATCTTTCGCAAAGATTCTACAACAGGAATACCTATAGATATATTTGGCACGAAATGGCCATCCATTACGTCAACATGTATATAGTCTGCACCTGCTCTAACAGCTTCTTTTACCTGATTTCCTAGACAGCTAAAGTCAGCTGAAAGTATCGATGGCGCTATTTTAATCTTTTTTCGCCGCATAACTTTTTACTATTTCCTTGGCGTTCTCCAGGCTTTTTTTCACCTGCTCAGGAGCAGTGCCTCCATAAGATTTTCTGGCCGCGACAGAGCTGGCTAAATCTATAGCATAAACCGAGCTATCAAACAATCCGGAAAACTTCCTAAATTCATTTAATTTTAGGTCACATAACTCTTTGCCCTGTTCCAAAGCATAACCAATCAGGTTGCTTACAATTCTATGCGCTTCCCGAAAAGGTAATCCCTTTCCAACCAGATAATCAGCTATGTCTGTTGCCAGTATATAGCCACGCATTGCCGACTTGATTCGTTCTCTGTTAATTTTCATTGTAGCGATCAGTCCTGATATAACCGTCAGACTCGTCTGAAGCGTATCGATACAGTCAAATAGACCTTCCTTATCTTCCTGCATATCACGGTTGTAGGCAAGTGGTAGCCCTTTCATCACCGTGAGCATACCCATCAAATGTCCGAATACGCGCCCGGTTTTGCCTCTGGCCAGCTCCGCAACATCGGGGTTCTTTTTCTGCGGCATTATACTGCTGCTGGTAGCAAAAGCATCGTCGATTTCAACAAATCCAAATTCTTCCGTTGACCATATAACGATTTCTTCCGCAAGTCTGGATAAATGCATCATTGTTATAGCACAATCGGCTTCTAATTCGATAATAAAATCTCTATCCGATACAGCATCAATACTGTTTTCACTAACTCCTAAAAACCCCAGCTTTTCAGCCACATACTGTCTGTTAACAGGGTATGTAACACCTGCCAGAGCTCCACTCCCCAGCGGAAGTATATTTACTCTTTTAAAACAGTCCTTAAAACGTTGTATATCGCGATAAAACATATAAAAATATGCCAGCAGGTGATGGGCGAACATTACAGGTTGTGCTTGTTGAAGGTGTGTATAACCTGGCATTATTACTTCGATATTATTTGAAGCACATCTGATAAGTTGAGAATTTAGCCCGTATAAATCATCTATCAAAATGTTTATAGAATCCCGACAATATAACCTTATATCAAGGGCAATCTGATCATTACGCGAACGTGCTGTATGTAATTTACCGGCGGTCTCGCCTATAAGCTCGAAAAGACGGCTTTCGATATTCATATGAATATCTTCAAGTTCTGTTTTAAATTTAAGCTTCCCTTCTTCAATTTCCTGACGTATTGTTTTTAAACCTTTGCTGATAATCCGATAATCTTTCTGAGATATAATTTTCTGTTTTGCCAGCATTTCCACATGTGCCAGACTACCTTCGATATCATATTTATAAAGCCTCCGATCAAAAGATATCGACTCAATATAGCTCTGCACAGCCTTATCAAGCGATTTTTTGAATCTACCTCTTATTCCTGCCAGTTCTTTTCCCACTTTAACCTGCATAAATTCAATACTATTTATCTAACCCCCGTTTCGACCGCTTCATCGAATGCAAATTTGAACCTGTATTCTGTGCCTGTGCCTGTATCTTCAAGGGCAAACCCCATATACGTATAAAACCGGCAGAATCTCTCTGGTCAAATATATCTCCTTTATCATAAGTCGCCAGTTTGTAGCTATACAATGAATAAGGCGACTTGCGCCCCACAATGATGCAGTTACCTTTATGCATTTTTACACGGATGGTCCCCGTTACGTACTTCTGTGTGCTATCAATATAGGCGTCCAGATTTTCGCGATGCAAAGAGAACCATAGACCACTGTAAATTAAATCGGCATATTCTGTAGCAACCTTCTCTTTAAATCGCATCTGATATTTAGATAGAGTCATCGATTCAAGTGCTAGGTGGGCTTTTATAATTACTGTCGCAGCGGGAGCTTCATAATTTTCTCTTGATTTTATACCTACTAATCTGCTCTCAATATGATCGATCCTGCCAATGCCGTTTCTCCCGGCCATAACATTCAATTTTTCAATTAATTCCAGTCCGCCCATTTTCCTGCCATTGAGTTGAATTGGGACGCCATTTTGAAATCCGATTTCTATGTACTCAGCCTTATCAGGTGCTCCGTCCGGTGATTTAGTCCATGCGTAGATATCCTCCGGTGGTTCATTCCACGGATCTTCCAGAACACCGCATTCGATGCTCCTCCCCCACGGGTTTTCATCGATTGAATACGGCTTCTTGATGTTGACCGGTACCGGTATCCTGTGCCTGTGTGCATATTCTATTGTCTCTTCTCTTGTCATACCCCATTCACGAGCCGGAGCAATAATCTTTAGATCGGGGCCGAGAGCGAGCACGCTTACATCAAAACGTACTTGATCGTTGCCTTTTCCCGTAGAGCCATGAGCAACCGCAGTTGCTCCCTCTTGGCGAGCTACTTCTACCAGCAACTTGGCTATGAGCGGTCTACCCAATGCAGTTGCCAGCGGATATTGACCCTCATATAATGCATTGGCTTTTATCGCTCTGAACACGTATTCGTTTATAAACGTTTCACGTGCGTCTATTGCCAGCGACTTTATAGCGCCGAGTTTTTCCGCCTTCTTCCTTATTCCTTCAACATCAGCCACACCACCGATGTTGACACAGAGTGCTATTACATCGAGATTATATTTTTCTGCCAGCCATTTAATTGCAACCGATGTATCCAGCCCACCACTGTATGCCAGTACAACTTTTTCACGTTTCGCCATTATCGTTGCCTCTCTTTCAATACATCATTAAGAATATCGACAGCTTTTCGTATGTCTCTTTCATCTATTATAAGCGGTGGTATTAATCTAATGGTATCGGGCTTAACATTATTTATAAGCAATCCTTTTGCAGCGCATCTGTTCATAATGTCGGTTGCAATATTTTCTTTAAACGTTATCGCGACCATCAGTCCCTTTCCCCTAATTTCTTTTATGCCGGCAAATTGTCCTCTAAGACTATTGAGCTCTTCCATCAAAATTTGACCCATCTTTAATACGTGAGCCGGTATGTTTTCATCGATGATATACTTCATCACTTCATAGGCAGCTGCGCACATTAATGGATTGCCCACAAAAGTACCCCCATGCTCTCCCACTTTAAACACACTTACTTTTTCTTTGGCCAGAAGAGCACCAATGGGGATACCGCTTCCCATTCCTTTAGCCAGTGTCATAATATCAGGTTCGACGCCGTATTGCTGATATGCGTAAAGGGTGCCGGTACGCCCGATACCTGTTTGTATCTCATCAAGAATGAGCAAAATCCCTTTTTCATCGCACCAGGCACGCACTTTTTTAAGATAATCATCGTCAGGAATATTAACACCACCTTCACCCTGGATAGGCTCAAGCATAATTGCACATGTCAGTTCATTGGTTGCCGTCTTGACGGCATCAATATCATTGTAATTGACGTTGACAAAGCCGGTAGGCAGTGGCGTGTAAGGTTCTTGAAATTTATTCTGGCCGGTGGCGGCAGTGGTAGCCAGCGTTCTGCCATGGAAAGAATCGGTTGTGGTTATAATTTCATAAGCTCCGTTCAACTTAATTTTTCCATAGCGTCTGGCTAACTTTATTGCGCCCTCATTTGCCTCTGCTCCACTGTTACAGATAAAAACACGATCAAGACAGCTTGACTTAACCAGTAATTCCGATAACTGAATCTGTGGTATCGTATAATACAGATTGGATGTCTGTGTAAGAATCTTTGACTGTCTGTTAAGAGCTTTTACCATAACGGGATGACAATGGCCAAGACTGTTAACGGCCAGGCCGGCTACAAAATCGAGGTATTCCTTCCCTGTCTCATCCCAGACCTTTACACCTTTACCGCGCACAAGTATCAGGTCGTTGCGCTTGAAAACCTGCATGTAAATTTTTTGTTCCAGCTCACGCCAGTTCCTACTTTCAGTTGACAATTGTTGTACCTTTACCTTTACCTTCTATTTCATCTAAAAGCGCATGATCAATACGCCCATCAACAATACGGGTAAGCGCTACTTTTTGTGATGCGATTAATCCGGCTTCAAGCTTGGCAATCATACCACCTGAAGCTGTTCCGCTTTCTATCATAGTTCGCGCAGTAACCGAATCCACATGGGAAATTACATTTTTGGAATTGTCATAAATACCGGGCACGTCGGTGAGAAATATCAGCTTGGCAGCTTTTAAGGCAGCAGCAATTTGCGCTGCAATGGTATCACCGTTCACATTTAAAATATTACTTCTCGCATTATTGCTATAATCAGAATTTAAACATACCGGTGCAACTACAGGCATATATCCCGTATTTAAAAGAATTCTCAATAGTTTTACATCTACCGTAAGCTCTTCAGCGGTTAACCCGAGGGCGGAGTTTTTATTTTTCCCGGCCACTACTCCTCCATCAACGCCGGAGAGACCGATGGCTTTCCCTCCACGTCTATTGATTTCAGATACCAGTTCTTTATTCACTAAGCCAGCCAGTACAGCTATTACTACTTTCAATGTTTCGCTATCAGTAACCCTTAGACCCTGAACAAAACTGGTAGGAATGTTTAACCTGTTCAGCCAGTCTGTAACAGCGTTGCCACCACCATGAACCACAACCATCGGTACTCTTTTCTTCTGGATAGTTACCAGATCATCCAGAGTTGTATCGTGCTGACCAAGGGTGCTTCCGCCTATCTTCACGACTATAATTTTAGGTCCGAACATTTCCAATCTTTCTCATTATGCAAATATCTACGTGGTATAGTTGCTATTTATAGTAACATACTCCTGCGATAGGTCGCATCCCCAGCCTGTGGCATTGCCAGCCGCGATATTCAGATTTATCCTGATGTTTACTTGATCTTTTTTCATCATCTTACTTAGATTGTCTTTTTCAAAATGCACAGGACATCCCTTTTCCATTACCTGCACACCCTGCAGAAAAACGTCAAGCTTATTTTCTTCGAAATAAGCCCCACTTCGCCCCAGAGCCGCGACTACACGGCCCCAATTAGGATCGTTGCCATGCATGGCAGCTTTAACCAGTACCGATCCGGTAACCGCTCTCACAACTTTTCTGGCATCGGCCGTGTTCTTTGCTCCTGATACCGTTACCTCGATGAGTTTAGTTGCTCCCTCGCCGTCAGCAGCAATATTGCAGGCCAGGTATTTACAAATATAGTTCAAAGCCTCCTGAAATACCTTCCCATTCTTATCGTTTATCAGCCTACTTCCGGACGCGCCATTGGCGATGATAGTTACCATATCATTTGTACTAGTATCTCCGTCTACCGTAATCATATTGAAGCTCATATCTACAGCATTTTTAAGTGCTTTTTGCAAAAAGCCATGATCTATTAAGGCATCTGTTGCAAGGAAACACAGCAAGGTAGACATACTGGGATGGATCATCCCGGCGCCTTTGGCTATGCCACCAATAATATAATGGCCGTTATCATCAGATACCCAGATCGCAACCTCTTTGGGCCGTGTATCGGTAGTCATAATGGCTCTGGCTAATTTATGGCCGCCGTCCCTGGTCAATCTGATTCTCTGTATGGAATTTTTAATTCGCTCTATAGGCAGTTCAACACCAATCACCCCTGTACTGGCTACGAGAACTTGATTGCGTTCGATACCTAATTTAAATGCCGTGGCACCTGCCATCTCTTCTGCATTTTTCAACCCTTTCTCTCCGGTACACGCATTAGCACAACCCGAGTTTACTACCACAGCGCGGGCTTTTCCCAGCTCCTGATGTCTCATGCTTAAAACTACGGGAGCAGCTTTCACTTTATTCTCGGTAAACACCGCAGCTGATAAAGCCGCTTTCTCGGAAAATAATATACCAAGATCCAGTCGCCCTTTGTATTTTATAGCCGCTTCTACAGCACCTGCTGAAAATCCCTGCGGTGATGTTACTGTACCCTTATTTATTGTCTCAATTTTTTCTTTCATAAGTTCAAAAATATAGCACTTTTCTATCTATTATTCTATTTTTTATTCATTCGATATCATAGTACCGGGCAGCTATCAACCCATAAATATGCAGTGTACTTCAGCATACGGTTAAATAAAATATACAACATAAAGGCCACAAAGCGTATCTGCCTTTAATGTAGATTCTTTAACCGTGCAAAAATATCTCTATTTGGGAAGGAAATTTTCAATGCATCATTATTTATCGAGCAATTAAGCTGTGAATTATTTATTCTGGACTTTCTTTTTCAGCTCGTAGAGTTTGTTTATAGCCTCAATAGGTGAAATTGAATCAATATCCAGCGATTTTAATTCTTCTTCAACTTCAGAAGTGGGAACAAAAATCGATAGTTGAACCGGCTTTTCAAGATGTTTTTTTACTTGCGGTTCTTTAGAAGGATCGGTACGCTCTTTCTCCAAACTGGTCAGAATCTCCTCGGCACGGTTTATAACCGGTTTAGGAAGCCCTGCCAACTGGGCAACATGGATCCCGTAGCTTTTATCAGAACCGCCCGGCACAACATGGCGCAGAAAAATCACTTTTCCTTCCTCCTCAGTTACTGCCATGTTGAAATTCCTCACGCGCGGCAATGTGGAAGATAATCCTATCAGTTCATGATAATGCGTAGCGAAAAGCGTCCTCGATCTTAAACGTGCATTATTATGTATATATTCTATGACAGCCCAGGCGATAGACAGGCCATCATATGTGCTTGTTCCCCGGCCAACCTCATCGAGAATCAGTAGAGACCGCGAAGTAGCATTGTTCAATATATTGGCGACTTCAATCATTTCGACCATAAAAGTCGATTGCCCACCGGCCAGATCCTCCTGTGCACCAATACGTGTAAATATGCGATCGACTATCCCTATCTCAGCTTCGTCGGCAGGTACAAAACTTCCAATCTGTGCCAGAAGCACGATAAGGGCGACCTGTTTAAGATAGGTAGATTTACCCGCCATATTTGGCCCGGTCAATACTATAAGTTGTGAATCCTTGCAGGATAAAAAGGCATCATTTGGCACGAAGGCCCCACTGCCCAGCATACGCTCCACTACAGGGTGACGCCCCTTTCGGATTTTAATAGCATCGCCATCGTTTAATCGGGGCCTAACGTATCCATAGCGTGCGGCTATGTCGGCGAGTGCAGAAAACACGTCAATTTCAGCCAGAGTAATAGCCGATGCTAATATTTTTTCGCCGTATCCGGATATATTCGCGCACACCTGAATGAAAATCGCCTTTTCCATCTCGATCATATGCTCCTGAGCATTCAATATAAGCGATTCATATTCTTTTAATTCCGGAGTGTAGAACCGCTCTCCATTAGCCAGCGTTTGTTTTCTCACATAATTTGCGGGCACGGCTTTTAGATTTGCCTGTGTAATCTCGATATAATAGCCAAAGACCCTGTTATATCCCAGTTTAAGCGACTTTATACCCGTTCTCTCCCGTTCCCGCTTTTCCATATCGGCTAAAAACTGCTTTGCATCACGCGCAATAGCCCTTGTTCTATCAAGCTCTTCCGAGTAACCCGCCCTGATAACTCCACCATGTTCAAAGCTTACAGGTGGCTGATCGACCAGCGATCTGGCTATAAGCTCTAACACATCTGGAAATAAATTAAGATCGGCTGTGAGAATTCGTGGCGCATTTTTCTCGATTAATAGCTCTTTTATTTTGGCCAGCTTCTCCAGTGATAATTTTAAAGCGATTATGTCCCTGGTAGCGGCAGTACCGCTCCTAATACGATTAATGATTCTCTCAATATCAGGCATATCGGTAAGCAACTCAATAATTGCAGACCTGATCAGCGGATTTTCATAAAACCAAGAAACTGCATCCTGTCTCTTACCGATTTCCGTCAAATCCAGCAAGGGCTGTCCAATATATTTTTTTAGAAGCCGACTACCCATTGCCGTTCTGGTCGCATCTATAGTTTCCAGCAACGATCCCCTGACAGTGCCCCAGCGCAAACTGGTATAAAGCTCCAAATTCTTCAGTGTATTGACATCGAGCGTCATAAATGAATCAACAGAATATGTGGATAAATGCGTCAATAACTTAAGTGCAGCTTTCTGATTCTCACCTAGATAGGCGATAATTGCTCCTGCAGCTCTGACCGCCAGCGATAGAGAAGCACACCCAAATCCCTCCAAGGTGCTAACATTAAAATGCTCAAGTAAAGTCTGCCTGGCAATATCCAGTTCATAAAAATACTCTTCAAATTGCGTTACATTTTGCGTTTTTTCCAGAAAGACATACTCACTTGACTTCGGTATTATAATCTCGGCAGGATTCAGCCTGGCTATTTCATTGGTTATCCTATCAAGAGGCATCTCGCTCACAGTAAACTCACCTGTTGTAATGTCGGCACAGGCGATACCAACACGATGTTTTTCTACAAAAAGGCTTACCAGGTAATTATTATTCCTTTCAGTAAGTAATCCCGGTTCTATAATCGTACCGGGAGTAACCACCCTTATTACATCTCTTTCAACTAGCCCTTTACCCGGCTGTGACATTTGCTCACAGACCGCCACCTTGTATCCACGATTAATCAATCGGGCCAGATAATTCTCAAGTGCGTGATATGGTATCCCGGCCAGTGGTACCTTCTGCCCTTTGCCCATTTCACGTGAGGTCAATACAATCTCAAGTTCCCTGGATGTAATCCGTGCATCTTCATCAAATGTTTCGTAAAAATCTCCCAGCCGGAAAAATACAATGGCATCAGGGAAACGTTTCTTTATTTGAAGATATTGTTTACGTAACGGAGTAATCGACATTGTCTCTGGTTTTTATATTCAAAGATTATTCTTAGCCCGGTATTTTCAACGGATAGACCATATATAATTAAACTCGGTATGCTGTCCTGGATCCAACTGTAACGGCAAAATTATGACAAGACAGTTACCCTGATATATCTTTTCTATGCCACCCTCGGAATTTGACAGGCTTTCTATTGAAAAAAGCCACAATCTCACAGGTCGGTCTATTTCCAGATTCATCTCAACGCCCAGATAGCTATTGCCAATAGAAAACTCCGACACCGGCATCAGTTCACTGCAGGAATCAAGATGTGTATCGCCTGTATCAACCTCACCCGCTTTATAATAAGCGTAGTCGTTATGTCCTCCACCCAGCAGATTAATATTCCATTCATTCCCCCAGATAATATCAAGTGACGAATTCCCCACATTAACAAATCGATATTTTATTCTTATATTTCTCCTATGCGCCTCCACAATCAACATCTTCTGAATATCAAGTTTCACCTCAATACTGCCTGTTCGTATAATGCCGTTTCTATGAAGGCTTAAAGTGCACTGATCACCCTTCAGATCGATATTACAGTCATAGGGCTCCCTGGTAAAATCCCCACGCTCATTGTAGCTATTCAGCTGGAAATCACCCATGGAAATTCTATTATCAAAGAAATGATCCAGTAAACTCGATCTCGGCAAATCATCATAAACAGGCCTGATATCTTTACCATCCAATTTAACCCTCAGTACCTCATGTATGCTTTTAACCTCACCATCTACATTATCAGCAGTAGCATCGTGTTTTTTTGCAACCAGGTCTTTGTGATATCCTTCCTTCTTTCTTCTTATTGTGCTGAGTACGTTATAAGGCGGTTTGCGCACGTCCCATTCAAAAATAGAACCGCCCTCCGCAGGACTCAGATACAGGTTGAACTGCCTACCTTCTACTATTATTTCCTCATTGCCATCATTATCAAGATCGATTGTTTTTGTAATAAATCCCTCGTTCAGATATCCCAGTACATTATCGACAAGGTCTTCAGCCTTAATTAAATTACTGTACGTTAAAGCACGGATATCAGCAAGGTAAATCCCGCCGAAAACACCATGCCAGTAGGGGCAATTACATTGCGCTTTCCAGAGATAATCAAGACCACACTCACATTCATTTAATGTGCGCGCCTTATAAACTTTTTCGTGCACATACAACATTTTTTTGTGCATCCGATTAACCTCAGGATATTTGACCATAAAATTACGCCAGAATCCACAATAGAAATAGCGCAGGATGTTATCCTGTTTTTTTTCGGTCAGATCGTGCTTTAAAGAAGAATATTCATACGATTCATCAGCAGGGAGTGACCATTCCATCATTTCATCGTATGCTGCACAGGGAAGGTAAATGATGCCAGCCGGCGGAATTTTACTGGCATATTCACCTATCGTCGTAGTTAAAAGCCAATCGCCGTTGTCCTCGATTGCTTTAAAAAATCCCTCTACCCAGCCGTTCTTCCAGCAATGTTCGTAGGTTTCGGGCCATACACCGAATTTCTCACCATCGTCACCTAGAACAAGAATGCGGTGGCCCTCTTCAGATGCCGCGTCATTTAAATAAGCCATCACTTCATCGACTTTATGCCAGGGAATTGCATAACGAAGATACCTGCTTATCGGGAATACTTTAAGACTGTATCCCTGATCTTCGGTGTTAAAATAGTAGTAAAGTTCTTCGGTATCCTTACCCACCATTTTAAAAGCATTATCATCTACCAGCGTCCATTTCAATCCTGCTCTGGAAATGGCTTTTGCCAGAGATGGTTCCCAGACCCGTTCAGCCAGCCATAGGCCTTCCGGATCAGCCCCAAATTGAGATTTGATAAAAGCGTTCATTTTGGTAATTTGTCCGTGCTTATCTTCATCCGGTATAGAAGATAGAATTGGCTCATAGTAGCCCCCGCTCATTAACTCAATCTGCCCGCTTGAACACATATTTTTCAAATTTTGAATAAATTCGGGATGTTTATCGAAAATCCATTCAAGCAGGCAACCACTGTAATGCAAAGATACACGTATCGAAGGATGGTTTAAAAGCGCTTCAATCATGGGTAAATATGCACGCTGGTAAGCATCTTCGAATACCCAGGGGAAATTTCCAATCGGCTGGTGATTATGTATGGCAAGTCCTAAATATATTCTTCTCAAATCAGTAAAATAACTTATTAGATTAATAAAATGTTATTTTGATTTTTTCAGGCTTTCTGTATTTTGTTTCCGGTTACCTTTAAGACCACTTTGTCTCCAACCTTATCGATATCGTCTGTAAGTATAATACTCTTACGTACAAATCCGGTTTTTACCACAATAGAATTGATCATCCATTTTTTAACATCGACCTCGACATCCTTAACAACCCCCAATACTTTAGCCTCCGCATCGATAACTTCTTTGCCTATTAATTCCTTTATTTTCATTGGCATAATACCTCATGTAAGGTTATACATATATATTTACTCTGTATAAAGGTAATCGGTTATCTGGGTATAAATATGCCTTCCTGCCACAACATGATAATAACATTCTTTTTTTGTGCCGGGATCACATCCGCTTAACGATATAGCCTTATAAGCGTTCAATAATACCTCACGTTGCAGATTTAATCCCCGGTAAATCATGTTAATATCCCACATAGGTTTTTTGCTTGCCCACCAGAACTGGCAACTATGCAGGGCAGCATCAAGTGTACTGCGGGCATGTTTGGCAAATTCGAGGCTGGCCGGATTATCGGCAACTTCTATAGCTTTATATGCTACTTTAAGTGTGATTTCGAGATGATCCCACTGTTTCATATGCACGGGATTATTTCTATCCTTCCATAGCGGATAATAGTTCTGCATCCTAATATCATCAAGAGAAGTGCTCCATGAAGAAGGCCTCGGATTGACCTTATCTCCCTTCGGGAAAATCTCCAACAATTGGCTGATTTTGACAATTTTTATTTCACCCGCACCCTCCGCTTTTTCATATTCAAAAAGCCTCCTATGCTGCTCAGACAGCGGCTTCTGCTCTTTCATTACGCTTACCGAGTCATACGCCGGTGACAATGTTTCATAAACCTGAGATAAAAATAACTTGTCCCAGTGAGGAATATGGTGGCCAAAAGTCTCTGCATCCATTGCAGTAATAACATATATATCCCCCGCACCCTGATGTACCTGTTTTAAATGCTCGATAAACCCCTTACCATCGACATCTTTAAAGCTGATTTTATTACTCAAAATATCATCGCGGAAAAACACTGACAGTTCAGCATCGCGATAATCAATGCGGTATATAGTATCCACAGGCCATTGCACCGGGCAGGCAACACCGCTGATTATCATCCATTCATGACGTGCCTGCACAATAGGATCTACAATTTCAGCAGAATAGCACATTTCGGGTGGAAAAAAGCCCCTTGGCTGGTAAATTTCGCCCAGAAACTGCCGGTTGGTGTTATGGTTAAGACGTATTTGCCGCTCGATCTCCGGGCGTGGTATTAACGGAAGGATGGGATGATACTTGCCAGAACCGGTAAATTCTATCTGGCCTCTTTCAGCCAGTTTTTTCATTTTTTCCAGAACGTCTGTATAGCCATATAATGCAAGCATCTCAGTAAGGCATCCATTGATATTAAATGTAGCCTGCGCATGTGAATATTCATCAAAAATATCCAGAATAGGCCGATAAGCTTCATTACTAACCTTCATCAGAATATCGGGAGTTTGCGTAGGCGGCTGGTAGAAGTGAAAAAGAGGCGCCCAGTATATCATTCTTCCTCCTCCATAATACTGCGCACATATGCCGCAGCTCCCAATACCCCGGCGTCTGAACCGAGTTTCGATTTAACCACACGTACTGCAGCCGATGGCAATTTGAATGCGTGCTGTTTCATTGATTTTCTGACAGGCCGTAAAAGCATTTCGCCCATCTGCGCCACACCTCCCCCCACAACAATCATCTGTGGATTAAATATATTGACAAGATTGGCGAATCCTACTCCAAGGAAAAATCCCGCTTCATCGATCACTTCAAGGCATAGACGATCTCCCTTTCTGGCCGCAGCAGCTATATCTTCAGCAGTAATTGCGTTTACATCCATTTCCTTCAGCATAGTATCTTGATTACCTTTATAAATACGCTCTCTTGCCATACGCGCCATGGCAGTTCCCGACGCCAGCGATTCCAGACAACCACACCTACCACAGTTACACACCGGTCCTTCTGTTTTAATGATCATATGTCCGATTTCACCTGCACTTCCACTGTATCCATTGTATAGCTTTCCACCGATAATCAGGCCTCCACCTATCCCTGTACTCACTGTAACATAAATCATATTCTCGATGCCACGACCCGAGCCGTACCTGTTTTCTCCCACTGCAGCTGCACTGGCGTCATTTATCAAAAATGCCGGTATCCCGATTTCATCCTCAATTAGAGAAGCCAAACCAACATTTTTCCACCTGTAGAGGTTGGGAGCTTCGGTTATAACCCTCCTGTTTATATCTATAATACCAGCCACCGCAAGAGAAATCCCTCCTATCCCATCCAGATTCAAACCTGCCTTCTTAACGGTTTTATATACATATTCAGTCAATCGAGCTATGACTCTGGCACGCCCCTGTTCATCATGCGTCAGACAGTATGACCTCGACAATATTTGACCGCTGTTGTCCACAACAGCAACAATAAATTTTGTTCCGCCGATATCAACAGCCACAATCGGTTTTTTACTGTTTTCCACTGTTGTTCGACCCCAGTGCCCTTTTATAAAGTTGCTCATATTTCCTGGCTGAAGATTGCCACGAGAAATCCTGCTGCATTATCCTTCTTATCACCCTATCCCAGGATCTACTGCTATTAAACGCCTGTATGGCTGCTAGTAGCGCTCCTTTCAATGCATCCGCCAAATAATCGTCAAATATAAAACCGGTTCCACTATCCAAATTATCGTTCATCTCCACAACAGTATCGGCCAATCCTCCGGTTCTGCGTACGACCGGTACGGTACCGTATCTCATAGCAATCATCTGACCGAGGCCACATGGCTCCCACTTCGAAGGCATTAAAAACAGATCTGACCCAGCGTAAATCATATGAGCAAGATGGTTGTCATAAGTGATGCGAGTTCTAACATTATGCGGATAGCTTGTTTCAAGTTCTATCAAAGATTTTTCATAATACTCTTTACCTGTTCCCAGAAAAATGAATCTCGCATTAACAGATTTCAATACTTCGGGAACGGCCTCAATAATAATGTCCAGACCCTTCTGTTCTTCTAATCGCGAAACCATGCCGATCAGAGGTATTTCAGATGACAGTTTAAAACCCAATTCGTTCTGCAATCTTTCCCTGTTAAGATATTTACCGCTGATATCCTTATAACTGAACTTAAAAGGGATATTTACATCCGTTTCAGGGTCATATTCTTCTTTACCCAGTCCGTTGATAATACCGTAAAGGCTATCGCGCCTAATATTTAATAAATCCTGCATTCCAAAGCTATATTGCCCGGTCAGTATTTCACGGGCAAAATTTTCACTGACTGTATTTATCACATCAGACCATAGAATACCCTGAGCCATAAAATTCCAGGGCACTGATGCGCCACCAGGCAGTTTGCCTTGCCAGAACTTTTCCAGACCCGATCTGCTCAAAGTATTTTCGTCAAAATTACCCTGGTATTTAATATTATGTATGGTAAAAATATTGCGATAAATCGCATATCTGTTTCGAATCATCATAGGCAAGAGCGCAGTATGCCAATCGTGACAATGTATAATATCCGGTTCCCAATCCAGATATGGAAGACACTGACTAACAGCATCACAGAATATAAAAAATTTTTCGATTTCATCTTCACCGTATACATACGGTGAATTAGTGAAAAAATCTGAGAACACCAGATAGACAGGTAGTACATCGAGTGCTGTTTTTTTAATCTTAATCTTATGATATCTTTGCAAGGAGAATAACATCATGTCATTTACAAGTTGCTCCCATTTATATCCGTTATAATCTAAAAAGCCATATGCTGGTACAATAACACGGGCATCATGGCCCATATTGATAAGCTCGGTTGGCAGCGATCTCACAACGTCTGCCAACCCTCCAACTTTGACCAACGGGGCAATCTCTGCCGCAGCAAATAGAACCTTCATAAAACTTTGACCGCCGAGTGTAAAATTCACGGTGCGAAAATTACTGCTCTATATTAAAAACCGCCTGGGGCTTTTACATTTAACCGTATCTCCACTCTTAACCTGTTTATCTGCAAAGTCAGATGCCTCTACCCAGGGCTCAATTTTACAATTACGGCCTATAATTGTTTCGGCAGGAATCTTTGCGCCTTTGCCTACCAGTGTAATACCTGTATTGAGATGGTCCGGCTCTTCTTTATTCGGCGTAAAGTCATCACCATACCCGATCTTGCAATTACGGCTGACCCATACCTGTTTATCGATAATACTTTTTTCAATAATCGACCCCCGCCCGATGGTTGTATCTTCAAATATGATCGAATTCTTTACAACCGCATCTTCTTCTATGAATACCTTGGCCGAGATGATTGATTCTATTACCGTCCCGTTAACAATGGCTCCATTACAGATCAAAGCTCGGCTTACCTGGGCTCTCGGTCCAAGCTTGACGGGAGGGTATCCATGAAATACCGTTCTAACTTCATTCTCGGGGTTATACAGGTTCAGTTCAGGGAGATCAACGATTAGATCCATGTTGGATTGCCAGTATGCATTTACAGTACCTACATCGCGCCAGTATCCGTGGAAGCGGAAACCGTACACATCATACTTTCCGATTAAATCGGGCAATACATCTTTGCCAAAATCATAGCCTTTATCTTTTCCCGCCATTTCGTCCAGAGCATCAACCAGTACTTTTTTATTAAAGACGTATATACCCATTGAGGCCAATCTGCTCTTGGCAGCTTTTGGTTTTTCTTCGAAATTAACTACCCGGCCGTTATGATCGAGTGTGATTATACCAAATCTGTGTGTTTCTTCCTGGGGAACTTCATATACAGCCACCGTAACATCTGCATGGCGGTTTCTGTGCGAAGAG
Organism: Dehalococcoidia bacterium; assembly: GCA_034436215.1. Classification (GTDB taxonomy): domain Bacteria; phylum Chloroflexota; class Dehalococcoidia; order GIF9; family UBA5629; genus UBA6808. The sequence continues at coordinate 37,717 of DAOTVU010000003.1, forward strand.
ATTATCTGATCATAACGCATGCTATAAATGTGGTCTGCCGATAGAATGAGTATTTCATCTACACGCTGGTCGATAATGTAATACATGTTCTGGTACACGGCATCAGCTGTTCCCTTATACCAGTTTCTTCCCGTCCGACTCAGGAACGGTTGCAAAATAACAACCCCACCCTGTGTACGATCCATATCCCACGGGCGTCCCATTCCTATATGCTGTGCAAGCGACCTTGGATTGAACTGTGTCAGAACCGCTACATTATATATGCCGGAATTGGCACAGTTACTGAGTGTAAAATCAATAATCCTGTATTTACCGCCGAATGGCACAGCCGGCTTAGCTCTCTCAGCAGCCAGTATGCTTAAACGCTCGCTGGCTCCTCCGGCAAGAATAACAGCCATTACCCGCTGCATATCAACCACAATAACCTCATAATTAGCCAGATTTTAGACCAATTTTAGCTAATTAATTATTAAATGTCGATAATTACAATGCTGGAAATGTCCGCCAATGAATTCTATCTATAATCAGTTTTTACACAATTCAATAATCATTAAATTGAGTGCCAGCTCATCTTCGTATTTCCCCATTTTTATTGCCAGATCCGTGTCAAGCAGGCAATGAAAACAGCGACGAAGCCGGGGAACCGTAAAATCCCTGGCTTGCTTTAATGTTTTTTCCAGGGGATATCTGGGATTCAGTCCTAGTTTTTCCTTAATCTGTCCGATAGGCGTATCAGGAGGTATTCCTTTAATTATCAGTATAACCCGCAACTGTTTTTCTATTAATGCCATAATCTGCAATGGCGAAGTACCGTATTTAAGCATACGATTAACCATCTGCTGCGCTTCTTTAATCCTTCCTTCCAGAACCGAATCAACCAATGAAAATATATTTTCTTCTCGAACATAGCTGGTTATTTTTCTGACGTCATCATCTGTGATCTCTCTTTCACCACAGAAAGTGATCAGCTTATTTATTTCACTGCTCAGTGACCATAAATCTCCACCCAGATAATCTGCCAGCATGGTTAGTGCAGCCTGAGTTATCTTCCCTCCATTTTTACCCGTATAATCTTTAATCCATGCTATTAATTCTTTACCCCTCAGTTCTTGTAATTGCACTACATGATCGGCTACGGGAATAAAACTCTTTAACAGCGGATTACCGGCTTTTAAATCAATATCGGGCTCAAATAGCACCAGCAATGTACTATCGGGCATGACTGTAACATATTCGATAAACTTTCTCCACTCTTTGAGTTGCTGATTTTCTCCTTCCCTGCTATCTCCTTCAGTCTGGCTATCCCCGGTCTGGAAACGCTTCAATAATCCCTCAACTATAACAAGCCGCTTACCTGCCATAAATGGCACCATATTACAAACTTCAGTTAATTCGCTTATCGTAAGTTTACGCCCATCCAATCGTACTGTATTGATATCCGCAATTTCGCTGTTTCCCAAATCTGATTTTATTTTCCCCAGTGCCTCGTGACACCGGTAATTATCATTTCCATATATTATGTAAAACATTTTGATTAAATATAAAATATCGGTAATCGAGTTCCTGTTGCTATCAGAATCATTAATTGTATAATAATAACACGAAATTATTACTTGCGGTGCAGTATGGAGGTATTATGCTGGTCAAAAAGTTATTAGGTAAAGAAGTTATCAGTTCCCATGGTGAGAAACTCGGTAAAATCGCTGATTTCGATATTGATGTTATATCCGCAAAGGTGAAGCAGGTAGTAATACAGGCAGGTTTCAACAAAAAATATAAGATTATGCTCGACGATATCGTTACCGTTGGCGACAAGGTTATACTTAGATTGTCGGAAGAGGATTTGAATAAGAAGACCGGCAAAACGAAATAGTATTCATTGGATATACCTGAAAATTCAAACTAATTTATGTCAGTTATTTTATAGACTTCATAACAAAAACAATGGGTCAGCACAAATGCTGTTATTTTAAGGCTGCTAAATTAAACGATGGTAGGCCTTCGTCACTTGCAGATATGATAGTACTACATATTGTACAGTAACTGTACAATATTCCAATAAGGGGAGGCTAATTATGTCAAATTTTATTGAGGTTGGCAGGACATCGGAATTTAATAATGGGATGCTGAAAGAGGTCGAAGTCCAGGGTAATGCAATCCTTCTGGCCAGAGTCGAAGATAAATACTACGCTGTAAGTGGTCGCTGTACCCACATGGGTGGTAGACTGGCACAGGGAAAGCTGGATGGGAAAACCATCACCTGTCCTCTGCATGGCTCGCAGTTCGATCTTGATGATGGCCATGTAGTTCGCTGGCTAAAAGGGTCGGGGGCATTCTCAGCAATTGGTAAAGCACTTAAGGGACCTAAATCCCTTACTATTTACCGCGTGAAGGTCGAAGGCGAAAGGGTATTGATAGAAATCTGAATTTTTTTAAGGATTAATATACATACCGGTTTTTGTTCAAGGCAATAGCAACGCCAGCTACAGTAGCTATAAATAGCGTTGACATGCATTTCTAATGTCATCAGCTCAATAGTAAATGCGATAATGAATTGAAGGTTTTTAAAATAGTAAGATGTTTTTAAGAAAGAAAGTCTGTATATTGATCATTTTCTGTCTATTATGCGTAATTTTTGCTGTAACAGCCTGCTCAACCAAAATAAAATGCCCCGAAAATGCGGATGCTCAAATATCTCAAAGGGAAACACTCGTTCAAATATCAACTATTGATGCGCTTCTCAGCGGCGTCTACGATGGTGTTGTAACCTTCGAAACTTTAAAAAAATTTGGCGATTTCGGTATAGGTACTTTTGAAGGTCTTGATGGAGAAATGGTGGCGGTGGATGGTAATTTCTATCAGGTAAAGGCAGATGGAGTCGCTTATCCCGTATCCGAATCTATGAAGACGCCTTTTGCATCTGTGACTTTTTTTGACACCGATAGAGAAGTTCAATTGCCAGAAGGCATGAATTACGGGAGTTCAGCAGAATTTCTGGATAGAATACTTCCAACAAAAAATATCTTTTATGCAATTAAAATCGAAGGTACTTTCAGCTATATAAAAACGCGGAGTGTACCCCGACAGAAAAAACCGTATCCACCTCTGGTGGAGGTTACCAAGAATCAGCCCACGTTTGAATTAATCAACGTAGATGGAGCTATTATTGGGTTCCGATGTCCTTTGTATGTAAGCGGGGTTAATGTACCGGGCTATCACCTGCATTTTTTAACCAGAAACAGAGATGCCGGTGGCCATGTGCTGGAATTCAAGTTAAAGCAGGCAGTAGCCTCTATCGATAACACTTCCCAATTTCTGATGATATTACCCGGCGAAGATAGCGATTTTTATAAGGCGCGGTTGACCGAGGGTACGCAAGATGACTTAGAAAAATCCGAAAAATAATCTCTTACCAGATGTTGCAAATCATTTAAAAGGGCAACCGAACTAAAGCCTACTTCGACATAAATATAGTGAAAGCACAGTGAAGCAATTGACTTAATTAGCATAGCTCTCACAAATCTATTTATTTCCTCATAATTTCACCGGAGCTACATAATTCATCAATGCTCTCTTCTGGTACATTTTTGATGATTAAATTCGTTATCTTGATTTTAGAGATGCAAAAATATATACTCATAATGTTATTCTAATTGGAAGCCCTTTGTTGAAACTTTATATTCTTCCCTTGCAATCACCCGGAGGTTAATATGGATTACAACCCGTTTGACGAATCAGAAGATGAAGAACTTGAAGCATCGATGGATCTTGAAATGATAAGGGATGATCTTATAGCAGAACTCAAGGCCATTAATGAATATGAAGCTCAAATCGATATGCTGGATAGCGATGATGCCGCAGATGTTATCGAACATATACTCGAAGACAAGAAGACACACGTTGCCAAACTTATTAAATTATTGAAATTACTGGATCCGGTACAGGCTGAAAAAATTGAAGGTGAATTGGGATAATAAAATGGCACACAAACCTAAGTTAAAAGCTGCTAAAAAAAACCGTGGCAAAACCAAAGGAAACAAGAAAAATATAATCAAAAAAGTTACAGAATAAGCTGCGGCTGGAGCTACCGATTTGAGGTTATTGGTCATCGGCAACGGTGCACGTGAACATGCTATCGTTTGGAAATTAGCAAGTAGTCCTCTGGTAAAGTCGATTTTCGTTTCACCCGGTAATGCCGGTACAGCCAGAATCGCTACTAATTTGCCCGTTAATCCCTCCGATATTGAAACACTGATACAAAGGGCTTCTGAATTAAAAATTGATATGGCAGTTATCGGGCCCGAGGTACCGCTGGCCGCCGGGATTGTAGACCGCTTCAAAGAAAAGGGCATTCCCGCTTTCGGACCAACAAAACAAGCTGCCCAAATCGAATCCAGTAAAATATTCGCTAAATACCTTATGCAAAAATACGGGATCCCCTGTGCGGCCAGCCGCGCCTTTTCAAATTACGATGATGCTAGAAAATACCTCACTACCGTGGAATTGCCGGTTGTCATTAAGGCTGACGGGCTGGCAGCAGGAAAAGGCGTGATCGTTTCAGCCACCGAAGATGAGGCACATGATGCGCTCAAATCTATGATGATAGACAGGATTTTCGGTGAAGCCGGCACCAGGGTCATCATTGAAGAATACCTGCAAGGTCTGGAAGTCAGTTTGCTGGCTTTTACGGACGGTATATCGGTAATACCCATGGTACCTGCCTGCGACTACAAAAGGGTCTATGATAATGATTGTGGACCTAATACAGGTGGTATGGGAAGCTATAGCCCGCCGGGTTTTTTCGACCAGAAAATGATAAAAAATGTTACAGAAACTATCATCAAGCCGGCCGTTAAAGCCATGTCAAATGAGGGAAAACCGTATGCCGGTGTCCTCTATACAGGCCTGATTATAACCGAGAAAGGACCAAAGGTACTGGAGTTCAATGCCCGCTTCGGTGATCCTGAAACACAGGTAATCCTGCCCAGATTGAAAACCGATCTTGTTGAGATTATGGTGGCCGTAGTTGATGGAAAACTCGACCGAACAAGAATTGCCTGGACTCAAGAAGCGTGTGTGGGTGTGGTGATGGCTTCACAGGGTTATCCGGGAAAATATCGTACAGGTTTACCCATAACTATTTCAAAAAAAATAAGCAAGGACATAAATATTTTCTTCGCTGGAGCAAAATCAACAGATGACGGCCAGATTTTAACTGATGGAGGCAGGGTACTTACTGTAACAGCAACCGGTAAGAGTCTAAAAGATGCCCGTGATAAGGTTTACAGCAACATACCTTATATTCACTTTGATGGATGCTATTACCGAAAAGATATAGCTGCAAGGGAGGTGAGTTGATGGCACTTATAGCTGTTATTATCGGGAGCAAAACTGATGAACCCTTTATACAGCCGGCAGTAGATATTTTAAACGAATTTAAAATCGACTATGAATTATTCATTCTTTCTGCCCACCGCAAGCCCGATCAGGTCCGTCAGTTTGCGCTGAACGCACCGTCTAAAGGGTTCGAAGTAATTATTGCCGCTGCCGGAAATGCAGCTCATCTTCCCGGTGTGATAGCATCGTGGACTCATCTTCCCATCATCGGGATACCTCTGCCATCAAGCGAGCTACATGGAATCGACTCGCTATATTCCATTGTTCAAATGCCGGGTGGTATTCCTGTTGCATGTATGGGAATCGGAGCTGCCGGCGCTAAAAACGCCGCCCTTTTCGCCATTCAGATACTGGGTAATAAATATGTACATATACAGGACATGTTCCGCGAATACAAAAGAAAGCAGGCAGAAGCCTGAGGAAGTAAGATATGATTGAACGCTATTCACGTCCCAAAATGAAACAAATATGGTCGGATAAGAATAAATTCGATAAATGGCTGCAGGTTGAAATTGCCGTATGTGAAGCCTGGGCTGAACTGGGAAGAATCCCTACGGAAGCTGTCCCGAAAATAAAGAAGGCAACCGTTAATTTCGAACGCATGTCCGAGCTATTTAAAATCACTCATCACGATGTAACTGCCTTTCTCAATGCGATCAGCGAAACCGTGGGTGAGGAGTCCCGCTATATCCACCTCGGTTTAACCTCATCCGATATAATGGACACTGCACAGGCACTCCAGCTGCGGGATGCAGCTAATTTGCTTCTTGCCGACATCAACAATTTAATCAAAGTTCTGGAAGACAGGGCACTTGCCACCAAGGACACCATTATGGTCGGCCGTACCCATGGCGTCCATGCGGAACCGGTAACCTTTGGACTGAAAATGGTACTCTGGTCACAGGAAATGAAAAGAAACTATGAGAGATTGGAGCAGGCTAGAAAGGTTGTATCCGTGGGCAAAATCTCCGGTGCCGTAGGCACTTACGCTTCTGTGCCACCGGAAATAGAAGAGATTGCCTGTAATAAGCTGGGGCTCGATTTTGCCCCTGTATCCAACCAGATTATCCAACGAGATAGATATGCACAGTTCGTCTGTACCCTTGCTATTATCGGCAGTTCCCTGGAGAAATTTGCCACTGAAATACGCTCGCTCCAGCGTACTGAAATACTTGAGGCCGAAGAGCCGTTTTCACCCGGCCAAACAGGCTCATCAGCCATGCCGCATAAGCGGAATCCCGAACTATGCGAGAGGATATGCGGGTTATCCAGGGTGTTACGCGGTTACGCGTTAACATCCATGGAAAATATAGCACTTTGGCATGAACGTGATATCAGCCATTCATCCAATGAGCGAATTATTTTGCCCGATTCATGTCTAGCTCTCGATTATATGCTGGATATCTTTACCGGCGTTATGAAAGGGTTGCAGATATACCCTGAAAACATGAAACGAAATCTCGAGCTAACCCATGGCTTGATCTTTTCACAGCATGTGATGCTGGCCCTGGTCGGAAAGGGGCTTAGCCGCCAGAAGGCCTACGAGCTCACCCAGCGCAATGCCATGAAGGCATGGAAGACGAGCACGCCATTTTTGGCTCTGCTGAAAGAGGATCCCGACGTAATGGAATATCTGAGTCTCAGAGAACTCAATAAAATATTCGATTACGGAAAATTTCTAAAATATATCGACACAGTTTATGAGCGTACTGGATTGATTAAAAGCCGAAAATCGAAGACATAATGAACAGGAGACATAAATTGCCGTTAGTACTTAATACCTCCCTAAAGCTGCCCCTTATAGCCAGAGGAAAAGTAAGGGATATATATGACCTCGGTGACAAACTGCTCATCGTATGCACGGATCGTATTTCTGCTTTTGACTTTGTGCTGCCGAATGGTATCCCGGATAAAGGGATCGTATTAAACCAGCTTTCGGCATTCTGGTTTGCCAGAACATATCATATCGTCCACAATCACATGATAGAATCTCTTGAAAGCATGAGGGCTCTAAATAAGTACTCTGCTAATCATAAACCTTTACCCACGGTTTTGCTGGGGCGTTCTATGGTAGTGATCAGGGCAAAACGGATACCTGTCGAATGTGTAGTACGGGGTTATATCTCAGGTTCAGCCTGGGCTGAATATCGTAAAACTGGCACCGTTAATGGGCAGAAATTACCACACGGCCTTAAAGAAAGCCAGGAACTGCCCGAACCCATGTTCACGCCCACAACTAAAGCAGAAAGCGGCCATGATAAGCCCTTAAGTCCTTCCGAGCTTGTCAATCTCGTGGGAAAAGAGACAGCAACAGAACTTAAAGATAAAAGCATCGCCCTTTATCAATTCGCCCGCCAGTTTGCCCTTGAACGGCATATCATTATTGCCGATACCAAATTTGAATTTGGTCACGATGGTGATGAAATGATTTTGATCGATGAAGCACTTACACCCGATTCCAGCCGTTTCTGGGATGCAAAGGAATATAAATCGGGTAAACCCCAGCCCAGCTTTGATAAGCAGATTGTGCGCGATTGGCTGACTGCTTCGGGATGGGATCAAAAATCTCCTGCACCCGTCCTGCCACGAAAAATCGTAGACGCCACTTCAAGACGCTATCGGCAAGTATATCGGATGCTTACCGGGAGGAAATTGAAAAATGTATTTAGCTAAGGTGTATATAACGCTTAAACCTACCGTTAATGACCCTCAGGGTTTAACCATCAAAGGAGCTCTGCATAATCTTGGTTTTGAAGGCGTTCGCGAGGTCAGAGCCGGCAAATACATCGAAATCAAAATAGAAGATAACAATATTGATAATGCCAGAAGCACTGTTGAGCAGATGTGCAAAAAGCTACTGGCCAATACCGTCATTGAAAACTATCGCTTCGAGCTGGAGCCTTTGTAGCTCCAATAATTATTACCACAATATGTGAATAATCTATTCCGCAACACAGCATAGACCGAAATAATCCAAAACCCATCATCTGATAATTCTGGTCT
>DAOTVU010000004.1:0-35207 GCA_034436215.1 Dehalococcoidia bacterium
TATTAAAGCAGGCAGAAGAATGCGGTAAACAATACCTCATAAAAAGTTCTCGGGAGCGGCTGGAAGGTTCGTTTATGGAAAGCAAACTGCCTTTCAAATTCAACGAAAATAGACAGGGCGTTTTGAGTATAGAAATGATAAACAAGGAGAATTCGATGGAAAAAAAGAATAGCCCGGTCATCGTTCTTAACGGGCAAAATTTTGATGCAGCAGTAAAGGACAATCCCTATCTGGTGGTTGATTGCTGGGCTCCATGGTGCGGCCCCTGCCGCATGATGTCTCCAGTTATAGATGAGCTGGCTGTAGATAACAATGGGAAAATCACATTCGCCAAATTGAATACAGATGAAAATCAGGACATCGCTGTGAAATACCAGATCCAGGCTATTCCAACGCTGCTTATCTTCAAGGACGGCAAACTGGTTGACCGCAAAATCGGGGCTCTACCGAAGAAATTACTGCAGGCCGAGCTCGATAAAAGCTTAAAATGAACATGATTATGGTACAATCCTGATCTTACTTAAGATTTACAGCGAGATTAACTTTTAAACCGCTCTTCCTTTTCAATTAACCCGTCTTTTATCCAGATTACTCGATCTGAATACTCTCTGTGTTCAGGCTCATGAGTAACCATGATTATGGTCTGCTTTCTTTCATCACATAGTTGCCTTAATAAATTTAGTATTATATCGGAGTTCTTTGTATCGAGGTTGGCACATGGCTCATCGGCAAAAAGTATCTTGGAGTTATTGACCAGTGCCCTGGCAATAGCCACACGCTGCTGTTCTCCTCCCGACAGCTGACTGATAAGATGCCTGGCATGTGTGCTCACTCCCACCGTTTCAAGCATTTTCATGGCGGTTTCCAGGTATTCTTGGGGTCTGGCTCCGAGCATCATCAAGGGAAGATAAACATTTTCAAGTGCATTTAATTCAGGCAAAAGCGCATATTCCTGGAATACATAGCCAAGGGTATGCAGCCGGAAAGCCGTTTTCTGAGGCGATGTCAGCTTTATCACATCCACACCGTTAATCCATATCCTGCCTTCGGTTGGGTCATCAAGAAGGGCAAGTAAATGCATGAGCGTGGATTTGCCCGATCCGCTGGGACCCATTATAGCCAGAAACTCACCTTCACACACTTCGATATCTATCCCCCTGATAACCTCAACCGGCACTTCACCGGGATATGTTTTTTTTAGTCCTTTTACACGAATCATAGCCATATTTTTAACCCCAGATAGCCTTAATGATGTTCTGGCGTGTTATCATCCATGATGGTATGAAACCGGAAATCAGGCTTACTAACAATATACTGATAACTCCTGTAACCATATCCTGTCTGACCAGTACCAGACTGACCATTCCCATAGGCATGGGGAACGGATGTCGGATAAAGTAGGGTACAATCAATGCGTGTATCAATACAACGCCGCTGAAGACGCCCAGCAAGGCATAAAATGCAGCCTGAAACATATAGGACATCACAATTATGCGTTCCTTCATGCCTATAGCCTTCAATATCCCTATCTGGCGTCGCCGATTAATGGTTGCTATAAAAATAACGATAAAAACGGTCACTCCGGCCACCACTAACCCGATGAATGTTACTATAACTTTGATGATGTCAAAGGTCTCAGTAAGGCCGCTGATATAACCGATGAAATCCAGCCACAAGTTAATTTGTTCTTTTTCGATGCCCATCGTGCGCAGGCGGTCAATATATACGTTTTCAGGAACAGAGCCATCCGTCTTAATCAATATCTCTGAAGCGCGGTTGTGTACTCCCAGGATGGACTCCATTTCCTTTTCAGTTATGAAAACATTAAGGTCGGCCAGCGGGAAATTGGTATTGTAAATACCTTTTATCTTGTAGGTACGTTTAACGCCGTTACTATAGGTAATGGTTACTTCATCACCGACTCTGGCACCCTTCAATGATGATATTTCAAAGCTGGCACCATAACCTCCCGATATCTCCCTTCCCATAAATATCTGGTCCCGGTCATTTTCATCCAGATACCTGCCAGCTACCAGGTAGTTCTGCAGGCCGGTGACTTTTAATTCATCATCTGGATTAATCGACTTTATATTCCAAGCTTTTTCCCTGACATCGATATTATCCTTCTCAGGGTCATAGCGAATAACACCTGAGATGGAATAACGCGAGCAGCAGCTTATTACGCCCGGTAACGTGTTGATCTTGGTCTTTAACTGCTGTACCTGGGTGATATATTTTTCATCCGTCGCAGGCAGAATCACGATATTGGACACGTAGTTTTCTTTAGCCTGCTGGTATGCTTTGCTGATAGCTCCATTCATAAAAGCCGAAGTGAAAATGATGTTGATAAAGGCCAGCGTGGTTACAAGGATGGTTAAAACGAGAGTGAATTTATTACCCCGTTTTATAGCCTTATAGAACATAAAAAGCGCTACTCTTATATCGTTCCACATAGCAACAAATAATTAATCCGGCTAATTGAATTCAACTCCAGTAATCATAAGTAGACAGGTACCCTAAGTCAAACCCCAGGTTTTTCATTTTGATTATCTTTACACTGCTTGACCCCTGATTTACAATGAGTATAAGTTTATATATCCGTTGAAGTTAATTTTGCAAAGGAGAGTTTATTTGAGTGCTTCACCTGCCGATGAATACTCACCAATATATAATCATCCGGGCGAGATACTCAAATACCTGATCCGTTATAATACGACAAATCCACCGGGTAATGAAGCTCCCTGCATAAATTATATAAAGGGAATGCTCGACTGGGCTGGAATCCCGAACAGAATAGTTGCAGCCGAGCCAGCGAGACCAAATCTGATAGCCTGTTTATCAGGCAGAGGTGCAGCTCCTCCGCTTTTAATGTACGGCCACATCGACGTGGCCACCACCGCGAATCAGAAGTGGCGGCTTAATCCGTTTATCGGTGAAGAGCTTGACGGCTATATTTGGGGGCGCGGAGCATTGGATATGAAGGGTGCCATTGCTATGATGCTCTCAGCAATGATCAAATCACGCCTTGAGGGCTTCATCCCGGCGGGAGATATCATTCTGGCTATTTTGAGCGACGAAGAAGCACGCAGTGCATTCGGGGCAGAATATGTGGTTAACAATCAGGCGCACCTTTTCAAAGGGGTGAAATACGCCATCGGTGAATTCGGAGGCTATACAAGTTATATTGGAAAACGCCGCTTCTATCCCATAATGGTTGGCGAAAAACAGGGTTGCGGCCTGATAGCTACGATTCATGGTCATGGCGGTCACGGTGCCTGGCCTGCCAGAGGGGGCATTATGTACAGACTGGCATCGTATTTACAAAATCTGGAACGACGACTACCCGTACATATCACTCCCGTAGCCAAAGAACAGATAAGACTGACTGCAGAAGGGTTGCCGACCCCCTTAAAGCAGACTTTCTTACAGATGCTCATACCGACGTTGACCAACTCTATACTCGATATGCTGGGCTCACAGGTCAAAACGTTTGATCCGATTCTCCATAATACCGCTGCGGCTACGATTATCCATGGTGGCGATAGCTTTAATGTCGTGCCCGGACAGATAACCGTCTGTCTGGACTGCCGGCTGCTGCCCGGATTTACTCCCGATGATATTATAATCGAGCTTAAAAATTCTGCCGGCAACGATATTGAATATGAGGTAGTTTATTTTAATCCCGGTCCATCCGATCCCGATTTGTCTTTCTTCGATGTCCTGGCAGAAACAATCAGAGAAGCTGATCCGGATGGAACACCCGTTCCAATGCTTTTCCCCGCGGTGACCGACGCACGGATATTCGCCCGATTGGGTATTCAGACCTACGGTTTCACGCCGCTAAAGTTGCCTCCCGAAGTCAATTTCGAACAGCTTTTTCACGCCGCTGATGAACGTGTACCCGTTACAGCACTTGAGTTCGGAACTGCTGCCATATACTCTCTGCTTCAACGCTATGGTAACTGATGAGCGAAACAGGATATCGATTGCATTCAACATTGGGAATAAAGCTTCACTACCTTTGACCTGCACGTTTTTAATAGATATGATTAAAGCCAACAATTGTATATCTATCGTTTAAAACGTTACTTACAGAGTCGTAAGACGGCATTAAATATTGAAATAGGAGGCCATGATGGAGGAGAGTCGCTTATCGTACCATAGCTCAATACGCATCTTGTATAACAGAATCAAGCAGGATGGCATCACCAATATCTGGGATCGCTACGAAGCTCAAGGACTGGGAGGTAACCCCGACCAGCGTTGTCCTTTTTGTCAGGCAGGTGTCCGCTGCGATCTATGTTCGAATGGCCCCTGCCGGGCAGATGCCGGCAAAGATAAGCGGGGTGTTTGTGGCATAACAGCGGACGGCATGGCAATGCGCATGATGTTACTTCGAAATGTAATGGGGGCATCCACCTATCATTACCATACCGAGCAGACCATTAAAACGCTGTGGGCTACAGCCATTGGACATACGCCTTTCTCCATCATCGAAGGTAAAAAACTGAAATGGTTTGCGGACCGATTGAACATAAGTACAGCCGGATCATACAAACAGATAGCCAAGCGCCTGTGCAGATTGGTGGAAGAAGATTTCAACCGTAAGTACGATGAGCCAAGCCTTATCGTAAAGGCACTGGCCCCCAAAGAACGGCAGGATCTATGGCACAAAATGGGCATTTTCCCCGGCGGCATATACGGTGAAATGATGTTTGCCACCAGTTCGTGTCTTACCAATGTCGATGGATATTATCAGAGCCTCGCTTTAAAGGCGATGCGCTTGAGCATTGCTATGGCCTATCAAAGCCAGATGGTTAATGAATCATGTCAGGATATTTTATTCGGCATACCGAGACCGCATAAGATGCGCGTTGATCTCGGTGTTCTCGATCCTGATTACGTCAATGTTTTGCCCAACGGGCACGAGCCGTTTCTGGGTTTTGCCATGGTTCAATTAGCCCGTACCGAAGAGTGGCAGAACAAGGCCAGGGCTGCTGGAGCCAGGGGACTGCGCGTGATCGCCAATATCGAAACCGGCCAGGAGATGATACAGCGCTGGCAGATGGACGACGCGTTTTATGGTTTTACCGGGAACTGGATTTTTCAGGAGCCGGTTTTAGCATCCGGTTGTGTTGACCTGTTTGCCTGCGATATGAACTGCTCAATGCAGATCGATCCTATTTACGCCGAAAAATACAGGTTTAAATTGATCCCTGTAAGCCAGCTTGTAGCTTTCGAAGGCATCAGCAAACGCATTGATTATATCCCTGAAAATGCGCGTCAACAGGCGGCGGAATTGCTGGAGATGGCAATCGAAAATTACAGCTGTCGAAGACGCGAGATCAAACCGATAACCGGTTTGCCCATGCATGAGGCTATAGTCGGCTTTTCCAGTGAGAGCATCCAGGATGCCCTCGGTGGGTCACTCGTGCCTCTTATTAATACAATCAAAGACGGCACGATACGGGGAGTTGCCGGGCTTGTATCCTGCACAACCCTGCGTGACCACGGTAACGATGTCCATAGCATAGCTGTCGCCCGTGAACTGATTAAACGTGATATCCTTGTTTTATCTCTCGGTTGCGGTAATGCTGCCATGCAAGTAGCCGGACTATGCTCAATCGAAGCATCCGAACTGGCAGGCCCGGGATTGAGTTCCCTGTGTAAAAAATTAAATATTCCCCCGGTTCTCAGTTACGGTACATGCACCGATACTGGCAGGCTGGCCGACCTGCTGGCCACCATAGCCGACGGCCTGGGAGGTATATCGGTAACCGATCTTCCGGTTGCTGCTGTGGCACCCGAATATATGGAGCAAAAAGCTACAATCGATGCTATCTTTGCACTGGCCTTCGGACTATATACTTATGTCAATCCAATACCAACCGTAACAGGAGGCCCCAATCTGGTCAGGCTGTTGACTCAGGACTTGCCATCCATAACTGGAGGATTATTGAACGTTGAAAAGGATGCATTGAAAGCAGTGGATGGTATTGCTGACCACATTGAAGCAAAGCGCAAAAAGCTGGGTATATAGATACCGCCCTCATCTACTATATTTTCAGCCCGGTCAGGTAGCCCTCACGCACCGCATCATAAATACGCCGTGGCCCTGCGGCATCTCCAATACAGTGGATTTGCTGTATTTTTCCCTTTAATTCATCTGCAAGGCTGTTATCAGCCCTGTATCCCACCGCGATTATAACGGTATCCGCCGGGATGTTCTGCCGTTTACCGTCGCCTGTTGTCACCAGTACACTGCCATCAAGTATAGCCTCACATCTTGCTTGAGTTAACAGCAATACCTTTTTATTGCGCAAATCATCCATCAGCCTGCGTCTGACCATTGTATACATGTCGTTGGCCATGCGCTTCAATATTTCTATCACTGTAACCTGTTTGCCCTTCTCTGCAAGGTAGTTTGCCGTTTCACATCCCACGGTTCCTCCCCCGATAATCACCACCCTCTTACCGGCCTCTTTCTTACCGGACAGTATATCCTCGGCTAAAGCCACACAGGGCTTATCAATTCCCATAATATCCGGTCTGATGCTTATCCCGCCAGTAGCAATAACTACGCTATCCGGCTTGAGTGCCAAGACGGTTTCGGATGAAGCCTTTGTATTGAGCCTGATTTCCACACCTGCTTTTTCAATCTGTCCTATCAGGTACCGCATCCAGGGTAAAATATCAGCCTTATGTGGAGGAATAGCCGCAATATTTAGTTGCCCTCCGAGCAGGGAATTCTTTTCTAAAAGCGTAACCTGGTGCCCGCGAAGCGCAGTAACCCGGGCGGCTACCATACCGGCCGGACCACCACCCACAATTACCACCTTCTTTCTTCCCTCAGCCGGCTTTATCCTGTATTCCCTTTCGTGACCGAGTACGGGATTGACCGTGCAGGTTACTCTGAAATTTGCCTGGCCAAACATCCCTGCCCTGCGATCTATGCATTCAAGGCAGCAGATACACGTATTGATCTCATCCTCACGGCCCTCGGCTATTTTATTGGGTAGTTCGGGGTCCGCCAGCAACCTTCTTCCTATTGCGATAAAGTCCGCTTTTTCTTCCTGCAAAATCTTTTCGCCGATTTCCGGTCCTAGCCGGCCGACCGCTATTACCGGAACATTAACCACCCCTTTAATCTCCGCCGCCAGAGGCACCAGAACACCTTCCGTGTCAGCAATCGGTGCTCTGGTTACAAATGATCCGGCGGCATATCCGGAGACATGGATTGCCTGAGCTCCGGCTTTTACAGCCATTTGAGCGTACTGCTTGGCCTCATCTATCGTAACTCCACCCTCTACACCCCATTCCTGACCGTTAAGACGTACCCACAGGGGAAAATCTTTTCCCACCCCTCTTCTTGCCGCCTTCAGTATCTCGGTCATTAATCGGCCCCGATTCTCAATGCTACCCCCGTATCTGTCTTTCCGCTGGTTGGTAGCGGCAGATAAAAAAGCCGCAATCAGATATTGATGGGCAGCGTGGATTTCAACTCCATCGAGACCTGCCTGCTTGGCCCTTCCGGCCGCTTCCCCGAACCATTGCACTATATTCTTGATGTCTCTTTCTGTCAGCTCATGCGGTGGATTACCGGGGGTGCCCATCACACGGCTGGGCACTACCAAAGCGGAAGGACCCACCTGTACGAACCTTCCGTCACGGGTTTCCATTGTTGAGTGTTGAAGCTGAACAGCGATTTTAGCGCCATGTCTGTGAACGGTTTCTGCCAGCCTCCGCCATCCCGGCAGGTAGCGGTCGTCACCCAGAGAAAGCTGATGAGGGCCGGTGCACTGCAGCCCCGGCGCTGTTGCTTCAACAATTATCAGGCCTACGCCACCCCTGGCTCTTGCCTCATAATAATCTACGGTATTATCACTGACCGAACCGTCCTCTTCAGCAAACATAGTCGCCATAGGAGGCATAACTATTCGATTCCGTAACTGGAGCTTGCCTATATATGCAGGTTCAAAAAGCTTCCGATACAACTGGTCTTTCATTTCGTTTTTCCCTTTCGTGGATTACCCGATTTTTCTTGCAGGAAATCAGCGCTATGTTAAAGCGGATATTCCTCGATGTCAAGGCAGGTTATGCCGGCATAGAGCCAAGCTTCGCTGAGCATTCGGCTTCCGGCAGATTTGACGCTAACGCCATACGATGTCATAATGTACACAGGCAGTTATTAAGCCTGCTTAATTTGGAATATAATTATGGATACTGAGAGAACGCAGGAATATCTGGAAGCCATATACAAAAGGCAACAGGATGAAACGCCTGTAAGCACGTCATCACTTGCCGAAGATCTGAAGGTATCGCAACCTGCGATCACCGATATGCTCAGGTCTCTGGAAAGCAGGGGGTTAATCAATTATACACCGGGCAAGGGTGCATATTTAACCAGTCTGGGAAATGAAAAGGCGCTGGGGGTAATACGAAGGCATCGCCTGTGGGAAAGGTTTTTAACAGATGTACTCGGGATGGAATGGGATAAGGTTCATGATCAGGCCTGTTTGCTGGAGCACGTAACATCACCCGAGGTCGAAGAAAAATTGGCCGATCTCCTGGGTAACGTGGATACCTGTCCCCACGGGCATTCTATACCGGATAAAGATGGTCATATTAAAAAAGAAGATTTAATGCCACTGACTGAATTCACTCTCGGAGAAAAGTTGATTCTCATCAGAGTAAATAAAGAAGATGCCGCTTTATTAAGCCGACTTGACAGGCTTGGCCTTCAACCACCGGCTGTTGTGCGCATAATCAGTAAAAATAAAAACGGTGCAATTGAAGTAGAGATTGGCAGTAACAGGATCGAACTTGATAGAGAAACTGCTATTGCTCTACTAGCCAGACCCTATAAAGAGGAAAAAGAATCAAAAGCGGAGGAGATGCCGCTTTCACAGCTTTTACCCGGCCAGACCGGCGTCATCAAGGCCATTGAAGGAGGGAGAGGTAAGCTGGGTCGCTGTTTTTCTCTTGGTTTCACACCGGGTACCCGCCTCAAAATGCTGGAAAATTACAGCCGTGGCCCCGTGCTGGTGAAATTGCATGATACGGAGGTTGCACTGGGAAGAAAGATGGCCAACCACGTCATCGTAGTTAAAGACAACCATGGGAGCTGATGGATAAATCATCAAAATATATCACCGTGGCGCTGGCCGGCTCACCCAATGTAGGTAAAAGCACCATATTTAACCTGCTAACAGGGCTATCCCAGCATGTCGGTAACTGGCCCGGTAAGACTGTCGAACAAAAAACGGGTATTTGTCGCCATGGAGATATCACTCTTAATATCATCGACCTTCCGGGTACCTACAGTCTGACAGCCAACTCTCTTGAGGAGCAAATTGCCCGAGATTACCTGATTAAGGAAAAACCCGACGTTGTAGTGGCTGTGATTAATGCCGCCAGCCTGGAACGTGGTCTATACCTTGTAGCCGAACTAATAGAGCTCGCACCCAGGATAATAATTGCGCTCAATATGATCGATGTAGCCCGGCAGCAGGGTATTAAAATTGATATTGAAGCTCTATCCTCGGCACTTGATATACCGGTTATCCCCGTTATAGCCACCCGGAACCGAGGCTTAATGGAATTGGTAAATCAGATCATAGCTGAATATGAACGCCCATTCGAAAAACGTTTACTGAAACATGTTGAATACGGTAGTTCGGTGGAGAAAATTATAGATATGGTAGCCGAACTGCTGACACCTGATATAATCGATCCATACCCCCGTCACTGGGCGGCTATGAAACTGTTGGAAGGCGATGAGCAGATTAAAAACATCGTTCAGAAGAGCATTACCGCGGAAAAGAAACCCCGTCTTGAAACCATCCTTCGTGCCAATGAATCCGCCGCTCTTACTATTGCCACCCTTCGCTTTGAGTGGGTCACAAAATTATCTGCAGTTGCTCAGGAGAAACCCCCTCTCAGCCGTGTTTCACTCACCGAAAAGATCGACCGCGTAGCCACACATCCAATCTGGGGCCTTATTTTTTTGGCAACAGTACTGGCAGGCATATTCGGGCTGGTGTACAGCATAGGCATACCGCTGCAAAATCTGCTGGAAGATATGCTAATTCATAGAAGCCAGGAATGGATTTTGTCCTCACTTTTCGGGGTGCCCGACTGGCTAAGACATCTGCTGGCAGATGGATTACTCGGTGGTGCGGGCATAGTACTTACCTTCATCCCGCTGCTCTTTATCTTTTTTTTCGTATGGGCAATGATAGAGGATTCAGGTTACACAGCCAGGGCGGCTTTTGTTACAGACCGGTATATGCACGCTATCGGCCTGCACGGTAAATCGATGCTTCCACTCTGCCTGGGATTCGGTTGCAACGTTCCCGCTGTACTTGGTACCCGGATAATTGATTCTCCACGTGCCCGATTACTGACTATATTGCTTGCTCCATTGATACCCTGCGCCGGCAGAATGTCGGTGGTAGCTATCATAGCTGCCGCCTTCTTCGGAAACCATGCCTTTCTGGTTTATTGGGGATTGCTGATCTCCAATCTGTTAATCCTTCTTGCTATCGGCTTTGTGCTCAACCGTTTTATCATGCACGGAGAAGAGGAGGTCCTGATTATGGAACTCCCCCTCTATCATATACCCGATCTGAGGCTGGCGGGCATAATTACCTGGCATAACCTAGTGGCTTTTATCAAGCGTGCCGGCACCGTTATCCTTCTCGTCTCATTATTTGTATGGCTCTTATCGGTAATACCCGAAGGCAATATAGAAAACAGTCTGCTGGCCGCCTGCGGCAGGCTGCTTGAGCCGCTCGGCCGGCTAATCGGACTTAACTGGCAGATGATGATAGCTCTGATCTCAAGTTTTGTAGCCAAGGAAAATACCATAGCCACACTCGGTGTAATGCTAGGCGAAGGCGGAAATGGATTTACGAACAGTCTTTCTACTATACTTACACCATCTGGAGCACTGGCTTTCCTCGTACTCCAGATGCTTTTTATCCCATGCATTGCCACCACAGGTGCCATCAGAAGCGAAACTGGAACCTGGCGCTGGCCGCTCTTCAGTATCGCCTTACAACTTATCGTTTCGTTTGCAGCAGCCATAGTTGTTTACCGGGTAGCCCTTCTGATTATGTCCTGAAAATAACAACCGCTCGAGGCTAAATCAAATCTCAATCGGTACACCCTCTTCGGGTAATATGGTCTGAATCCCTTTATCTTTCAGGTTCTCACAGTAAAATTCGGGATACTGGCAATGGACAGGTACCAGAATCTGAGGCTTAATCGATTTTACCATGTCCAGCAGGTCGGTCCCGCAGGCGTGACCTGAGGCGTGTAGCCCTTCCTGCCCTTCAGGTATCTGCCACTCTCCCCCGACCTCTACAGGCAAACCCACATATTCGAATTTAAAATGATCAAGCCAGTTGCGCAGACGTCGAAAATCTATTTCCTGTTCTTCGTCATGAGGCTCACTGGAACTGTAAACGTACAGCCCACCAGGATCAGGACGGATGCCCGGCAATTCATTGATATCAAAGAAACTGAAGCACATTATATAAGCGCTTTGCTCCTTCCTAACATCTTCTGCCAGCACCACTTTGTCATTATAATCGGCAAACAGGTTGCGGAGCCAGAGCGGAGGAGATTTGCTGGCCGTTGTTTCCTGGTATATTACCAGATTATCATCCAGTGCTATATCAGGTATCTCCGGCTCCAGCAATCTCACCGTCCTCAGCAAATAAGCATCCTTGGCCAGGATAGCTAACTTCCTACCCGTACGTCGGGCAATTTCCAGAAAGGTGAGAAGACGGTCTACATCCCTTGCAGAAAAATCCGCTATCACCAACCCTTTTGCGCAGCTTATAAATCTCAGAGCATTTTCGTAAACCGTATCTTCAGAAACATTGGCTGTTCGGAATATATTGGTTCCTTCAATTATCATTGCCCGGGGATTGAGTTTTTCCGCCCTGCTAATAAATGCTCGGGTCAGATCTCCGCGTTTACCATGTGATCGTAGATCTCCGCTGTAAACAATCCAGCCACTACTTGTATTTACAGCCCAGGCGCAGGCACCCGGAATAGAATGATCTACCGGGAAACAACGCAGCTCAAAATGACATTTGTTATGAGTATCAAAGGATGATGATCGTATCTTTTTCTGTCGACTGGTTCTTTCCCAGAACCCCGATAACCAGAACTGAATGGCCATATCATCAAGTTTCTTCATCTCCTCATCCGGTATGTGGAATCTACGCTGGCACTTATCATCAGAAGATGATATTAAGGCTTTTTGTTTCCACCCCGGTGGGCACGAAGGAACAACCGGGGTGTAGTAACAAACCTGCTGATCAAACGCTGCGGTACCTGAATCTTGTATAGCTTTAGCAATAAAGGCAGTCAAAGCTGTTGAATAAACCGGCACCTCAGGTCTGATAAATGAAATATGTCCCGAATGATCCAGATGGGCATGTGTAAGCAATATTCCTTCCAGACCCATTATCTTTCGAGTCGCAAGATTGCAAACATTCCCCCATATATCAAGGTTTTCTAGATCATCACGGTAGATACCCTGCAAAGGTGGCAGTAATCCAAGGGTAAGAAAATCGATTAATCCTGCACCGCTTCGCGGCCTCAGATATTCTTCATAATACCGTTTATATCGCGCATATGGTAAGCCGTAATCGAGGAAAAGGCTATGTTCGCCCTCCTCCAGTAATATCTTGTTACCTCCTATTTCTTTTATGCCGCTATAAACGGTAAGCCTGACCACGTCACTCCTCGGCAATCGACTTCCTGATTTTCATAATCATTTCGGGCACATCTATTTTCATCGGGCAGCGTATCTTACAACGTCCACATGTCAGACACGTGTATGCCATTGATGAAGCTTTCTCGATATTTTTGCTTATCTCCGCCGCCCACACCGTACCAATGCCGGCAAAATATTTATCCCCGAAATATCCGGCTGTTAAGCTGAAAACAGGGCACTCGTATAGGCAGCCGCCACAGCGTAGGCAGTAGAGCGCCTGCCTCAATACCGGGTCTTCAGCCAGCTTTACTCTTCCTCCATCCAGGAAAATCACATGTAGTTCTCTAGGTCCATGCGCTCCATACGTTGTAACCTTTTCTATATCGCCTGTTTTGCTCGGACCGGATATCAGACTGACATAAGAGGGAATGGCATAGTTAGCATATCGCCATGTTACCTCAGACACCTTGAAGGCATCTTCCAGAGTTGGTACCAGCTTCTCCATTCCTACCAGAGCGATATGAACGGGCGGTGCACTGGTAGCCAGCCTGATATTTCCCTCATTTTCGATTAGAAAAAGCGTGCCTGTATCGGCTGAGACCACATTGGCACTGCTTATGCCTACATCGGCCCGGATAAATTTATCGCGCAGTAGTTCCCGTGCGGTAGCAACAAGCGTTGGTATATCCGTTGGAAGCTCCCGGCCGGTTATCTTTGAAAACAGGCTGGCCACATCTTCTCGCGGCACATGGATAGCCGGTGAAAGGATATGCATAGGCCTCGATCCCAGTTTCTGAATAATAAACTCACCCAGATCTGTCTCGTAAACTTCGTTACCTTCCTGCTCGAGATGTTCTCTTAGGCCAATTTCTTCAGCTGTCATGCTCTTGGCTTTGACCACCAGCTTGCCCCTTCCAATCAGCTTACTTATTATCGTCAACGCCTCATCAGCAGTCATAGCAATATAATATTTACCCTTGTTTTCTTCGATATTTTTACCGGCCTCTTGTGCCAGATCATACATATGCTGAATTGCATATTGCTTGATTTTTAATACCTCTTCCGCCATTTTTATAGTGTGCGGATATTTTTTAAGAGCATTATTTGTGTTCTGCCGATAACTGCTTATTGCTCGGGAAAGCGCCAGTTTGATTCTGCTGTTGGCTAAAGCCGCCTTTAGTTCTTTACGATATTCTTTTTGCATTGTATTGTTCCTTTTTTATGTTCAATTATATAATAGCTCTTGCTACCAGGGTTGCCAGATCAAGCACTTCGATATTTTCCCTTTTTGTTCCTTTGAGACCACTTCTCAACTGCAGCATGCAACCCGGGCACTGGGTAACTATTATATCGGCGCCTGTGGCTATCAGTTCTTCTATGCGGTTGATAGAAAGGCTATAGCTTATATCGGGGAAAACAACCTCAAAACCTCCACCCCCTCCGCAGCAGGTTGACCATTCACCGGATGTCCACTGAGCCTCAACCAGTTCCAGATTTTTTATTGACTTTAACACCCGGCGGGGTTGCTCAATCAAACCCATATACCTTCCCAACTGACACGGATCATGATAGGTCACTTTGACGCTCTGCGGGTATTCCAATTTTATACTGGATATGTTATCTGCCAATACCTCGATAAAATGTTTCACTTCAATAGTTTTTTCCGGTAATATCTTACCGGCAAGATCGCGCAATGCGTACGTACAGGAAGGCACAATGCTTATTATCCGACGTACCCCCGCGGCTGCAAATCTCTCATAAGCCTGACGCACTACCAGGGCATAATCCTGCTGAAATCCCGAATGATAAAGGGGGGCGCCACAGCAGGGCTCATCCTGACCGAGATAACCAGGCTCAATTCCAATAGCTTTCAATACGTTGATAGCGTCTTTCAAAATATTATCCGCCTTTTTAGACTGCCTTGACAGGGCCGATCCCAGCAGTCTGGTTGCATCTATTCCAAATTTCCTGGGGATGCTGGACATCAGCATAGGTAGATCGGGGTTATCGGTCATTTTATCTGCGGTTTTTATCACATTTACCAGCGGCTCCAGCATATCAGCATACTGGTAACCGCATCCGGCGAAAAACAGTGTGGATTTATCTTCAGAAAATTTGATGCCGCCTGCCCATCCGGCCCTGTATGAGGCCGGCAGACCGAGTATATTGCCTTTATTTTTGATATTATCGGCAATATATGTCAATCCCGAAGGCACAAGCTGTCGTCCTTTATAACCCATTTCTTACCACCTCTCTAATATATTTTTCAAGCTGAATCTATCTCAACCCGGCTGAAATAACAGAAGTAAACCAGCAAAGAAAAGCAATACATAAACCAGGAATTTAAAAACCACGGCCCTGAACTTCATTGAGTTCCCCAGTATTATGCCGGCAATCAATCCAGGTAAAACTATGCCCGTTGTGGTAATTGTATTGACATTAATCAACCCCGATGCATAAAGGTTAAAAAACAGTACCAGGTTTAAAATCAACCACAGCATGGAAATGGTTGCCCTGAATTCGGCAGGCTCTTTTAGTTCACGGCTTGAATAATATATGATAAGCGGACTACCGGTAGCATAAATGCCATGAAATAACCCTCCCACAATCAATATAGGCCATCCCAGATATTTCGGAAGGCTGCCTCCCGCTGACCTCGTACGATAAATCAAAAAGATCTCCATGATTGAAACCGCCATGACGAAAAGACCCAGTAAAATAAGCAATTGTTTGTAGCTGGCAACCTGAGTTCTATAATAAATACCTGCGATCATTCCCACAGCTACCGCCGGCATAATGTTCATTAATAATGCACGCCACTTTAGGTGGCGGATCCATCGTGCGACCAGCCAGCAGCTCTGCAAAAAACCCAGGATAACCACCACGGGGAGCAGGGCATTTATGGGGAATATATAAACTCCCAGAGCCATGGTGATAAGCGATGCACCGAATCCCAGTACCGTCTCAACCGTATGCGCAAATACCAGAACGAGCACGAGCAGAAAGATCTGAATTAACAGGGGGTTAATGATATTATCCATTATCGATTTAAAGCAGTCCTATCCAAAACCAATTTTATGTGTGCCCCATGAATATTATAGCTTTAATTATATGGATGCTGATTATACCGCTCATAGTTGTTGTGGATTAATTCGTACGCCCGGCCGGTCCCAATCCACTGCGCTCCAACCAGGCATCTTCAGCATGCAGATAACCCAGTATGGCCATCTCGCCAACGAACCTTATTGGCTCCGGTGGCCATTTGAAAACTTTGCGGTTAACCGGAAAACATTCGGTCCACTCTGTCTTTCGCTCGAGCAGGAGGTCGGCCATAACCTGACCGTTCAGATGCGTGAGCGAGACCCCATGCCCCATACATCCCAGACTATATACCGAGCGCTTATCCTCCAGATAGCCCAGTGCGGGCACCATGTCCATGGGCACGGAGACAGGCCCACCCCAACGATGGGTAATCTCAATATCTTTAAGACAGGGATAGAACTCACCTATGTCGTTTTCAAGCTGTGCAAAGATTTTAGGATTGATATCATAATCCATGCCCGATCCGTACTTAACAATCACATCCCGCCCACCCATCAACAGGCGGTTATCCGGTGTAAGCCGGTAGTAGTGCACCAGATTACGGTAGTCCTCGATACCCTCACGCCCCTTCCATCCTATTTCATCCAGTTGTGCTTTTTTCAGCGGCGCAGTTAAAACTATATAAGTCCATACCGGCTGTTGCATAGCCTTCAATTCGGGTATGGCCAGTGAATAGGCATTGGTAGCCAGGGCAATTTTTTCAGCCGTTACCGTACCCTGAGGCGTTCTGATAACAAAATTCCGGGTAGTACGTTTTATCTCGATAACCGGTGTCCTTTCATATATTTCAGCGCCATACTGGAGTGCAACCCTTTTCATTTCACGTGCCAGTTTGGCCGGATTAACCAGTGCGCATCTCGGCTCCCACCACGCTCCCAGATAAAGAGGAGAATTAACCCGCCGGTGGACATCATCCGCCTCTATCCAGTCAATGCCGGTCAATCCGAGTTCTTTGACCAGTTTTACCTCATCTTTAATGCGTTTCACATATGCAGATGTTGTTGCTACTCTGAGAAAACCTGGCCGCTCATAATCACATTGCAGCCCGTGTTCTTCTACCAGTTCGCCCACCAGGTCAACGGCCCGTTCCATATAATGATGTGCCTGCCTGGTTTTCTCCGGCCCGAAAAGCATCCTGGTTATAGACATCATAAGTCCAAATGTAGTCATGGCAAATCCGGCGTTCCGGCCTGAAGCACCGTAACCTATAACATACCCCTCAAGAACAGCCACTTTGAGCGAGGGTTGAGCTTTCTTAAGGTAGTAGGCAGTCGATATACCGGCAAACCCCCCGCCTATAACAGCCACATCACATCTTAAATCGCCTTCAAGTTTTGGGTTTTCTTTATAGGGCCCCGAGCTACCTAACCAGAAGCTTTTTTCTGCATAATCTTCTACCATCACAACCTCCTTATCTGTTAACCTTCAACTACTGAGAAACGGTGAATAATATACATCAAACCATTTCAGCTTTCAATTTAATTAATCTTAGGCATGATCATTTTATAAGGTTATCAATTGCCTCAATAACACATGCCAGTGGCCCCTTAAAATCGGCAGGGGGAACGTCATCGGTATTATCACCGATCACCCGCCGGCTTACTTCAAGGGGTTTTTCCACCTTTCTAAGACTATCGTCGGTAAGATATGTTCTCATGCCGATTTTGGCAGCAATCATGTCATTGGCAGGGTCATCACCTACCATCAGGCAGTTCTGTGGGCTTTCACCTATTAAACTGCAAATCTGTTGATAATAGTCCAGTCGGGGTTTACAGTACGTCATATTGTCTATATGGGTTACCAGCTCTATTTCAAAGTCATTCAGCCCGACCCATGACAATCTGCGCATCTGCGCTGACAGCGGCCATATAGGGTTTGTGGCAATCACAATCCTGAGCCCTTTTTCCTGGATATAAGCAAAAACTTCATGGGCACAGTCCGGCCTGGCCACCAGATATTTAAATTTATCAAAATCTTCATTATAGAATCTTTCAAATCTGCTCCAGATTTCGCCCTGGGTGAGAGAAATGCCCGCAGAGAATGAGTTTAGAAAGCGCTGTCTGTTGATCATTGAACCATCGTTATTTTGCATTTCCATAGTAGCCCTCCATAGCTTCTCGGCAAACTTATCAGCAGGTATAACATCCGAAAATTTTTCGGCTACACTGTTAAAGTAGCTTCTGACAAAGGTGACCTCATCGAAAATAATAAGAGTATTATCCAGATCAAACAGAATGGCTTTCAGCATATATTTACGACCCGAACGATAATTTTACGAGATGTATGGAGAAAAATCTAATCGCACCTGACATTCCCCGGTCTGGAACCTAAGGAAAATCGTTAAATGAAAAAAGCTATATGATACACGTCAACAGGTTCTGCCTGCAGATAAAACAAAGAGCCGGTTAATACGGCCTGTTAAGACCAGCCATCGTATTCGTCCAGCACATCGAGGATAATGTCTTTGCCCTTTTCAGTGCTGCCCCAGTAGGCTTGCGTAGTTCTTGGAGATCGGTATTTTTTAAAAAGTGCCATAATAGTATCGCGGAAAGCTTTTTCATTTGTAGCAGATACAGTAACCACCGTCTGAGTGATTTCTTCCAAGGTACTATCCATGGTCTCTTCACGAATCACATCGCCGTCCCTCTGGAGATTTTTAGCAACGATTTCTTCGAGAGATATATTTACTCCATATTTTTTTGCTATTTTATCCAGATCTTTTTTAATGATGGGAACATTCGGTCCACAGGCAGGCCCCAGCGGCAGCCATCTGAGCTTAGCCATTATCTCTTCCATGATTATTTTCTCTCCTCCGGCGTAATATACTGGCGTTCGATGTTCAGAAAGTCCTTATACTTTTTACGCTTTTCCTTTAGAATCGGCCATGTCCGTATGAAGAAATCTTTGGATGGTTTTATTTCGTAGGTGTAATGACGGTACGCCGTTTGCTCCGCAAATCGCGCCCAATCTATCTCTTTTTCGTTAAATTCGACTTTTATCTTGCCATTTACGATAGAGAGTTTTGCTCTTATGCCACAGGTCGGGCATTCAACCGTCTCGTTATCTTTGAATATATGTATGTTTCGACCGTGACATACGGGACATAACCCTTCTTCACCCAGATACTTATGGTCGCCGGTTTTTATCGCGTTGGCCACTTCCCTGCCGATCTTTCTGGCCTTACTTAATGCCCTTTCATCGTTCGATGCCTCGGCCATTGCCTGAATGTGAATGGCTACTTGATCGACGATATCCATACCCAGCATTTTCAGTAATATCGTAGGTTCAAGAAACGCATATTGTATCCATCCGCGTGTGGCATAGGGTATGATTACACCAGCAGGTCTGCCCCGTATCTGAGATGGCTGGCTTGAAAGCACGAAGAGACGATCGATAAATTGTTTTACAATCGCCGGTACCTCAAGTATATAACACGGCGCACCGAAGATTATGCCGTCATGCTGATACATTTGATGCAGTAAAAAATCGTGGTCGTCCTTGTCTTTAAGTTTGCATCCTCTGCCCATAAACATGCAGGTCGCGTCCCCCTCGCAGGGCAATATCCTGTAATCCGTCCATCTAACGATGTCAACTTCCGCCCCCTGCTCCTGCGCCGCCATCAGCGCCTCTTTGACAAGTATTTCGGTATTTCCCAGACGCCGGCAGCTTGCTACAATGCCCAATATCTTCATAGCCAATGCCCTCCTTTGATAAAAATTCCACAGAATAGCAGGACTAAATAACAGGCATACATTTTATCCCGCACAATTTTAAAGCCGATTTTATAACCCCACCACGGACAAGTCAATTATCGTTCCTAACATAAAGACCCCTCAGCAAGAGCTGATCGTAAATTAAACAACATTTCCATTAAAAAGTTGAATCAGCTAAATTTCTATCCGGCTAAGCTGTATAATGTTTTGCAGGGTCTTTCTATTTCAAAATTAATTAGTCGGAGATTAAAACCCTATGGATACTACCGCTGATCCGGGTACTGCCAGTGCGTTTCACCGTATTAGATATAGACAATTAACAATATCACAAAGTTACAGTTTTTAATACAGATCGACAATTAAAAATTAAATAAATTAATAGGAGGCAAATCATATGGCTGAAAATCAATCTATACTTCTGGAAAAACGAGACCAAATAGCCTACATTACCTTTAACCGGCCTGATAAATTAAACGCGATAAGATGGGAGGATTATATCTTACTGTATGACCTGTTCAAAGAGTGTGAAGATGATAAAAATATCCGGGCGATTATCCTTACCGGCAAGGGTAAAGCTTTTTCTGCAGGCGATGATATAGATGGGTATCCCGGTTCCGGGCAGGAATCCGTGATAATGGGAAATCCCGGCATCGGTCTAATTGTGCAGGGCAAATATCTCGATGCAGTGCTGTCAGGGTACCAGGATTATCTGCAGAAGACCTGCATGATGATTATGAACTCGGGAATCGTCACAATTGCCGCCGTCAATGGAGTATGCTGGGCTCCTGAAATACTTTACGCTATGGACTTTGTCATCGCCGCCGACGTCGCAACGTTCGCCCAGGGAGATGTCCGCAACGGTATCTGCCCTGGAGGCGGTTCCACCCAGATCCTTCCACGTTTGCTGGGAAGGCGCCGTGCAATCGAATTTATCCTGAGCTCAAAGGAATTCACCGCTCAAGAAGCCTACAGGTTGGGTATTGTGAACAAAGTTGTACCCCTATCCGAATTAATGAATGAAGCAGAGGCTCTGGCTAAACATATGATTGCCAGGCCTTACAGCTCCATTAAGCTGGCTAAAATGGCAATTACCAAATCTCAGGACCTGTCTTTAACCGATGGTTTAGCACTTGAAGGGTGGTATAGCTCCATATCAATTCAAAGTGAGGCCTTTCAGACGTTCTATAAAAAATTCAAGGAACGAAAGAAACAGAAATAATTTTAATATGGGTCTATAGAACAACGTGCTCCCAGCCATAATCCCATGTCCCATCGGGCGATTTCTATTGACAATTAACCTTTGCCGGCTGAGAGTATAAAAAGCCATCTCATGTCAAAAACTTTTAGAAAATGCAGCCATGCGAAAGTGGGCAGCCAGGAGAATAGTAACTGTTGCACTGTTCTTGATTACTTTTACCCTGTTGGCCAGTATGCAGCCGGTTTTTTTCGGTGTTCAGACTTATTTTGGGATCAATCCGCTTATCATTTTGCTTCCGATTTCTTTTATTTGCATAATACTGATGTGCCTTCATCTATATCAAAATTGGCCGATTATGCTCTCCTGGTTCAAGAAAAGCCCCGATAAAAATAAACAAAAAGATAAAATACAGAGAATGGTTATTTTGATAGCGTTCATCTTGATTCTCGGTTATGACATTTCAAGCGCATGGTATTATGCACTAAAAGTTGGAATTGCCGGAGCACCTATTGAAACTATTCGACTCTGGAGCTGGGTCGCTACACTATTACTTATTATCCACGTTTGGCAACGCTGGAAACTTACCTTTTCCTATTTCAGGTGGAGAAGCAAAAAGAAACCTGAACAGTAGAATAAACTATATTTCAAGCATGGGCGGCATATTCACAGTTCAGTTAAACTGATATTGCACCTTTTTTTATTTTATTAATTCATCAGTAAATACATTGCCTAAATTTGATCGATGCCTTGATAATCACTGAGGAAGTTGCTACAATCTACATTTGCGACAGACAAATATGCCTTTAAGGTATATCAATAATGATGGGAGGTTATTATGCAGCAGAAAGAAGGTAATTTTAAAGGCACGGGAAACTACACACTCTACTGGAAAAGCTGGTTGCCGGATGATAAACCCGTAGCGGTCATCTTAGTTGCACACGGTTTGGGCGAGCATATCAACCGCTATACCAATCTTATCAACGATGTTGTTCCTCTCGGTTTTGCCGTCTGTGGCCTCGATCATCAGGGACACGGGAAATCCGAGGGAATACGTTGTTACGTAGACCGTTTTCAGGTTTATATAGATGATTTGAAAACCTTTTATGAAATGGTAAAGAAGGAATATGCCGGTTTGAAGATCTTCTTACTGGGCCATAGCATGGGTGGCTTGATCGCTGCAGTTTATGCCGAACAGCACCAGCAGGATATCGATGGTCTGATACTATCTGCACCACTGCTGAAAGCCGGTGAAAGTGTCTCCCAGGGCACGATTACCGTTGCAAAAATACTATCAGCCATCCTTCCTAAAATGGGTGTTCAGACACTTGATTCTACCTATCTGAGCCATGATAAAGCAGTAGTCGAAGCCTATGATAGTGATCCACTGGTCTACCGTGGTAAAATCACTGCACGGCTTGCCTCCGAGCTTTTCACAGCCGTTGCCGAAGCTCAGCAAAAAATGTCATCCATAACTCTGCCACTTTTGATAATGCAGGGCACGGATGATAAGCTGGTAAATCAAGAAGGCGCCAGGATGCTGTATGAGAAGGCCGGGTCTGCAGATAAGACCCTCAAACTATACGAAGGATTCTACCACGAGATATTCAATGAACCTGAACGGAGCAAGGTTTTTGCCGATCTTAATGACTGGCTGAAAAGACATACTTCATAAAACATCCCTGGTTTTTTGCGCAGATTTAATTCAATATAGTTTCTGCCGTAAGCAAAAAAGCTTCCGGCGGAAACGTTTTATTTTCAGGCAATGATTTTCCACCTTCCCTGTTAATTTCATAGTCGTTTTGAAGCCCAGTTTGTTACGATGTTATAATTAGACCGCAACTCCATGAAAATCCCCATCGTGCTGAAAAAACCCGAGATCACTTACCTGCCGGAGGAGGAAAAATACATATGAGATTCTCAATCACGGTAAATATTTGTTTTATTACACTTCTGCTGGTCTTCATGCTGTTCGTGACTGCGTGCAGTGCAGGCTCAGATGTTTATCTGGAAAACGTCAGCATAGGGAATGTAATGGTGGAAGGAAAGCCGGTTACCGGACTGCCAACACAAACGGTAAACATCGTTATCAAAGCCGGCGCAGAAAAAATCCTGATAAGTCAATCGAACGGCAAAACTATCATAAAATTGCAGCCTTCAGGCGCCGTTATCACCAGCAGCAATGAAGGAATCTCCTTCACCGGGGTAAAACCCGATCAGGTTGAAATTAAATGGAATACCGATAACCTCACCAGATAAGAGCTTATGGACATTACAGCAGACCTTAATCCACCACAGAAAGAGGCTGTAGAGTATGCTGGCGGCCCACTCCTGATATTGGCAGGACCCGGCAGCGGCAAAACCCGCGTAATAACACATCGTATTGCCTGTCTGGTTAAAATTTACGGAGTAAGCCCGCATCGTATCATGGCCGTTACTTTCACCAACAAGGCAGCCCGCGAAATGAAGGAACGACTGGAAAAACTCCTTCACCTTGGAGCCGAAGACCTTACTGTTGGCACATTCCACGCTATCTGCGCCCGCATACTTCGCCAGGACGGTAAGCTGGTAGGGCTGGATAACAACTTCGTTATATATGATGAAGAAGATCAGCAGAGTCTGGTAAAGCAGTGTTTAACCGATCTCGACCTCGATTCTAGGCAATATAATCCTCAGAAAATACGAAACGCAATCAGCTATGCCAAAAGCCTCAATCTTACACCATCCGATCTGGCCGCCCGCACAAACAGTCGGTGGGATGACATAGTCTGCCGCATTTACGAGCGGTATCAGGAGCAACTTGGCCAGAGCAATGCCGCCGACTTTGACGATCTTCTGATGAAAGTTCTGTATCTTTTCGATCATCAGCCCGAAATCCTGGAAAAATATAGAAACCGTTATCTTCACCTTCTGGTGGATGAGTTTCAGGATACTAATATCATCCAGTACCAGCTTATCCGCCTGCTGGGAAGCAGACACCGCAATATCTGTGTGGTCGGCGACCCTGATCAATCTATTTACTCATGGCGTTTTGCCGATATACGCAATATACTCAGTTTTGAAAAAGATTATCCGGATGCAAAAGTTATTCTGCTTGAACAAAACTACCGTTCCACCAAAAATATTTTGGAAGCAGCAGCTTCCATCATCTCGGTCAATCAGCAACGTAAAGCGAAGAAATTATGGACAGAGAATCACGATGGAACGCCCGTAACCATAGTCAGAACCTACAGCGAACAGGACGAAGCCCAGTTTGTGGTAAACGAGATATTACAACTCAGCAGGAGCAACGGTATTAAACCCGGCGACTGCGTTGTCATGTACCGTACCAATGCACAATCACGGGCAATCGAGGAAGCATTCATACGCTACGGCCTCAAATATAAGCTGGTCGGAGGTACACGGTTTTACCAGAGACGTGAGATCAAGGATGTACTTGCTTTATTGAGGATTATCCAAAATCCCTTCGATAATATCAGCCTATCACGTATAATAAAATTGCCCGGCCGCGGTATCGGCCAGCGCACCCTGTCCGATCTGACAAACTGGGCCAGAGATAACCATCTTCCTCTTTTTACAACCATCAAAATTGTCAGTGAAGGCGGAGGACCGCCCTTCGGCCAGAAGGTGAGGACAACGCTGGAAGGTTACTACCGCATGTTGAATGATCTCATTATCCAAGGTCAACATCTCGGCGTAGTCGATCTTCTGGACATGGCGCTGGAGAACTCGGGTTACCGTAATTATATAAGGGAAGAAGACGACGGAGATGAACGCTGGGAGAATATACTCGAGCTGCGCACAGTCGCTATGGATTTTAATGATCTTCCCGCAGGTGAAGGGCTGGTACGATTCCTGGAACAGGTAAGCCTTGTAGCAGACGCTGATGAAATCGAGAGTAAAGAAGACACAACTACATTAATAACATTACATCAGGCTAAAGGCCTCGAGTTTCCGGTTGTGTTTATCATCGGGATGGAAGAGGGGTTGTTGCCGCACCGCCGATCCATCGAGGAAGGTGGCGCTGAACTGGAAGAAGAACGCAGGCTGTGCTATGTGGGCATCACCCGCGCTCAAAAGCACCTTTATCTGTTGCATACTGTACACCGCAGCATTTTCGGCAGCAGTTCTGAAAGCATCCCGTCCAGATTCCTGGATGATATCCCTGAGCATCTGATTGAACGCAAGGGTCTGCCTGAAATCGATAGCACCTACAACGGTCACAGTGCCAGATATAAGCGCAGACCGGATGAAGACGAAGGTATAACGGTTACAGAATTGCTGTCTAAAAGACTCCGCCAGCAGAGTCCCTCAAATGATTTACTGCAGATAAGTCCCGGCGATAATATCCGACACAATAAATTCGGCAAAGGACAGGTGATCGGCATTAAATCGGTCGGCAACGACAAAGAAGTTATAATAGCTTTTGAAGACGCCGGAGTTAAAAAGCTTCTTCTCAGTCTGGCTCCTCTGGAAAAACTGTAATTTTTCAGGACAATCATACGCAACATGGAACTGCTAAATGGCCTTAATCCTGAACAACAGGAGGCAGTCCAGTCTGTTGAAGGACCGCTGATGGTACACGCAGGTCCTGGGAGCGGGAAGACACTCGTAATCGTTCGCCGGATCGCCTATCTGATTTGTAAAGCAGGGATAAAGCCACGCAACATCCTGGCAGTTACTTTTTCCAGAAAAGCCGCCAGTGAAATCAAAAGAAGATTGGTTGATCTGTTGGGTAAAGATGCTGTATGCATAAATACCGGTACAATTCACTCTATCTGCCTATCAATATTACGGAGAGAAGGAGTGCCCCAATTAGGCAGAGATTTTGATGTCATCGATGACGAAGAACGCGATCGTCTTATTAAAAAATGTGTGGAAAACACCGTATCCGATTTGCAGGAGATCGAATTGCGACGGGTAAGAGAGCTGTTATCCTATGCCAAGACAAACCTTCTCGATCCTGAATCAATGCATCCCGGGACCGATAGGCGATTCGATGATATCTCACTGGCGATATATAGAAATTACCACCGCCTACTCAAAGAAAACCGCTCTCTGGATTATGATGACATGCTCGTATTTACTTTCAATCTGCTTCGCGATAATAATGATATCCGCAAAAAATACCAGAAGCTGTATCAATATATTTTAGTTGACGAATTCCAGGACACCAGCAGCCTCCAGTACCGTGTGATTAAACTACTGGCTGAAAGCCACCGTAATATCTGCGTTGTCGGTGATCCAGATCAAACCATCTATTCCTGGCGCCATGCCAATATAGCCAATATAGAGCACTTCCGTCGAGATTTCCCTGGTACAAGGATTATAGGCATGCAGGATAATTACCGGTCCACCCGAACCATCATCGATGCTGCCAATGCCTTAATCGCCCGCAACCGAATACGAAAAGATAAAAAACTTCATTCACTTCGAAATAAAGGCGAACCCATCATTGTAATCAAACTACAGGATGAAGAAAGCGAAGCCCGATACATCGCAGATGAGATAATCGCAGTGCGTAAACGTCATAATTTGCAGTACCGCGATTTCGCCGTCCTGTATCGCATTAATGCTCAATCCCGCCCTCTCGAAGACATGTTCCTTGCATCCGGGTTGCCGTTCAGACTGGCCACTGGCATGCCGTTCTATAAGAGAAAGGAGATCCAAGACATTGTTTCCTGGCTCCGTACTGTACGCAATCCATATGACGATGCCGCCCTCAAACGCATTCTTAAGATCGCTGTCCGGGGGTTGGGTAATCAGGCTTTTACCCGGATGCTCCAGCTATCCCAAATTAAAGAGATGCATTTATTCGAAATCATAGAAATGACGGAAAAAGGCGATCTGACAGATTTCTCTGTCAGAACAAGGCATTCACTGGCAAATTTTCACAATTTGTTACAGAATATCAGAGCTTTAAGCCGCTCATGTTCGATAATAACCCTGATAAAACAGATTATTGAGAAAACCGGCTACAGGGAATATCTGCAGTCAGAAGATGACCCCGAAGATCGCTGGGAGAATATACTCGAATTGATGTCGATGGCGAGCACATATGAACATCTCCATACACTCGAAGCGATACAGCTTCTGTTGAACAAAGTCGGTTCCGCCTGTAATGGGACCGAATTAAAACAGGATTCCGATGCTATTACATTTAATACCCTCCATGGAGCCAAGGGCACAGAGTATCCGGTGGTATTCATAGCCGGCCTGGAAGAAGGGCTTCTTCCACATAGTCGTGCTGTTGAAGATCCGACAAAGCTTGAAGAGGAGCGTCGCCTTTGCTATGTAGGAATAACACGGGCTAAAGACATCGTCTACCTGACGCATACATCTAAACGCAATTCGTTCGGTCAGGAAATTTTCAGGAATCCCTCACGATTTTTATATGAAATACCAGGAGATCTTATAATTTCTCGAGATATGACACAAACTCAATCACTTCTGCCGGGAGCCTGAAGGCATGCCTGTGAGCGAAAGATTGCAGTTTCCATCCGGTTTCCTGTGGGGCGTGAGTACTTCTGCCTATCAGGTTGAAGGCAACAGTATAAATACCAACTGGTACGAGTTTGAAAAAGCCGGAGGAATAAAGACCGGTGATCGGAGCGGGATCGCCTGCAACTGGTGGAACCGGGCGGAGGACGATTTTGATATCGCCCAAACCATGGGGCTGAATTCATTGCGGCTGTCGGTAAGCTGGGCCAGAATAGAGCCGGAAGAAGGAATTTTTAACGCTATTGCAATTCAACGCTATCGACGCATGCTTAATGAGCTTCTGGCACGCAATATCAGACCTGTGGTCTGCCTCCATCATTTCACCCACCCTCTGTGGTTCGAGCAGAAAGGCGCATTCCTTTCGCCACAATGTGTGGGCGATTTTACCCGTTTTGTCAAGTTTACCGTGGCAGAACTGGGAGACCTTTGCAGTGATTGGATCACTATCAACGAACCGAATGTTTATGGAGTAGAAGGTTATATCGACGGCAACCATCCCCCCGCAAGAAAAGGCCAAATCCTTGAATACTTCAAGGTGCTGGGTAATATGGCACTATGCCACGGATCCGCCTATCATATTATTCACGGGCTTCAAAAAGAAGCCCGTGTCGGTTTTGCCAACCATTTCATAATTTTTACCGAAGCCCACCATGAGATATTCGACAGACTGGCCGCCCGTATAGCCAGCGATTCTTTCAATAACGCTTTCATCAATATGATAAGTGGAAAAAGAGCACTGCCATTCAGCAATATCAGATCGAGATTATCGGAGATAAATAATACCTGGGATTTCATCGGCGTCAATATCTACGGAGGAGTCGATGTAGCCTTTGATATAACCAGACCGGAAACGGGATTTGTCCGAAGGCTTAACCCCAGGAACGGTCGAACCGGCGATCTAGACGAAGCAGGCAATCCCATTTTCGGAGAGATTTACCCCCAAGGCATAGAAATCGTAGTTAAAAAATTAGCCCATCATCAAAAACCTTTCATTATACTTGAAAATGGCGTTCCCGATCGCAAAGATAGACTCCGACCCTGGGTAATAGCTACCGCAGTAAAAACCATACACAAACTAATACAGTCTGGATATCCCGTGCTCGGCTACTTTCACTGGACGCTGATTGATAATTTCGAATGGGCACACGGCTACTATATGAAGTTCGGCCTTGTGGAAATGGACCCAGTAACACAGGAACGCAGACCGAGGCTTTCGGCCGGATTCTACAGCGAAATCGCTCACAATAATTGTCTGACGCTCGATATGGTCAGACGCTACGTGCCCGAGTATGTAAATGACATCTTCCCCGATTCGGCTGATGAGCGGTGATCTGTTCGTGCCTTTTATTCGTCCTGCTACAAGATAACCGCACTATCTATATGGTCGCTCATACAAATTAGTTGAATGGGCTGTTCTCTTCTGTTAGAATAAATTTCAGGCGATGAGGCTCGCCAAAATTTGAATATCAATTGCCCTAAGGGATGATAGCCTCTACTGTTAACAGTAGAGGCTTTATTTTATAATCGGGAGAATGACTATCAGCATCATATCGGTTAAAAAACTCTGCAGATCTGCCGCCACGTATATAGAAAGCTGCCAGTTAGAAGACGGTGGTTATTTTTTTGCACGTATTCCACCATCCAGTGCCATGGATACATATTATGCGATAAAAAGCCTGTCCATCATGGGCCTCACACCTGCCCGCCTCCATGATATAAAAGACTTCCTCACAAAGGCAGTCGAAGGTAAAACTTTAAAGAGTATAAATGGCCTGTTTGCGGTTATTGAGTCATTTTATGAGCTGGGTGAAAAATGCACTGCATCCGAACACATATTAAAAATACTGCACAGTCTTGGAAATAAGGCCGGAGGTTTCGGTGCAATAGAAAACCTTGACATTGAGGTAGTTTCAGAACTGGAAACGACTTATCGTGCCATCAAAATCATGAATAGACTCCGCATAGATTTTGATAAAAAGCAAATAGCAGACTTCGTTTTACGATTCAATAATCCGGATGGTGGTTTTGGATACGGTGGAATCTCAACCCTCGCTTCGACATACTACGCTACCGAAATTTTTAAAATAATCGGGCCTGAATATAATGATTCATCGCATTTAAAGGGTTATCTAAATACGTTAAGGAACAGTCACCAGATCAATTATCTGGAAGAAATTTTCTGGATCAGTATGATTTTCCGAAATACAGGCCGTATTTTGGCCGACAATGCTATCTTAGATTTTATCATAGGCTGCCAGCGCAGCAACGGGGGGTTTGCACGAAAAGATGTCATCGGCATACCAACTCTGGAAGATACCTATTATGCTCTTTCTGCGCTTAACGCCATGGGTTACATATAATTGACCTGAGTGTCCAAGGACGTTAAAATTATCATTGGACTTATAATTGCGATGAAGCTCGCAAGGGGTTGAGAAACCCCGAAAAGCCTTTTTGGATGATAGCTTCTACTAAAATATGTAGGAGCTTTTTTTATGCAACTGGAAAACAAACAGCTAAACGAAAACACCAGCGATACACGCTCATCAACACTCAAAGAAATCTTCGGACGAATAGAATGCATCTTCAATAAATTCCCTGAAGACCTCCGGCCAGAGAATGAACGGCTGAATGAGATCAGCGAACGCCTTTCAAGCTCCAGATTTCATCTGGCTACACTGGGTCAGTTCAAAAGAGGCAAAAGCACTCTACTGAATGCTCTGCTGGGAGAAAGGGTGCTGCCTTCTGCAGTTTTGCCGCTGACATCAATTCCCACATTTATTACCTGGTATCCCGAGAGGAAGATAACCGTCAACTATAAGAACGGCAGGAGCCAAGAGTTTTCAGCCGCTACAGCAGAAGAAGCATCCGCACTGCTAGCAAAATACGTTACGGAAGAGGGAAATCCTTTAAACCGGCTCAATGTGGCTTCTGTCAATCTCGGGCATCCTTCAACATTGCTTCAGAACGGCGTTGTGCTTATCGATACACCGGGTATAGGGTCAACCTTCGAGCATAATACCGAAGTGACAATGAAATTACTGCCGCAATGTGATGCTGCCCTTTTTCTCATATCAGCCGACCCGCCTATCACACAGGTCGAGATAGAATTCCTCGAATTAATTCAACCCCGCGTTGCCAGACTATTTTTCATCATCAACAAAATAGACTACTTAAACGAAGATGAACAGAAATCCGTAGTTAATTTCCTGGAAAACATCCTAAGAGAAAAACTGAAAACGACCGGAAATGCCCAGATTTTCTCAGTATCGGCAAAACAGGGGCTTGATGCAAAGCTTAATCACAACATGGATTTATGGCAAACCAGCGGTCTGGCAGCCATAGAAAAACACCTTTTAAATTTCCTTGTAGAGCAAAAGAGCCATACACTCAATCTGGCACTGACTATCAAAGCCAGAGACATTGTTAACGACAGCATAATGCATCTTCAGCTTCAGCAAAAATCGCTCAGCCTGCCCGTAGAAGACCTTGAAGCACGAATTAAAACTTTCAACCAAAAGCTCAAGGAAGCCGAGCAGAAAAGAACAATCTTCAAGGATTTGCTGGCCGGAGAGCAAAA
Organism: Dehalococcoidia bacterium; assembly: GCA_034436215.1. Taxonomy (GTDB): domain Bacteria; phylum Chloroflexota; class Dehalococcoidia; order GIF9; family UBA5629; genus UBA6808. The sequence goes on from DAOTVU010000004.1 coordinate 30,822, forward strand.
ACGTACTATCGAATTAATAAACGAACAGGCAGGCGATCTCTATAAAATATATTACAAGCAGCTATACGATGAACTGGATCGCATGATTCATGCCAGTAAAAACCTCTCATCAGTTGAAAAAGAGGCACGCCAGTATATAACCAACTATATTCCCCAGGTATTCGATAGAGTAATCAATCAAAAGGCCATTGAAATGGAAGAGCATTTCAATCGAGTTATCAACTTGTACAGACAGCAGTTATTCGATCTGGTTGACGAGGTCAGAAAAACAGCGGCAGACATTTTCGATATCCAATACATAGGAACAGGAGGCGAGGACTTTTTTGAATTAAAGCATGAGCCGTTCTGGGTAACAGATGAATGGCGGGTAAACTGGAGTCCATTGCCGGAAAATTTTATGGAAAACCTGTTACCAGCAAACGTGCGAATCAAAAGGATCAAAAAACGGCTGTCAGAAGATATTGACGCAATTATCTCTTTGAACGTGGGAAACCTTCGCTGGTCGCTGGTCTGCAACATAACCGATTCATTTTATATTTTTACTCAGGAAATAGATAAACAGATTCAGGCTGCTATCGAATCTACAACCAATGCCATCTCTGCGGCACAGAAAAAAAGGCTGGATAAGTCCATCGATATACAACCAGAATTAAATAAGGTAAACGACGCATTACAAGAGCTTGGAAAAATCAGATCGGAGCTATCTAAACTGTATCAAGCCCTGTCCCAGCCGGAAAACCTGTAAATTTTCTGAAAACAGCTATAAACTGTCTGCGATTATGATAGGTTAACAATTACTTTTGCGGCAAATTATGGATAAAGAAATTGAAGGCGAATCGCTAAAAAAACGTAACAGGCTCGACCCGAGCTCATATCTTTCCACGGCCGAAGTATATTTTTTATGGTACTTTATGCAGGGATCCATCATGTCACCCATTACCAGACAAAAGTTGCGTAATTCCTGGGGATTCTGCCAGAGACACATGCTTGGATGGCTCCTAATAGAATCGGCTTTCTTTCACAACTATTTACACGGACCGAGCATCCTGCTGGCAGATTTGATTGACCGTGCCTCTTATTGTTTTAAATTCAACCCTATACCATCTATTCTGGCTATACGCCTCCGTACTAAAGAGGAGTGCATGATGTGTTCTTTAGGCTATGACATAAACAGAGAGGGGTTCATCACTGAAGAGATACTGGCACAGAGCAGAGATACGAGTTATCTGTTGAAATTTGCCATGGAAACTGAGAAGTTCTGGCTTAAATCTCTCTGTAATAAATGCTTCCCGGATAGATCTAATAAAAACATTTTATGCAGGCCACACCTGATTGATGAACTGCTCCATGGTAATTACTCAGCAATTGATAATCAGAAAGCATATATCCAGTATCTCAACAGCCAGATATCTTTTTATTCGAAGTCCTTTCAGTGGGAAAGGCGTCATACAGAGACACTCGAGTGCAAAGCATCGCTTATCAGCGCCGCCTGCTGGTTAAAAGGCTGGAATGAGTTCATCGACTTTTATAGCCCCCGGAGTTAATTACAATATATGCCCGGCCAATATTGAATTCATGTTTAACTAAACGAAGGTAGCCCGGATGACACTGCAATAGGAAACTATATGTCGATTTTTAACATGATACTGATAATGGGCTCGTCATTGAGCCTGGTTGCAGCCCTGATGGCATACCTTATCAGTTATGAAGAATACCGAAAGCATTTTTACGACAAAAAGAAGCCAATAATTATGTCCTTGCAATCAGCAGGTTTGATACTGGCGTTTTTCCTTGTCATCAGCCTGATTGCTGCATTCATCTTCAGTAATCCTGCATTTATGAGATAGTTTTTCAGGTTTTATTTTTCAGCCTGATTATTTTCATGAACCGATCGGGGCTATTTTAACAATCTCACCGCAATAAGCCCATTGCATATTCAGCCGACAATATACCTATCGAGGCGGCAATGGTCAGGGCGGTAACCAATAGACCTACACGGGTAAATTCCCACCACCTGAGTCTCACACCCTGGTTATAGGCCTGTTCAACCACAATGATATTGGCAACAGCGCCGATGATAGTGGCATTACCGCCCAGAGTAGAACCGGCTGCCAGCGAAATCCACAACACATCACCAGGGACATTCTTGATCACCGGGATAACCAGCATGGTCAGAGGCACATTACTGACTATCTGTGATAATAGTACACTAAAAATGTGCATTGAAAAAATCCCCATAATATTTGATTGCACATATAAATTGTTCATAAATATATCCAGTACGCCCGCCTGGTGGGCACCGCCGATAACAATGAAAAGGCCGCAGAAAAATAGCAGTAAAGACCAATCGATGGTCTGGATCAATCGCGAAGGCTTGATTCCGCTAAAGAGTATGGCGGCTACACCCCCGGCTACAGCCACGATAGGTAATGTTATCCCCACAAAGCTACTAAAAAAAAGCGCAGCTACCGTCAGGACAAAAATTGGCATAGAGAATGAAAGCAATTTTCGACGTGCGGCCGGCGTCGGGTTGCCTGATATAACTGCCAGAGTCTGATGGCTGAGCCTGTCGGCTTCAAATTCAAGCAACATATGTTTTCTGTAAAAAATAAATATCACGCCGAAAAGTATAAAACATGAAATAAATGCTACCGGCAACAGGCAGATCAAAAATCGGGTGAACGGTATGCCGGAGATAACTCCGATTAGCATATTCTGTGGATTACCTATTTCTGTGGCTACCGAGCCTATATTCGATGCCATGGCTTCAGCAATCAGGTAGGGAGATGGGTTGCGATCCAGCAAACGGCAGGCCGCTACCACCACAGGCGTAAAGAGCAAAACTACAACATCATTTACCATGAATGCCGATCCCATGGCCGTTATCGTAACCACTACTATGAGGAGCTGCCAGGGAGTTTTGGCCAATGCAATACTGCGAGCGGCCACTACATTAAAGAAATCGGCCTGCTGTAGAGCAGCCATCAGCAGCATCATGCCCAACAGTAAAGCAATCGTATGAAAATCTATAGACGCTATTGCCTGATCGAACTTGAGCACACCCAGCAGTACCATAAGCAAAGCACCTGTAAGTGCTGCCGCAGGACGGTCGATATTGGTATGTGGTAATCTGGTGAAGCTGACGCCGATATAGGTCAGCAACAGGATTACAGCTGCCGTGATCATAGTATCCTAGCGATTCTAAACAAGGCCAATATTTTACACCATCTGCCGGCTATTTCAACAAATCAATCACAGTAACTGGCTATTTAACCACAATTGACCGCATGGCGTGAAATCTAAGATAATAAAAAGCAACTGAAACATAGAGAGGTAGTGGTATGATGGAGAAATCATTCGACCTTATCACCTTTGGCGAGGCCATGCTTCGGCTCTCGCCTCCACACTACCAGCGTCTTGAACAATGCAGCAGTCTCGAAGTGCATGTGGGGGGGAGTGAACTCAACGTTGCGGTAGGGGCATCGAAGCTCGGGCTGAGCGCCAGCTGGGTATCCGCAGTGCCGGATAACCAGCTGGGCAGGCTGGTGATCAACAGGGTGCGGGAGCAAGACATCGATACATCATATGTGATATTCAGCGAGGTCGGCCGCTTGGGCATCTACTTCCTGGAGCTAGGCGCCTCGCCGCGCGCCAGCCAGGTCCTTTACGACCGCCAGTATTCTTCCATCAGCATGGCAGACCCGCAAAAGTTTAATTGGGAAGACATCCTCGGCCGCTCTCGCGCCTTCCACGTCAGCGGCATTACGCCAGCACTGAGCAAGTACACCGCTGATGCCACGGCAGATGCGCTTAAAGCTGCGAGAAAGGTGGGTTGCCTGACCAGCTATGACCTAAACTATCGTGCCAAGCTATGGTCGGAAGCTGAGGCCCGGAAGTGCCAGGAACCACTTATGCAGTACATCGATGTATTGATTACCACCGAGGAGGACACGCGCAGGGTATTCGGTATGGCTGGGGATAACTACAAACAAACTGCCCGTCTTCTGGCTGAAAAATTCGGTTTCAGAGCAGTGGCAATCACAATGCGCGGTGACCTCTCGGTACTGCGGAACAACTGGACCGCCATTGCCTTTTATGAGGGTAAGATTTATGACGATAAGACCTATGAGGTGGAGATAATAGACCGCGTGGGTGCCGGAGATTCGTTCGTCGCCGGCTTCATTTACGGCATGCTGCAGGACGATATCAAGAAAGGGTTGCGGTACGGTAACGCCATGGCGGCCATAAAGCACTCTATACCGGGAGACTTCTGTCTTACTGATATCGGTGAAGTTGAAGCCCTGACCAAAGGGGCGGGGCTACGCATCGCAAGGTAGGTGAATATTATGAAAAGCAAAGATAAAGGCCTTGCCATCATCGAGGAGT
>DAOTVU010000005.1:0-13064 GCA_034436215.1 Dehalococcoidia bacterium
TATTAAAGAAAATCTGTATGTTGCATATCGGTTGCCAACAAATTATTCACAGGACGGGTCAAGCAAATCTTCCAGAGTAATATTGACAAATATTGAAATAATTGCTATATTATAAATTTGCTATTATGCCAATCCGACTAATCGGTTAAAAGGTATTATTCCCGCGTAAAACCACGTATGTCAATTGTTATTTTTTAAATCAGGCCAGCCGACCGATTTGTGTATCGTAAATTTACATAAACAGGAGAAAATATGTCTGTTTCTATAGCACCGGATAATAAGTATTTATCTGTTAGCAAATTCAAGGACTATGCACGTTTGCCCCAGGTTCTCGAAATACCAAATCTTATCAGGGTGCAACTGGATTCGTTCAGATGGTTTATGGAGGAAGGGATTAAGGAGCTCCTTCAGGAGATTTCACCTATTAAGGATTTTACCGGTTCCAAAATGGAGCTTTCATTTACCGGCTATGAGTTCAGGCCTCCAGTTCATGACGTTGCCGAATGCCGTCAACGGGATATGAATTATCAATCTAATTTGTATGTACGTGCCAGCCTGCTTATCAAGGAAACCGGCGAGATAAAGGAGCAGGACGTGTTTTTAGGGGAGATACCCCTTATGACGGAAAACGGTACATTTATCATAAGTGGTGCTGAGCGTGTAGTTGTCAACCAGCTGATCCGATCACCTGGTGTTTATTTTACCATGAACGCTGAGGAGAGCGGGCGGCGGCTCTGTTATGCTAAGTTGATTCCGGAACATGGGGCATGGCTGGAATTCGAAACTTCTAATAAGGACGTTATTTGGGCGAAAATCGACGGTCGACGGAAGATAGCGGTGACGACTTTACTGCGGGCAATCAGCGGTGAAGGCGATGCCGATGAAGCCATCAATATCGAACGTGACGAAGATTTGATAAGTTTATTTGAGATGGATGATGATAACCCGGAACATAAATATATCGCGGCGACCATAGATAAAGAGCCGGAATCTATACGTAATAAGAAAGATGCACTGATCGATATATATAAGAAGTTGCGTCCGGGTGAGCCTCCCGACGGTGAGAGTGCAAAAAATCTGATTATCAATATGTTTTTTAATCCACGTCGATACGATCTAGGCCGGATAGGAAGATATAAACTCAACAAGAGACTTGAATATAAAGAGCGGGGTTATGAAATCAGCTCACGGGCACTGAAACCCCGCGATCTGGTTGAAATAGTGCGTAAGATAATACAAATTAATAATGAGCGTGTTTTGCCGGACGACATCGATCATCTGGGGAATCGGCGGGTGAGAACTACCGGACACCTTATTCAGAATCAATTTCGTGTGGGTCTCATTCGCCTTGAGCGTACAATTAAGGAAAGAATGAGCCTGCAAAGCGAAGATCCAACTCCTACCAATCTTATAAATAATCGTCCCATAATTGCTGCCATGCGGGAGTTTTTCGGTGGATCGCAGCTTTCTCAGTTCATGGATCAGACCAACCCTTTGGCGGAATTGACTCACAAGCGTCGGCTCTCGGCAATGGGGCCGGGAGGTCTATCACGGGAACGAGCGGGATTTGATGTCCGCGATGTGCATCATTCGCACTATGGTAAAATCTGTCCGATTGAAACGCCGGAAGGACCTAACATCGGGTTGATCGGTTCGCTTGCTACTTATGCCAGGATTGATAGCCTGGGTTTTATAGAAACTCCCTATCGAAAGGTCTATAAAGAGCTGGACAGCGATTCTGGCTTACTGGTGGGCAGGGTACTCAGGCAAGATATAGTGGACGGTAAGAAAAAGGCAGTATTTTCCGCAGGTACTCTGGTAGATGAAGCAATCGCTAAAAAGATAGCATCCCTGGGTAAAATGAAAGTTAAGGTGGTCCCATTTGTATCCGATGAGATTGAGTATTTTACCGCCGATCGCGAGGCCGGGGAATGCATAGCACAGGCAAATGCTCCGTTAAATTCACGCAATGAGTTTATTGAAGAACGTGTCGGTGCTATCCGCGGCGGTAAATACGTTACCGAACCGCCCGATAAAATCGATTACATGGATGTGTCGCCCAAACAGATATTCAGCGTAACCACATCGTTGATTCCGTTCCTGGAGCATGATGATGCTAATAGAGCACTTATGGGCTCTAATATGCAGCGGCAGGGTGTACCTCTGGTAAACCCCGAAGCTCCACTGATAGGTACGGGCATGGAGGTTGAGGTGGCAAAGTACAGCGGTCAGGTCGTCTATGCCAAAGAAAATGGAGAGGTTGTTTCTGTCGATAGTAGGAAGATAGTTGTTAATAGCGGAGATAAAAAATACGAGTATCCCCTGATAAAATTTTATCGAACCAATCAGGGAACATGTATTAACCAGCGCCCGGTGGTTAAACGGGGTGACATAGTTAAGAAAGGTCAGGTGATAGCAGATGGAGCTGCCACTCAAGGCGGTGAGCTTGCTTTAGGACAAAATATTTTGTGCGCTTTTATGACCTGGCGTGGTTACAATTTTGAGGATGCTATAATCCTCAGTGACAGACTGGTCAAATACGATAAATTTACATCTATACATATAGAGAAATATGAGGTTGAGGCTCGGGAGACCAAGCTGGGCAGAGAGGAGATCACCAAAGATATACCGAACGTGGGTGAAGAAAGCCTCCGTGACCTGGATGAGAGGGGTATTATAAGAGTGGGTGCCGAGGTCGGTCCGGGCGATATACTTGTGGGTAAAATAACGCCAAAGGGTGAAACGGAGCTCACTGCGGAGGAAAAATTGCTTCGGGCGATATTTGGTGAAAAAGCCCGTGAAGTAAAAGATACTTCTTTGAGAGTGCCGCACGGTGAAGGTGGGAAAGTTATTGAGGTCAGGGAGTTTTCCAGCGAAAATCACGATGATCTGCCGGCCAATGTAATCAAGCTGGTAAGAGTCTGGATAGCCCAGCGGCGGAAGATATCGGTTGGTGACAAAATGGCGGGAAGGCACGGTAATAAGGGAGTTATATCTATTATTTTACCCGAAGAAGATATGCCGTTTTTACCCGATGGCAGACCGGTCGATATAGTCCTTAATCCTATAGGTGTGCCCTCCCGTATGAATATCGGGCAGATACTGGAAACACATCTGGGTCTGGCGGCGGATATCTTCGGTGAGAAGGTGATAAATCCGGTTTTCGACGGTGCTGATACGATATCGGTGGAGGATGCCCTGGGCAGGGCATGGATAGTGATGAAATGCAAACAGGAGGGTATTATACGCCAGGATAGGCTTGATGATGCTGGCGTTGCTCAGGTTAAGAAATGGCTTAGCGATCATGTATTTAATGCCGAAAAAGTTATGGACAACAGCGGGAAATACAAAGGCGAAGCGAGGAGGGCCAGTTTAATACTGTGGCTTGAGAGCGAACCAGACGTTAATATGCCTTCCATCGATCGCAATATCAGCAATGAAGAGCTGGATGAAATAGTTGAGAGGGTGTATCTTGAGAAAAGACTAGTCCCACCGATATTCGGGAAGATTCAGCTCAGAGATGGTCGTACGGGAGAATTATTCGATCAGCCGGTTACGGTTGGCGTTATCTATATGATGAAGCTGATCCACCTCGTCGATGATAAAGTGCACGCCAGGTCAACCGGACCTTACTCACTGATTACCCAGCAACCGCTGGGAGGTAAGGCCCAATTTGGTGGACAGCGTTTCGGTGAAATGGAGGTGTGGGCACTTGAAGCATATGGAGCCAGCCATACGCTTCAGGAACTCCTAACGGTTAAATCGGATGATGTTCAGGGTAGAGCCAAGGCTTATGAGGCACTGGTAAAAGGTGATGATGTTTTACAATCGGGTGTACCCGAATCCTTCAAGGTGCTCTTTATGGAATTGAGAAGCCTAGGGCTGGCGGTTGAATTGCTCAATGAGGAAGACCAAAGCATTAATTTATTCGAAGACAAGAGAAAACCCGGGAACATACCCAGATCTTTGAGATAGAGGAAAAGAGATGTTTGAGATAAACGATTTCAATGCTATTAGAATTTCCCTTGCATCACCCACTCAAATTGAAGAGTGGTCTTACGGCGAAGTGACCGAACCTGAGACTATAAATTACCGGACACTTAAACCTGAAAAAGATGGCCTTTTCTGTGAGAGAATCTTCGGACCGGTTAAAAATTATGAATGCTATTGTGGCAAATACAAGAAGATACGCTATCGCGGAGTTACCTGTGAGCGATGTGGGGTTACCGTAGAGCATTCCAAAGTGAGAAGGGAGAGGATGGGGCATATCACGCTGGCTGCACCTGTAGCACATATATGGTTTGCTAAAGGTGTTCCCAGCCGGTTAGCTTTGCTGATGGATATTTCACCGCGTAACCTCGAAAGGGTTCTGTATTTCGCCCAGTATATAGTTACATCAGTTGATGCTGAAACTTGTCGCCAAAGGCTGGATGACTACTATAGGACTAAAAAACAGGAGCTGCTTGATAAACTGGCTGGGCTTGAGAGCGGTTCGACTGATGAACATGCCGGGCATGAGAAAATTGCTGAACTCAAACATGAAATAGAGGAGAAGCTGAGTGAGGTTGATAATGAAAGCAAAGCGGATCAGGCTGAGATCGGCAAGCTTAAAATGCAGGTACTGAATGAGAGCGAATACCAGCAATACCGAGAAAAGTATGGGGACGGGTTTGAAGTTGGTATGGGGGCAGAGGCTGTCCTCAATATTTTGCGCTCTATGAATCTGGATGACTTAAGGCAAAGGCTGATGAAGGATATAAGATCCAGCGAAGGTCAAAAACATAAGAAACTGAGCAAACGGCTGCGCATTATTGAGGCATTCTGGCGAAGCGGAAACAAGCCGGAATGGATGATTTTCACAGTTTTACCCGTTTTGCCTCCCGAGTTAAGGCCGATTGTTCAGCTTGACGGTGGTCGTTTTGCCACGAGCGATCTCAATGACCTTTACAGAAGAGTTATTAATCGCAACAATCGTTTGAAGAAATTAATGGAACTCGGTGCTCCCGAAATTATCGTCAGGAATGAAAAACGAATGCTTCAGGAGTCGGTAGATGCTCTTATCGATAACGGGCGTCGGGGCAGATTACCGAGTGCTGCCAGCACCCATAAGCTCAAGTCCCTTTCCGATATGCTGCGTGGCAAGCAGGGCCGATTCCGTCAGAACTTGCTGGGTAAAAGAGTTGACTACAGCGGACGATCTGTGATTGTGGTTGGTCCGGAACTGAGCCTTCACCAGTGCGGGCTTCCCAAACATATGGCTTTAGAGCTATTCAAGCCGTTCGTTATGCGCAAATTGATTGAGCAGGGATTTGCACACAATATTAAAAGTGCTAAAAGACAGGTGGAACGGGCGAGAGCCGAAGTATGGGATATACTGGCCGAGGTGATCAAGGAAAGGCCGGTATTGCTGAATCGCGCCCCTACCTTACACAGGCTCAGTATTCAGGCATTTGAACCCACTTTGATCGATGGCAGTGCCATCCAGTTGCACCCTCTGGTTTGCTCGGCATTCAATGCTGATTTTGATGGCGACCAGATGGCTGTACATGTACCGCTTTCAAGGGCTGCTGTCCGTGAGGCGCGTGAATTTATGCTGAGTGTAAATAATATGTTATTGCCGAGTTCAGGCGAGCCGGTAATGACTCCAACGCTGGATATGGTGCTGGGATGCTACTATTTGACCAGCTTGAAACCTGTGGATGAGGGTAAACATAAAATATACGGTAGCCCTGAGGAGGCTATTCTTGCCTACGAGATGCATGAGACAACCCATGACCCTGCCTACCCGACTTTGCATGAGGAAATCATTGTCAGGATAAAAGGCAGCAAGCTCGAGAAGTCCGGTACGGAAGTCGATGAAGCAGATGCCCGGGATTCAAACGGTCACAGCTATGAAGAAATCCGGATGAGCGGGCTGGAGAGTGTAATGTTGAAGACCAGTGTGGGACGCATTCTGTTCAACCAGATTTTACCTGCCGAGTTAAGAAAGCATGAACCGTATAAAGGTTTTTGCAACTTTCCTGCAACCAAAGGTGATTTGAGGCGGCTTGTTTCGGAATGTTACCGCTGGTGCGGACGTGAGAAGACGGTGGAAATGCTCGATGGTCTCAAAAGAATAGGCTTTGAATATTCGACCAAATCGGGGACAACGATTTCAGCCCGCGACATTGAAGTCCCCAAGATCAAGCAAAAATTGATCTCGAAGGGTGATGAAGAGGTTGCGATTCTTCAGAGCCAGTATAACCGCGGTCTTATTACTGAGGAGGAATTCGAGACGCAGGCAATAGATGTTTGGACAAAAATAACCAATACAATCGAGAAAGAGATACAGAATTCACTCGATCGCTATGGTGGTGTGTACATGATGGCCTACTCCGGGGCAAAAGGTAATATCTCGCAGATCAGACAGATGGCCGGCATGCGTGGCTTAATGACCGATCCCTCCGGCCGTATAATTCCATTTCCTATAAAGGCCAGTTTCAGAGAAGGTCTGTCAGTTATGGAGTACTTTATGTCCACGCACGGAGCCCGTAAAGGGCTTGCTGATACCGCTTTGAGGACTTCAGATGCCGGTTATCTGACCAGGCGCTTGATAGATGTTGCACAGGACCTGATCATTCTGGATGAAGATTGCGGCTATAACGGTGATGGGCTTGAATTTTCATCGGTTGTCAGTGAAAAGGAGAAGGGGCTGCTTCCGTCGTTTGAAGAACGTATTAAGGGACGCCTGGCAGCCAAGCCTGTTGCCCATCCTGAAACGGGTGAGATAATCGTTGATAGAAATGAGATGATAGATGAAGATAAGGTAAAACAGATCATCGAAGCTAAAGTTAAATCGGTCTACGTTAGATCCCCACTGGTTTGTAATTCCAAGCGAGGTATATGCCGCTGTTGTTATGGGCGAGACCTTTCGTCTACCGATCTTGTCAAGATCGGTACGGCTGTGGGCATAATTGCTGCTCAAAGTATCGGCGAACCGGGTACTCAGTTGACCTTACGTACATTCCATACCGGAGGTGTAGTTGGTACAGATATTACGACCGGTTTGCCCCGTGTGGAAGAATTGTTTGAAGCCCGTGTGCCGAAGGGCAAGGCTATTTTAACGGAAATCGACGGAACTGTAAGTGTTAACGAGATCGTTGAAGATGGTGCCCTCAAGAAGCGGGAGATAACAGTTACGCACATAGAAGCATATCCTGTTGAGCACGAAATACCATCCGGTTACAGGGTTATAGCTCCAGATAATACGGCGATTAAAAGGGGCGATGTGCTGGCTGAACCTGATATGGCTATTGTAAGAGAAACTGATGGTGAACCGGCACCATTACTTGCACGGATCGACGGTATTGCCAAAATCGAAGAAAACAAGGTAATTATCACATATGAAGAAAAAGATGAGAGAAAATATGAGGTTCCGGTGACGAGCCATGTTCTGGTCAGACAGGGTGACTATGTACGCGCTGGTGATAAACTGGTTGAAGGCGTAAAAGATCCACAGGATATACTACATATAAACGGTCGCAATGAAGTTCAACGCTACCTGATTGATGAGGTGCAGAAAGTTTATCGCACTCAGGGTGTAAATATCAACGACAAACATATTGAAACCATTACTAGACAGATGCTACGCAGGGTACGTGTGGAATTTTCTGGTGATACGGATTTGCTGGTGGGTGATCTGGTTGACAGGTTAGATTTCGAGGCGATAAACGCTAAAGTAGAGGCGGAAGGCGGTGATCAGGCGGTGGCAAGGCCCGTACTGCTGGGTATAACCCGTGCATCACTGAACACGGATAGCTGGCTGGCCGCAGCATCATTCCAGGAAACTACCAGGGTTCTGGCAGAGGCTGCAATATGGGGGAAAACCGATAGACTTCATGGGCTAAAGGAAAATGTAATCATTGGTAAGTTGATTCCTTCGCCGATTACGCTAACAGAGAAGGCGGCCAGAGCTTCAGATAGGTTTCTGGAAAAGGGGAGCGCCGGTGCTCTGGTTGATTCGGTTGATGTCAATTTTCTGCAGCGTGATAGCGTTAAGGAAAATGACGATCCGGATGATACAAGGGCTGAACAGGAGTGAAATCTATATTTCGCATTGAGAATATGATCTTGGAGCCTCCTTGTCAAGGAGGCTCATTTATTTTATTGCAGAGTGAGAAAGGTTTTAACTGGCTCATATGATATAATGCTTATTAATCAAAACGTTTGTGATAAGTATGCAGGAAGAAGAAAATCTCAGGATTGTTTCGGGGAAACCGGGACCGGATGATGAAGCGCTTGATTTAAATCTGCGGCCTAAAAAGCTGGAGGAATTTATAGGCCAGCAGAAGGTTAAAGAGAATCTGGAAATAAGCATTAAGGCGGCACAGCAGAGGGGTGAAACTGTCGATCATATATTGCTTTACGGTCCTCCCGGTCTGGGCAAGACGACCCTGGCTTTTATTATAGCCAGTGAAATGGGCGTTAACATAAAGGTTAGTTCCGGACCGGCAATTGAACGTCCCGGGGATCTTGCTGCCATACTCACCAGTTTGCAGAAGGGAGATGTGCTCTTTATCGATGAGATACATCGTTTAAGCAGGGTGGTGGAGGAAGTTCTCTATCCCGCTATGGAGGATTATGCTCTGGACATAATACTGGGAAAAGGCCCCGGTGCGAGGAGCTTGCGTTTAAATCTTCCCAGGTTTACATTAATCGGTGCTACCACACGCTATGCAGCAATGAGTTCTCCCCTCAGGGATAGATTCGGTTCAGTTCACAGGCTTGATTTTTACGATGAACAATCGCTGGAAGCTATCATCAAGCGTTCAGCGCATATTTTAAAGTTAAAGATAGATGATGCAAGTATAGGGCTCATTGCATGCCGGGCAAGGGGCACGCCGCGTGTTGCCAATAGATTGTTGAAAAGAATAAGAGACTACGCTCAGGTAAAGGCCAGCGGTGTAATTAATGAACAGATTACTCTGGAGGCGATGGCCAGATTAGAGGTGGACAAACTCGGATTAGATGAAATCGATCGAAAAGTATTGAGGACGATTATTGATAAATTTGATGGAGGTCCTGTGGGAGTTGATACGATAGCAGCCTCAATCAGCGAAGAGGCAGATACAATAGAAAGTGTGTACGAGCCGTATCTTCTACAGCTTGGTTTTATTGAGAGGACACCACGCGGCCGTATGGCTACGAGACTTGCGTATGAACATCTCGGCAGCAAGTATAAAAAGGATCAGTTTGCGCAGGGAAGCCTCTTTAATTCATTTGACAATATGTGAAAGCTTGATATAAACTTTTAGAGTTAAGTCCTCTGGTGGTTAGAGCGAAGCGGAACCACCCGTTCCCATCCCGAACACGGAAGTGAAACGCTTCAGCGCAGACGATACTGAGGAAGGAATTCCTTGGGAAAATATGCCACTGCCAGAGGGTTTTTATTTCTGCATGAAACCATCAGCACCGGTAAATCGATCACCATCAAATTTTGACTTGACTAATCGTTCAACATATAATTCTTTGTACGGTGAATATTCTATAAGGCACCGTGTTACGAGGAAATTATGGCTAGTAGATTTGAGAAATTTTCCGAGCGAGCCCGCAGGGCACTAACGCGGGCGCAGGAAGAAGCACAGCATTTCGGACATAACTATATTGATACTGAGCACATATTACTGGGATTGATAGCTGAGGAAGACAGCGTAGCCAGTCAGGTGCTTTCAAATCTTGGTGTGCCGGTTAGCAAGGTTAGATCGGCCGTGGAGTTCATCGTCGGAAGAGGCGGCAGGCCAAATACCAGCGAAGTGGGGCTTACACCCAGAGCTAAAAAAGTTATTGAGCTGGCAGTGGATGAAGCCAGGAGATTAAATCATAGCTATATTGGAACGGAGCACCTCCTTCTGGGATTATTAAGGGAAAGAGAAGGTTCAGCGGCAGGTGTTCTTGAGAGCCTGGGTGTTACATTGGAGCGTGTGCTGAATGAAGTCAATAAATTGTTAAATCAACCATCCAGTCAGGCGAGGGCTGTCAGTAAGGAAGGAGCTCGCACCCCGATACTCGATCAGCTCGGCATTGATTTAACCAGCTTGGCCCGCAGCGGTAAACTCGATAATATCGTCGGTCGTGAAAAAGAGTGTGAGCGTATAATCCAGATACTCAGTCGGCGTACTAAGAACAACCCTGCTTTGATTGGAGAACCGGGAGTGGGCAAGTCTGCCATAGTATCCAAATTAGCTCAGAAGATTGTAACTGGTGATATACCTGAGACATTACGTAATAAACGGTTAGTCACACTTGATATCGGCTCACTGGTAGCAGGAACGAAATATCGTGGCGAATTTGAAGAGAGACTGAAAAAAGTTCTGGATGAGATTAAAAATGCTGGCAACTGCATTGTATTCATCGATGAGCTGCATACAATAGTAGGAGCAGGAGCTGCTGAAGGAGCTGTGGATGCATCGAATATCCTTAAGCCGTCGCTTTCACGAGGGGAGATTCAGTTTATCGGAGCTACCACTCTTGATGAATACCGTAAATACATTGAGAAGGATGCCGGACTGGAAAGGCGATTTCAACCTGTGATGGTTGCTGAGCCAACGGTTGAGCAAACGGTTGCCATCCTGAGAGGAATCAAGCACCACTATGAGGAATATCATAAATTGATTATAGATGATGAGGCCTTACAGGCGGCGGCATCTATGGCGGCACGCTATATATCGGATCGTTTTCTACCGGATAAAGCTATCGATATTATGGATGAGGCCTCCTCACGTGTCAGGATTAAGAAGGGTGTAGTACCCATCAGTATTGCTGAGGCACAGAAGGCACTGGAAAATATCAGACGTGATAAGGATAATGCAATTGCTTCCCAGCAATATGAAATGGCGGCTGAACTGCGGGACAGAGAGGTCCAACTTCAGGCTAAAATCAAAAGCATGGAACAGGAATGGCAGGATACTCAGAAGAAGGAAACTCCGGTGGTTACCAAGGAAGATATTGCTGAAGTGGTCAGCATGTGGACGGGTATACCGGTAGTAAGTCTGACTATGGATGAATCGGAGCGTCTCCTGAAGATGGAAGAGATGCTGCATCAGGATATTGTCGGGCAGGATGAAGCTATAAGTACGATAGCCAAAGCGGTCAGAAGGGCCAGAGCAGGTTTGAAGGATAGCAGACGGCCTATAGGGAGTTTCATATTTTTGGGGCCTACCGGTGTAGGTAAAACCGCCCTGGTTAAAGCACTGGCCAAGTTCATGTTTAAGAGCGAAGATGCTATGATCCGCCTTGATATGTCTGAGTTTATGGAACAACATAATGTGGCTCGTCTGGTAGGCGCCCCTCCGGGTTATATTGGCTATGAAGAAGGCGGACAGCTTACCGAAGCTGTTAGAAGAAATCCCTATACTGTGATTTTACTGGATGAGATAGAAAAGGCGCATAAAAATGTTTACGATATCCTCCTGCAGATAATGGATGATGGCCATCTGACGGATGCCAAGGGCAGAAGGGTAGATTTTCGCAATACCATCCTAGTGATGACATCAAACGTGGGTGCAGAAGAGATAAAACGCAATAAAGAGCTCGGGTTTGCCGTGATGAGGGCGGATGAAGTGAAGAGCCGTCAGATCGCTTACGAGAAGATGCGAGACAGCATTCTGGGCGAGATGAAGAAGAGGTTTAGGCCCGAGTTTCTGAACAGGATAGATGCAGCAGTAGTATTCCATGCTCTTACGAAGGAACATATACGTAAAATAGTGGATCTTATGTTGCGTGATGCAGTAAAATCCATGGAAGAAAAGCAGATAACACTCGAAATATCCGAAGCCGCCAGAGATTATCTCGGGGATAAGGGTTATGATCCAGAGTTCGGTGCCCGTCCGTTACGTCGTGTGATACAGCAGGAGGTGGAGGACAGGCTGTCAGAGGATGTACTCCGTGGTGAATATGAAGCTGGTACACGGCTACTTGTAGACTACGACGGTGAGAAGATCGTCATGCGCAGATTGGAAAATGCGGTCTTAGCAGGTGCCGACAACAAGCTATTGCCGGGCGAAAGCAATCATCTGCTGGGAGACAGTAATCCTTAATTAGACTGCGGGTTATCTGAAATAAATGGGGTGGAAACGGTAAAAAATTCCCGGTCTTCCACCCCTTTTATATTTATATGGAAAACCTGCTATCATGATGATAAGTATATGCGGCTGTAAAGTCATCTAAGAGGCAATTATTGTGGAGAAGCAAAAGTTAAGGACAGTTTATATCTGTCAGAAGTGCGGCAGTGAAAGTGCTAAATGGCAGGGACGTTGCCCATCATGTCATGAATGGAATTGTCTGGTAGAAAGCACAGTCGCCGCGGCTAAGCGGCATAGAGATCGGACGGAAAGCACAGCGGTTTTTCCTCAGGAACTATCACAGTTAAAGCAGGATTCCTACACAAGGATTTCCTTTCCTATAGAAGAACTGAATCGCGTACTCGGGGGTGGATTGGTGGCAGGGTCGGTAGTTCTGATAGGTGGTGAACCGGGTATAGGGAAATCGACGTTGTTACTTCAATTATCCGATGCTATAGCGCGTAGGAGCGGCGAGATAATCTATGTTTCCGGGGAGGAGTCATCACAACAGCTTAAAATGCGGGCCGACAGACTCGGTGTTACCGGAAGGGGGATTTACATTTATCCTGAAACAAATATGGAGAATGTGGAAGCCAGACTCGAAACGGCCAATCCTTCGCTGGTGGTTATAGACTCGATTCAGACCGTACATATCGATGAAATAAACGGTGCGCCGGGCAGTATAAACCAGATTCGTGAATGTACATTGAGATTGCTGCGGTGGGCAAAGCAGAGGGATGTACCCGTTTTTATATCCGGCCATGTTACTAAAGACGGCGCTATTGCCGGCCCAAAGGCACTTGAACATATTGTAGATGTTGTCCTGTATCTGGAAGGTGAATCATACAATAGCTATCGTATCTTGAGGAGTGTTAAAAATAGATTTGGCTCTACAAACGAAGTAGGTATATTTGAAATGAGCGGAACGGGCCTGAATGAAGTGCCCAATCCTTCACAGTATTTTTT
>DAOTVU010000006.1:0-2855 GCA_034436215.1 Dehalococcoidia bacterium
ATGGATTACCTAATATTATACAATACCGAAAAGGCCCATATAGGTATTGGTAACATCCCTCCACTCAGGTATTATATAGACAAATTCTCAACCCCCTCCAAAAAGTCCAATATGTTATGGACGCTTACATTTGCTTGACAGAGATACCTTTCGTATGTAAACTATCTTTTGATTTTCGCTTTTTAGTAAGGAGTTTTATAAGTTGCTGATCTCCGAAAGCCGTAAAACTCACTTCGTGGTGATTGACAGTGAAAAATGTAAAGCATGTCTTTACTGTGTGTCGGTTTGCCCGAGGGAAATAATCGGTGTTTCTCAAAATTTTAACAGATACGGTGTAAATTACGCTGAGATAAAACCGGACAGGGCATATGAGTGTACCGGGTGTAAATCCTGTGCTATCATGTGCCCCGATATGGCGATCACCGTATACCGCAGCCGCAGGCTAGACAGCGGTGACGCTGTCTGAATATTTTGTTCGAGGAATCATCTCATGTCGGAAAGAACCCTCATGGGGGGTAATATTGCCGTAGCCGAAGGGGCTATCCTGGCAGGCTGCCGTGCTTATTTCGGTTATCCCATAACTCCACAAAACGACCTGCTCGAGCACATGGCGCATCGAATGCCCGAGGTGGGAGGTGTTTTCCTGCAGACGGAGAGCGAGCTGGCAGCCATAAATATGGTTTACGGAGCGGCGGCTACTGGCATAAGAGCCATGACTTCGACTTCCAGCCCCGGATTTAGCCTTCAGCAGGAGGGTATATCATATATGGCGGGCTCGGAAACACCGGCGGTGATCGCCAATATCATGCGCGCAGGGCCAGGGCTCGGTAATATAGGAGGTGCTCAGGGCGACTACATGCAATGTACGAGGGGAGGTGGACATGGCGATTATTCGCTCATCTGTCTCGCTCCTTCTACCGTACAGGAGATGATGGACCTGACGATGCTGGCCTTCGAACTGGCTGATAAATACCGCAACCCGGTCATTGTGATGGCTGATGGCTTCCTTGGCCAGGCTATGGAGCCGGTTGTTATGCGCGATCCGGTGAGAGCTCTGCCTGAAAAAAAGTGGGCAATTACGGGTGCAAAGGGTCGCCCCAAGAACCTTATAAATTCGTTCGAGATGAATCCCATTGATCATCCAGCCAGGATCAAGTTACTGCTGGAAAAATGGGAGCGCATGCGACAGCAGGAAATGCGCTATGAGGGTCTGAACCTGGAAGATGCTGAGATTGTGCTTATTGCATTCGGAAGCGCCGCACGTTCGGGCCTAAGTGCTATGCAAATGGCACGAAGAAATAAAATAAAAGTGGGACTTCTTCGACCCATCACAGTGATGCCTTTCCCCTACCAGCCGCTGGCGGACCTGGCTGAACGAGGGTGTAAGTTTGTAGTGGCTGAAATGAGCGGGGGTCAGATGCTGGAAGATGTCAGAATGGCGGTTGGAAATGATAGTGAGATCAGATTGGTCAACAGCTACGGTGGTGTACCCTTGACAGCAGACGCCATTTTCGAAGCGCTCGATTTATTGGTGTAAAAATGAACAGAAAAATGAACGAAGAAGAATACCGCATTTTCGGCAGACCTGAGGTCATGGAAGATCGTCCCACGCATTTTTGTCCGGGATGCGGCCATGGCATCATTCAGCGTATGATTGGCGAGGTTATAGATGAACTTGGCATACAGGAGAGGGCGATATGCATCGGATCAATCGGATGCACGGTTACATCATATGCCTATTTTAAGGTAGATGGTCTTGAAGCCGCTCATGGTCGTGCACCGGCGGTAGCCACAGCTATCAAGCGCTGTCATCCGGAACTGATAGCCTTCACCATTCAGGGCGATGGCGACCTTGCCTCGATAGGCATGGCCGAGATTGTTCATGCCTGCGCCAGAGGAGAGAATTTTACCGTGATTTTTGCTAATAATGCTACCTACGGTATGACCGGTGGACAGCTTGCGCCCACCACACTGCTGGGCATGTACACTTCATCGACGCCTCTGGGGCGTTCCGAAAAGCAGGCGGGCTTCCCCATCCGGGTCAGCGAGATGCTGGCGACGCTGGATGGGCCTTCATATATCGCCAGAGTGGCCGTTCATACGCCAGCCAATGTGCGTAAAGCCAGAAAGGCAATCGAAATTGCCTTCAGAGCTCAAATGGCGGGTCTGGGTCTTTCGTTAGTCGAAGTGCTCTCAATGTGCCCCATCAACTGGAAGGTAGAGCCGAGGCAGGCCCCTGCCTGGATGAATGAGAAAATGATTCCACAGTACCCACTGGGTGAGTTCAAGGTTATACCGGAAGTTGAGAGACTGCGCAGGAGTATGCGAGGATGAATTGCGAAATCACCATCTCCGGCTTTGGGGGCCAGGGTGTACTGTTTATCGGCAGACTGCTTATGGAAGCCAGCTTTGAAGAAGGCAGAGAAGTTACCTGGCTTCCCTATTACAGCGGCGAGAAAAGAGGTGGGATGTGCTCATGTTTTGTAAATATCGCTGATGAAAGGATTGGATCGATCTTCATCACACATCCGGACATAGGTGTTGCCATGAACCCGGCGGCCTACCATATGCTGGAACCGTCGGTTAAAAGCGGCGGGCTGCTAATGGTCAATGAATCACTCATACCTGATAAATCGGAGAGAACTGATATACATGCTGTCTATGTCCCTACAGTTGAGCTGGCCAAGGATCTGGGTGATGAATCGGTCGGTAATCTGGTTGCTCTGGGGGCCGTACTGGCAAACAGACAGATAGTTTCCACAATGAGTATAATCAGGGTACTTAACCGGATGCACTCCAGGGATAAACGACAACTTGAATTGAATAAGGCTGCCCTGCTCAAAGGATGTGAATAC
>DAOTVU010000007.1:0-4068 GCA_034436215.1 Dehalococcoidia bacterium
CATGCCTGGCAGGAAGTTACCGGCGGCATAATGGGCATAGATGTACCGTCTATTAAATTTTTTGATATCCCTTTGACAAGTCCTGCCAGTATGTTCTTGTTAATTTGGATAATCGTAGTTCTAGGAACTTACTTTTCCATAAATCTTAGACGCAGTCATACCGGCCGCGCTTTTATTGCAATCCGCGATAACGATCTAGCAGCAGAGCTCATGGGAATTAGTCTCATGAGATACAAATTGCTGGCTTTCTTTATATGCTCGCTTTACGCGGGTGTGGCTGGTGCATTATGGTCTGAATGGACACGCTTCCTCACACCCGAACAATTTAATATTAGTAATTCTGTTCTTTTCCTGGGCATGCTAATAGTCGGGGGTTTGGGAAGCAATGCTGGCGTATTCATGGGTTGCATATCGTTGATTATCCTTGATGAATTGGCCAAGTTTATTGCTCCCGGGTTGGGTAACCTTTTAGGAATGCCACCGGGTACCGTCGCTCCGGCTATTGCGCCTTTTGTGTTCGGCATTGTAATACTGCTGTTTCTCATCTTTGAACCGAGAGGGATGGCACATCGTTGGGAACAATTCAAATTATCCTATAGACTCAACCCATTTTCCTATTAAATAAGGAGGTGAGAAGCGATACCTGATAAATGATAATAAATTCCCTGAAATAGAAAAATAAATTTCTAACGGAGGTATAATTTGAAGTCAAAGATACACATTATTCTCGCTTGCCTAATGCTGATGGCTCTACTAATTCCGGTTATCGTAGGGTGTACACCAGCTAAAGAGTCCATTTCGGCTCCTACAACCACGCCCGAAGTAAAAAAACCTAAAGAAATAGTCATTTACGCCATACATGACATGTCAGGCCCAATGTCAGTCAGCACAATGCCTACGGTTGCAGCCTCTGAAGACCTGGTTAAATATCTAAATTCAAAAGGTGGAATCGACGGTGTTCCCCTGCGCATGGAGTGGCATGATACCAGAGGTGATAAAGCTGTGTTAATCACCGAATATGCCAAAGTAAGAGAAATCACACCCAAGCCGCTAACCGTCGGCGTATACTCATCCGCTGATGCCCTAGCTGCAAGGTTTGTTGAAGATCAAATACCGTGTAATACTACTTCCGTATCAACAAGCATGGTCTGGCCACCTTCCTGGATCATAGGCGTTTCAGGAACATATCCTGATCTGACGTGTACCTTTATCGACTGGCTCAGTGCAGAATGGGCCAAAACGAATCCAGATCGAAAATGTCGGCTTGCCTTCTTCGGTCCAGATATATACGTAGGCCACGATTGTGCTTCACCTGAAGTTATGGAGTATATTAAAACCAAACCAAATATCGAAGTTGTTGCTACAGAATATTTCGATTTCAGAGCTCTTGACCTGAGCAGTGATATCCTAAGGGTAATGCAGTCCAATCCCGATTATCTTTATGGTTTCTATTTCGCTTCCAGTGGTGCTGCCTTTTACAAGAGTTTAAAAGCTTCGGGTTTTCAGGGTAAGGTTAAAGTTGCCACAGTACTATGGGGCATGCAATCTGATATAGTAAACCTGGTTGGTAAAGAAGCGCTTGAGGGTGTTGTGGGCCCATTCCATGTCCCCTCTTTCAAACCAAAAGGGCAAAAACAGGATAACGAGGGCATGGAGTTAATCTCACAACTTTTCGATCAGAACAATCATCCTGAGACATATCGAGGTGGTTCATATGTTAGCGGTATGCTCTATTACTACTGGGTAATCGGGATTATACAAAAAGCTGTTAAGGATTATGGATGGGATAAGCTTGACAGTGTCGCCGTTTATAAAACCTTCATAAATACCCGTGATCTCGATCTCGGTGGCATTTCAAGATGGGGCTGTACCGAAGGAACTCGTTACAACAACAAATGTTTCATGATGAAATACGAAAACGGTGTAACGATCCCTATAACCGGCACGCTTACTTCACCTGATATACGGCCTGCCAAATTTAGAACGGCCGAATACAACTGGAAAGCAGCCGGCTGGCCAGAAGGATATTTCAAGTAACTAATACTGAAACACACGGGGCAAGCGGATTTGCTTGCCCCGTGTGAAAAGGAGCTGCCCATGCTCAAATTGAATAATGTCGAGGTAATATACAGCAACGTTATTCTGGTGTTAAAAGGAATTTCACTTGAAGTACCTGACGGCGTAATTGTGGCGCTACTAGGTGCCAACGGTGCAGGTAAAACCACAACCCTAAAGGCCATTTCCGGCCTGCTTTCTATTGAAGACGGCAGGGTTACTGATGGTTCAATTGAATTCGATAGTATTCGAATTGATAACGGCGACCCTGAAACAACCGTTAAATTAGGCATCGCCCAGATTCTTGAAGGGCGTCTCGTATTTCAACATCTGACAGTAGAAGAAAATCTACTTGCCGGTGCATATTCAGTAAGAAATAGGGAAAAGGTTAAAAGCGATTTAGACCTTATGTACCAATATTTTCCCAGGCTAAAGCAACTACGTACACGAACGAGCGGCTACCTTTCAGGCGGTGAGCAGCAAATGCTGGTAATAGGCAGTGCCTTAATGGCGCGCCCCAAGCTTATGCTTCTTGACGAACCATCTCTCGGTCTCAGCCCGAGAATGGTTGAGGAGATATTCACTGTTATATACCGAATCAATCAAGAGGAAAAAACTGCCATGCTCCTGGTAGAGCAAAATGCACGGGCTGCTCTTGACTTGGCAAGTTATGGCTATGTCATGGAAAATGGCCGAATTGTACTCGATGGGCCAACTGATAAATTACGTGAAAATGAAGACATAAAGGAATTTTATCTCGGTCTGAGTGAAGTCGGCGAAAAGAAAAGCTATAAAGATGTAAAACACTACCGCCGTCGCAAGCGCTGGCTTGGTTAGGATAAGCTCCTGTTCTCAAACAGCCGTCTGGGATTTTCCACCATCATTTGATTAATCTGCTCTTCAGTAATACCGGCTGCTCTTAAGGCGGGTAATATATTGCGGAATATATTTGTATATGTCCAATTTTGTAGTTTTCTCTTTTGATTTTCGGGCAATATTCCACCTCTGCCGAATCCACAACCAAAACAATCCTGCGATAGCATGATCCGGTCGGCATACCCCGAACCAATCAGGCCTACCAACATGATCTTCCTCACCTCATCAGGCATTATTGCCTCGACACCGAACCGGTCAAATGCAATAAAAGTTTTTCTTTTTAATACTTCAAGCTGATATTCGATGGATGAATTACAGCACATATGTCCGCACATTATTTTTAACGGATCAACTCCCTCTTTCAACAGCACATCAAGCTGCTCCGGGCCCATAGTGCCGTTTTCGGTGTGTGTAACAATAGGGACTCCTGTCGCTTTCTGTGCCCTTGCAGCAGCTTTCAAAGAAGCCATCTCGCATTCCGATATGTTATTAAATCCTGTGGCTACCTTTATAACACCCGCTTTAATACCCGTGTCTTTGATACCAACAGTTAATTCGTGCATATAGGTATCATAAAGCTCCTGTGCCATATCACCAACACCACTCCTGCTACGTTGTTTTAAATATGCCCATTTGCCCAGTTCTTCCATATACATTCCAGTGGCGCATATTATATTAATCCGTAGTATTTCGGAAACTTCCTTCAAAACTTGCACATCACGACTGAGATCGATAGGTGTAGCATCAATAATCGACTGAATGCCATATTCCTTTACCGGCTCTACATTTTTAACACATACGCTTACAATTTTCTTTCTGTCATAGGGCCGTGCAAGAGCATCACATTCCCAACCCGGATATCCACCAACAATATGCTCATGGACCAGGGTTTTCCCGAGCTTTTCGACGTCAATCTGCCCCAGAACCGTGTTAATTAAATTCACGACAGGAAGACCCTATTTCAAGCCATATTTTTTATAAATTAGCTCGTTATCCTCACCAAGTCCAAACCTGATCCATTTAATTCTGGGAGGCGATTCCGACATTTTGGGTATAGAATTGGGGACCATAAATCTTCCCAGTTGCGGATGCTCTACTTCCGCAATTGACTTCCTGACCTTCCAGTGTTTTTCCTTT
>DAOTVU010000008.1:0-33106 GCA_034436215.1 Dehalococcoidia bacterium
GGGTCGAACTACTAAAATCTCTAACCAGGATAGCGGTATAATGTTTTGCAGGGTCTCTCTAACTCAAAACCGACAAATCTGTCACAGTAACCAAATTTGATTTGTTGTTGCAGATGTGGAGTGTATGCTATAATCTATAGAATTTCGCGATCTGGAGGATTTACTGTGCCCAGTTATGAGCTGGTTTTTATTTTAAATGCAAATTTGTCTGAAGAAGACTCGACCAAGCTTCTGGATAATATCAACAGCCAGATAACAAAGTTTGGTGGAACTGTAAACGAAACCAATTTATGGGGCAAAAGGAAGCTTGCTTATCCGATAAAGAAGCAGACAGAGGGCAATTATGTGCTGGAAAGAGTTGAAATAAAACCAGCAGCACTTAAGGATCTGGATGCCAACCTGAAGCTCACCGATAATATTTTGAGATATTTATTTGTTCGTGAGAATAGCTGAATTCTGGAGGGGATAGATGGCGAGTTTGAATAAAATTCTCTTAATCGGTAATGTTGGCGGTGATCCCGAAATGAGGTTTACTCCCAATGGTATTCCTGTAACTACCTTTACAATGGCTACTAATCGTATGGTGACACAGCCCGACGGTTCTGTAAAAAAGGAAACTGAATGGTTTAGAGTCAGCGCATGGCGTAGACAGGCTGAAACCTGTAATCAGTTTCTGGCTAAAGGCAAACTTGTTTATGTTGAAGGATCTCTTCATACTAGTACATGGGAAGGTAAAGATGGTGTGAAAAGAACAAGATTGGAAGTCAATGCTGATCGGGTCCTATTTATAGACCGCCAGGGCGCTGGAGCATTGCCACCTGAAGAAATCGGCGAAGCAGAAGGTGATATTGAACCGGAAGATATACCGTTTTAAACCCTTTTACTGTTAAGGAGGAGATTCTAAATACTGATGGAAACTAATTCTACTACTCAAACAAAGAAGGAAAAAGGACGCAAGTTTGTAGTAAAGCCTAAGATATGTGTTTTTTGTGCTGAAAAAACTCCCATTGATTATAAAAATGTTTCTTTAATACAGAGATTTGTTTCTGATCGTGGCAAAATAGTACCACGCAGAAGAACTGGCGTTTGTGCAAGGCATCAGCGACGGTTGGCTCAAGCTATAAAGCGGTCTCGTTTTCTAGCTTTACTTCCTGCTGCCCCCAACCACGTGTTTAATATAGGTGCCGAAAAACGAACATAATTGCATTTGGAGTGATAAATTGCCTAAAAGGACTTATCAGCCGAAAAAAAGAGGAAGGGTCAGAAAACACGGTTTCAGAGCTAGAATGGCTACCAGGAGTGGCCGTGATGTTTTGAAGGCTCGCCGCACAAAAGGTCGCTGGAAATTAACTAGGGTTTAGTGAGTAATGGCCAAGAAATTGGCTTTGACCAGGAGATCTCAATATGTAACAATTTACGAGCATGGCAGGGCCTATGCTGATAGCAGGGTCGTTTTAAAAATAATGGCAAATAGCTTGGATATCAGCAGAATAGGTTACTCAGTAAGCACAAATATAGGAAAAGCAACGGTGCGCAACCGGATAAAAAGATTGATTAAAGAAAGTGTTCGTAAGCTGGATGTTAAACCGGGTTGGGATATCGTTTTTATTGCCCGTAAGGGTATCATCGATGCCGATTTTCAATCGATAAGCGACAGCGTAAACCGCCTGTTAGATCGGGCAGGTATATTGAAAATAAATGTTGAAAAAGCTCATTCTGAAGTTAATTAAACTTTATCAGTTGACGATTTCTAGGGTAACTCCTTCTTCTTGCCGTTTTCAGCCGACATGTTCACAATATGGATATGAGGCGATTGAAAAATACGGCATAATTAAAGGAGGGTGGATGACCTTTTTTAGGATATGTCGTTGTAATCCGTGGAACAGCGGCGGCTATGACTCTGTTCCGTAGAAAACTGAAATTATTAATCAGGGTAATACATGAAATATATAAAAACAATTTTATTTGTTGGAATTTTAATTTCGGTATTTTTAACTGGTTGTGGTGACAGCAGCGGAAGCGCTTCATGTTCAGGAACGCAGGCCCAGGGCTGGTCGGGTTTTGTTAAATACAAGCAGGTTCTGTGCTTTGGTTCTATGGAGGGCAGGGTAATTGCTATTGACCCAGTTGCCCGTAGTGAAAATAAGACTTATCCGGCAGCAAATGAATGGTCGTATCTTATAAAGACTTCTGTCCCTGGCTCGGCCTGCGGCGCTATGTGTTCACCGTCGTCGGGTACGTCGCAGGGAATTTATGATACTCCGGCGGTTACGGGTGGGCTGGTTTACGTCGGGACATATAATGGGAAGATATATGCCATTAATGCTGATAGAGGGGTGGTTAGATGGATTTTCCCCCGGGAATCATATGAGACAGTTGGATCGATTATAGCGGATATTGTAACTGATGGACAAAATCTATATTTTGTCAGCTCAAATCGGAAAATATATTCAATTGATGCTGCTACAGGAGATTTTAGATGGGAGCACGAGACAGAGGGGAAAATATGGGTCGCACCGGCGATCGATAACGGTGTATTATATGCCGGCAATTATGCTGGCGAAGTTTTAGCTCTGGATGCTGATACGGGTAAAACTTTATGGAGCATTAAAGTCCCTTCAGCCGTTTCATCATCATTAACGGTTTTTAAAAATAGCCTGTATTTCGGT
The DNA here is from genome assembly GCA_034436215.1 of Dehalococcoidia bacterium. GTDB lineage: Bacteria > Chloroflexota > Dehalococcoidia > GIF9 > UBA5629 > UBA6808. The sequence goes on from DAOTVU010000008.1 coordinate 2,670, forward strand.
ACTTTTGATCGTAACCTTTATTCAATCGATAAAAATAGCGGTCGAGAAATATGGAAATTTACAGGTGGCAATTGGTTCTGGGCGAAACCGATTGTTGATAATGGACGCATATATGCGGCATGCCTCGATCATAAAGTGTATTCTCTGGATGCCAGTACGGGCAAAGAGTTATGGCAATTTGAGACTGCTGGCCCTGTAATTGCCCCGATAGCTCTTACGGATAGCTATGTTCTGGCTGTATGTGATAAGGGCATTCTCTATAAAATAAAAGCAGAAAATGGAACATTAGAAAAGGAGATGCCGATAGGCTTTACAGTCATGTCCCCTCCTTATACTGATGGAGATATGGTATATATATATGCGCGCGATCACAATGTTTATGCTGTTGATACTACCACTGGCACGATCAAATGGAAGTTCTCTTCATTTTTAAAATAGGTTAATTAAATGGTTGATATTTGGAATTTAATTATACTTGACCCCATGCTTAACGGGCTTATAGCGTTATCGGAATATTGTTTTCATAATTTCGGTTTGGCCATTATCTTGCTTACGGTTGTTATCCGATTGATACTAATGCCTTTAACAATTAGGCAAACCCAATCAACCAAGGCGATGCAATCTTTGCAGCCGAAGATACAGGAAATACAGAAAAAATATGCCCGCGATCAAAAGCGTTTGCAACAGGAGTTGATGCAGGTTTATAAAGAAGCGGGGATAAATCCTCTGGGTTGTATGTGGCCTATGTTGATACAATTGCCTATATGGATAGCTCTATATCAGTCTATAATGCAGGCTCTAGCAGCAACTCCTGAAAATCTTCTCGCTCTTTCGCAACATCTCTATAATTGGGAAATAGTAGGTAGGGCTATTCCTCTGAATGAAGATTTTCTGGGTTTAAAGTTATCTCAGCCGGATAATACATTGATTCTGGCTATTTTGGTTGGTTTTACGATGTGGGTTCAGCAGAAGATGGTTACTCCACCCAGTACCGATCCGCGCCAGCAGCAGATGTCCAGCATGACAACTTTAATGATGCCTATGATGTTTGCTTTTTTTACTCTCTCTTTCCCCAGTGGACTGGCTCTATACTGGGTAGTTTCCAATATAATTGGAATAATTATTCAGTATTTTGTTGGTGGTGGTTGGGGTTATTTATCTTTTGCTTTTCTGAAACCTCAGCCCCAGCCAGCCAATGTGCAGAAAACTGAACAGAGTACTAAGAGATTAAAAGAAGGGAGCGAAAAGAAAAAGGATTAGAATTGAAGGAACTGGAGATTACCGCTAAAACGGTTGAAGAAGCGACCAGAACGGCATTAGAGCAACTCGGCGTATCAAAAGATGAAGTCGAGATAATTGTTATAAAAAAAGGAAAATCCGGCGTTCTGGGTGTTGGCGCTGAAGATGCTAGGATAAGAGTGATTATTCCTGAGAGCAGTGAAAAGCAAGCTTTGATAAATGACCAAACAGAGAGAATATCAAAGGAAGAGTATCAGGATGTGGCAATAATAGCCAAACAGGTATTGGCTGATTTATTAAGTAAGATGGAGATATCAGCTACTGTTGAAATTGCCAGATCATCAGATAATACTGCACCAATATCCTTAAATATCGAGGGAGATGATCTCGGCGTTTTAATAGGACGTAGGGGACAGGCATTATCTTCTCTTCAATATCTTGTGAGGCTTATTGTCGCGGAAAAGATTAAGAAATGGGTATCTATAAGTGTAGATGTTGATTGGTACAAAAAACGTCACTATGAAGCATTAAAAAAACTCGCATTGCGACTTGCCGAGCAGGTAATCCGCAGGAAGCGACCTATAACGATGGAACCCATGCCACCCGACGAAAGGCGAATTATCCATATTACGCTTGCTAATAATCCGGAGGTTATAACGCAAAGTACCGGCGAAGGCGAAAGTCGCCGGGTTATAATTCAATCAAGGAAACGTTGAGTATGTTCCAACCGGTCGGAAGCAGAATCAGTTTTCCAGAACTGGAGATGAAGGTACTCAAGTTCTGGAAAGAAAACAATATTTTCGAAAAAAGTATTGAAATCAGAAAAACGGCGCCTAAATTTATATTTTATGAAGGGCCGCCTACCGCTAATGGTAATCCTGGAATCCATCATGTACTTTCGCGGGTTTTTAAGGATGTGATACCACGTTATAAGACTATGAAGGGGTATTGTGTCCCAAGAAAGGCCGGATGGGATACCCATGGTTTGCCGGTTGAGCTGGAAGTGGAAAAAATGCTGGGATTTAGTGGCAAAACCCAGATAGAAAATTACGGAATAGATAAATTTAATGCTTTGTGCAGAGAAAGTGTTTTTAAATATGTAAAGCAATGGGACTCTCTCACAGAACGTATCGGTTTCTGGCTGGATATAGAGCATCCTTATGTTACGCTTGATAACTCTTATATCGAATCCTGCTGGTGGGCATTAAAGCAGATGTGGGAAAAGAATCTTATTTATCAGGGTTATAAAGTTACGCCCCACTGTCCGAGATGTGGCACGTCATTAAGTTCTCATGAAGTTGCATTGGGTTATAAGGATGATACAGTGGATCCATCAGTCTATATAAAGTTCAGAATAGCAAAGCTACCTAAGGATGTGATAGATGATAATCCTGACAAATTTTCGTTGCGCAGAGCTGTTGAAGAAGGTAAAGCCTATTTTTTGGCCTGGACAACTACTCCATGGACTCTTCCTGGCAATACCGCTCTGGCGCTCGCTTCGGATGCCGAATATGCCGTGGTTGAAGATAACGGTACATACCTGATTTTTGCGCTCTCGTTAAAAAATCAAATAGGATTGGGTGATAGGCCGGTGCTAAGAACTTATTCTGGTGATAAACTGGCTGGCTCACTCTATTTTCCTTTATATAACCCTCATGATTTTAATGTTGAAAGACGAAGAGTTAGAGAGGGAACCCAGGGTGTTTTTGATATCCAGAAACCGGACTCTGGTTTGCTGTACAGGGTAATCAATGCAGATTTCGTATCAATGGAGGACGGAACAGGAATTGTACATATAGCTCCTGCCTTTGGTGAAGTTGACTTTGTGGCTGGCATTGAAAATAATCTTGACTTCGTTCAGCAGGTTGACCTGGCAGGCAATATAACAGGGACATATCCATTTTCTGGTAAATTTGTTAAAGCAGCTGACGCCGATGTAATTCAGGACCTTGAATCGAGAGGGCTTCTCTATAAAAGCGAGCAAATTACACATACGTATCCATTTTGCTGGCGGTGTGATTCGCCTCTTGTATACTATGCCAAGAAAACCTGGTATATAAAAACATCAGCCAAAAAAGAAGAGATGATAGCAGGTAACAGGCAAATCAACTGGTATCCGGCGCATATAAAGGAAGGCCGTTTTGGTGATTGGTTGCAGAACAATGTGGATTGGGCTTTTTCACGTGAAAGGTATTGGGGAACACCACTCAATATTTGGCAGTGTGAAAATTGTGGTCAGTATGAGTGTATTGGTGGGATAGAGGAGTTAAAGAAAAAAGAGGGGCTCGAGGGTTATATGGATGGTATGGATCTTCACAGGCCCTTTATCGATCAAGTCGCATTTAATTGTAAAAAATGCGGATCTACCATGTTCCGCCAGCCGGAAGTTATCGACTGCTGGTTTGATTCGGGATCTATGCCTTTCGCACAATGGCATTATCCTTTTGAAAATGTAGATAAGTTTAAAGAAAGCTTTCCTGCCGATTACATTTCTGAAGCGGTTGATCAAACGAGAGGGTGGTTTTACAGTCTGCATGCTATTTCCACCCTTGTCTTCGAACAGCCATGTTATAAAAATGTAATTTGCCTAGGCCATATTTTAGATGCTCAAGGCGAGAAGATGAGCAAAACAAAGGGTAACGTTATTGATCCTTGGACCGTGCTGGATTCTTATGGTGCTGATGCTCTCCGATGGTATATGTTTACTGCAACCCCGCCTGGAAATGTCAGACGGATGTCGCCTGCTATGGTTGCTGAGGCGATGAAAAACTTCATGATGACTCTGTGGAACACTTATTCCTTTTTCGTTATTTATGCAAATATAGATAATTTCACGCCGGATAACAGATCAATTAATCCCGTATCGGACCTTGATAAATGGCTGCTTTCAAGCCTAAACAGATTAATTTCCGAAGTGGATGACTTACTGAATAATTACGATCCTACTACTGCAGGGCGCAAAATTGAAAATTTTGTTAACGACCTTTCTAACTGGTATGTGAGGCGTAGCCGCAGACGTTTCTGGAAAAGCCAGAATGATGATGACAAGATATCGGCTTATCATACGCTTTACCATACACTGGTAACACTTTCAAAGGTATGTGCGCCTTTTATTCCTTTTCTCGCTGAGGATATATATCAAAACCTGGTAAGAAGTATAGATAAAAATGCGCCGGAGAGTGTACATTTAGTGGAATTCCCTCAATTTGATCATAATTTAATTGATGAAGATATAATGACTGCCACTGAGCTGGCTATGAAAGTATGCAGTATGGGCAGGGCCGCTCGTTCAAAGAGCTCGGTAAAAGTTAGGCAACCTCTGTCGAGTGTTGTAGTTAAAACCAGATCATCTTTTGAACAAGGATTATTGAGAAGACTATCTTCGCAGATAATGGATGAGCTTAATGTCAAGAATATCGAGTTTTCTGCTGGAGATTTAAAGGAAAATAAGCATTTTTCGGTAGTGGTGGAAGGCGATTATCAAGTTGGAATCGTGACCACAATAACTGAGGAGCTTTTCAATGAGGGATTAGCCAGAGAAATCGTTAGACGGCTCCAGACTATGCGGCGGTCTGCAGGGTTGGAGATTGCAGATCATGTTGTCACCTATTATATGGGCGATAAACTGATTGATAGTGTTATGGAGAAATATGCCGGTTACATTATGCAGGAAACTCTAAGTACCACGTTATTGAAGGGTGGTGGTGACGATGGCGCTTATTCTGAGAAATTCAAAATATCCGGAATAGAATTAAGGCTTGCAATTAAAAAAGAGCGGTAACCTGATAGAGTGTTTGATCTCTGCGGCCTTATTTAGGTGGCGGACTGGTTGCCAATTTGGCCGTGGTGGTGAATGTACTTTTTCCTCGTATATAGGTAATATTTACTTCTTCACCGATTTGTGAATTGCGGAGTATTCTGAGTAATTCGGGTGCAGTATTTATTTCCTGTCCTTTGAAGTTTACTATTATATCGAATCGCTTAAGTCCGGCTCTAGCGGCAGGACTGCCCGGCTGAACGTATGTAATTATAGCACCGCGATTTTTTGATAGGCCGTAATTGTAGGCTATATAATCGTTAACCGTGTACAGTTCTACGCCTAAGAAAGGACGTGTGACGTATCCCTTATTAATAAGTTCCTGAAGAATGGGTAAAGCAGAATTTATGCTTATTGCATAACCCATGCCTTCTACCCCGACAGAAGCTATCTTGGCGCTTGTTATACCAATTACCTCCCCTTTCATATTAAGGAGTGGGCCACCGCTGTTTCCCGGATTGATGGCTGCAGAAGTCTCGATTAAATCAAATAGAGACTCCTCTTCCTCATTTACCGAAAGCGATACCTTCAGGCCGCTTATAATACCCTCTTTAGCTTTGATTCCCTTTCCAAGTGGATTCCCTATGGCTACTACCCAGTCGCCAACACGTAGCTTGGATGAGTCGCCGACGGGTAGAGGTTCGAGGTTTGGCACGTCCACTTTGATTATTGCAAGGTCTGTTGTGGGATCGCGAAAAATATTGGCGGGATTTGTTTCAAAAGTCCTGCCATCGGCAAATTGAATGACGACTTTATTGGCATTTTCTATTACATGGTTGTTTGTAACAATAATACCCTTTCTATCCAGCACCCATCCGGATCCGGCACCTGATTGCGTTATCTGTCTGCTGAATATATCATTGACGACCTGTTCGGTAGTGATCGTTACGACTGAGCGATAGCTTTTTTCTACAACATCCGCAATATCCGGCAATACTGGTGCAGAGGAATTAACTCCTGGAGCTTTCCAGCCGGGATCGATTGGGGAAATGGATTGACCGGTTTCTGTGACGATACTAACGGGTGTCGGGTTGTTAGCCTTTATCTCTATATAGCAGGATGTGAACGATAGAAATAAAACCAGAAATAAAATGGTTGCTAAAAGCCTTTTCATATGGGCTATCTCGTTTCCTGTCAATTCTTTAACGGGATTTTAGCATAAAGGTATTGTACGAGCAAAAAGATGGGCAGGTCTATTAATTAAGCAACCCGCCCATCTTTAAATAATCGGTTATTTTTCTACATATGCTACTTTGGGTAGCTTGGCAAGAGCTTTCTGGACGCTATCTTCAGAATAGGCATCGGCCTCGAGTTTACCATGAATGAACTGATCGTAAGCACTGAGATCGAAATGACCATGACCGCTCAAGTTCATTACAATGGTCTTTTTCTCACCGGATTCTTTGCATTTAAGCGCTTCATCGATGAGCACTTTAATAGCATGTGAGGGTTCTGGGGCCGGGATAATTCCTTCACTGCGGGCGAATTTGATGGCGCTTTCGAAAGTAGATTTTTGGTCGACAGCCCTTGCTTCGATTAATCCAAGTTTGTGAAGGTGTGATATAAGCGGCGACATGCCATGATAGCGAAGGCCACCAGCATGAATCGGTGATGGTATAAATGAGTGTCCGAGTGTAAACATTTTTACAATCGGTGCCATTCCTGCCACATCTCCAAAATCCCATGTATATGGCCCCTTAGTCATTGAAGGACAGGCAGTAGGTTCAACAGCTATTATCTGTGTTTTTTTGCCTTTCTTGATCTTTTCCGCTACAAATGGTACGGCTATTCCGCCGAAATTACTGCCCCCTCCTACACAGCCTATGAGGATATCTACTTCCTCATCAGCCTTCTCTAACTGCTTCTGTGTTTCCAGTCCAATAATCGACTGGTGCAAAATCACATGGTTGAGAACACTGCCCAGTGTATAGCAGGTATCTTCACGGCTAAAGGCATCCTCGCAGGCTTCACTGATGGCAATACCCAAACTGCCGGGTGAATTAGGATCTTCTGCCAGGATTTGTTTTCCGATATTGGTATCGGTACTGGGACTGGCAACCACATTTGCACCCCATGTTTCCATCATTACACGTCGGTAGGGTTTCTGGTTGTAGCTGACCTTGACCATATAGACCTTACATTCCAGACCGAAAAACTGACATGCCAGCGAAAGAGCACTTCCCCACTGACCCGCACCTGTTTCTGTTACCAGCCGTTTTATTCCTGCCTTTTTGTTATAATAGGCCTGAGCTATAGCTGTATTTAGTTTGTGACTTCCCGCAGGGCTTACACCTTCGTATTTATAGAATATCTTTGCCGGTGTACCCAACAGCTTTTCAAGACGGCGCGCTCGAATTAAAGGTGTGGGTCTGTACAGCTTGTAAATTTCCTGTATTTCTTCGGGTATTTCAATAAAATGTTCCTTGCTGAATTCCTGGTCATTTAAAAATGAAGGAAACAGGGGTGGTGGTAGGATGGTGGGCTCGTGTGTTTGCGGATGGAGTAGTGGAGGCAAAGGCTTGGGTAAGTCTGGGAGTATGTTATACCAGGAAGTAGGCATATCTTTTTCTTTTAAAATGATCTTTGTGGCTTCTTTCAATTTCTCTTCTCCTCAAGAATAATTTTCCATTTTAATAATCAGAAAAGCATTTTCTTTATTTTTGTCTATTTTTATGTTTGCGGCACGGCCCTTACGGGCCATTCCTTGAATAAGATACTCACGATTTACCTCCATATGATAAAAATTAAACCTCTCGCCAAGGGGCGAGAGGTTTATACTTCGCGGTGCCACCCTTTTTAATCCATTTCCGGATTATCTCTTTCAGGTACAGCCTGCAGGCGATACCCTGGATTATGATTACGCTATCCTTGCGTCAAAGCCTACTCGAAATATAATCTTTCGGTTTGCAGCTCCCGAGCCCATTCAACTCCGCATCCGGCATCAGCTCTCACCTATTCTGACTCTCTGTAGCCTTCAAAACGGAATTTACTATTCTCGATCACAGCCTTTACAATATTCAATTATATTTATAATAAACAAAATCGCAGTTAACTGTCAATAAATACTTATTAATTTGATCCGGTTAAGAAAGCATGAATGGAAGCTGCAGCCCTTTTGCCGGCACCCATGGCACTTATGACGGTTGCAGAACCGGTTACCACATCACCACCTGCCCAGACTTTGTCTTTGACGCTTTTGCCTGTAACTTCATCTGCCACCACTGTGCCGCGTTTTGTAACTTCCAACCCCAGGGTAGTAGAGGGAATGAGGGGATTGGGAGTAGTACCGAGTGCAACAACTATCACATCGACTTCCATGATGAATTCGCTACCCGGTTTAATAACCGGACGCCGTCTGCCACTGGCATCCGGTTCTCCCAGTTCCATTTCATAACATTCCATGGCTTTAACCCATCCTTTATCGTCGCCGATGATCTGTTTCGGGTTGGTTAGAAACTTAAAAATAATCCCTTCTTCTTCTGCATTTTCCACTTCTTCATGTCTGGCAGGCATTTCTGCACGGGAACGGCGGTAAACGATATATACCTTTTCTGCACCAAGTCTAAGAGCACAACGGGCGGCGTCCATAGCGACATTACCGCCGCCTATCACGGCAACATGCTTGCCCACCTTTATAGGCGTATCATATTCCGGGAATAGATAGGCTTTCATGAGATTTACTCGTGTAAGGAATTCGTTAGCAGAATATACGCCGTTGAGATTTTCCCCTGGTATATTAAGAAACATTGGAAGGCCAGCACCGGTGCCTAGAAAAACAGCATCATAGCCATTGTTCAAAAGTTCATCAACTGTGGCAAGTTTTCCCATGACAGAATCGAGGTGTATGTCAACACCTAAAGACTTTACATAATCCACTTCCGCTTGAACTATTTTTTTGGGCAATCGGAATTCGGGTATTCCATACATCAATACACCACCTGCAGTGTGAAGAGCTTCAAATATAGTGACTTTATGACCCAGTTTAGCTAAATCTGCAGCACAAGTGAGGCCTGCAGGGCCTGATCCGATAACAGCGATCTTTTTCCCAGTAGGTGGTGGTAATTTCTCCTGTTTTACTAATTTCTTATTTCCCAGATCCCAATCGGCAACGTATCTCTCAAGGCGTCCTATGGCAATTGGAGCGCCTTTCTTACCGAGGGTGCATACTTCTTCACACTGGGTTTCCTGGGGGCAGACCCTGCCGCAAATTGCCGGTAAAGAATTCTTGCTTTTTAGGATTCTGACTGCTTCGGGCATATTCTTATCCCTTAGTGCTTTAATAAATTCAGGAATATCAACATTAACAGGGCATCCATTCACGCAGGGCCTTTTGGGACACTGTATACAACGTGAAGCTTCTTGCAATGCCATCTCTTCAGTATAGCCAAGTGCAACCTCGTTATAGTTTTTTGCCCTGATTTTGGGATCCTGACGGGGCATGTCAACTCGATTAAGATCGATCTTAGTTTTAGGTTTCTCTTCCAATTTCAGCCTCCGGAGCTATGATTTTCCACACTGGCAGGATTGCCATCTTTCAAATGATAGTTTTTCCTCTGCCAGATAAACTCGTTGCCTGTTGGCTACTATATCCCAGTCAACCTGATGTCCATTGAATTCAGGCCCATCGACACAAGCAAACTTTGTTGCACCACCGACCGATATACGGCAGCAGCCGCACATGCCGGTGCCATCTACCATTATCGAGTTCAAACTAACTATTGTTGGCACGTCATAGGGTTTGGTAGTCATTGCACAAAATTTCATCATAACTGCTGGACCGATAGCTATTACACGGTCTATTTTTTGATGATTGAGTAGCTCTTTAAGCGGTTCGGTGACAACGCCCTTTCGGGCATATGAACCATCATCGGTAGTTACAATCAGCTCATCACTGACCGTGCGCATTTTATCTTCCCAGAACAGAAGATCTTTATTCCGAGCACCTATTATCGAAATCACTCTGTTGTTTAATTTCTTTAAAGACCTTGCAATCGGGTAAATGGGTGCGATGCCAACGCCACCTCCGACGCATACAACCGTACCGAACCTCTCGATCTCAGAAGGCAATCCCAGGGGACCTACCACATTCATCAGGCTATCGCCCCCTTTAAGCGTACCTAGTTTTTTAGTCGATGTACCAACCTCCATAGCAACCAGGGTAATGGTACCTTCTTTCGCATCCCAATCTGCAAGTGTCAATGGTATGCGCTCGCCAACTTCGTCGATACGAATCATTACAAACTGGCCAGCCCGTGCTTTAGCTGATATTGCCGGAGCCTCAATCCTCATATAATCAATTACCGGTGTCAGTTTTTCTTTTGCAACTATTTTATACACACGAACCTCCTGTTAAGCAGATTTAACTTTTATAGGCGGTTGCATAGGATGGGATATCTTCAATCGATAGTTACATTTATAGCATCTTTTGGCTTCCTCAATGGCCACCTGTTCAGGATAACCGAGTTCAACTTCTTTGAAATTGCCTTTGCGTTTTTCCAGTTCAAGTTCCGGCATTGTTGGCTGGCGTTTACCTGAGAATTCGGGATCTTCACCAAACCACGGTTCCATTTCCTCAACAGGGGCCAGTATTTCTTCTATTTCACCTTTTCCTCCCAGATAACAATCTATAGAGACAGCCGCAATACGTCCCTGTGCAATAGCACCTATAACCGAGGCTGGTCCCGTAACTATATCACCCCCGGCGAACACTCCTTTTCTACTCGTCTCCAACGTCTTATCGTTTACTTTGATATTGCCACGGTGCGTTGTCAAGCCGAAGTCTGCAGGAATATCAGCAACCTGGCCTATGCCGGCAATCACATTATCATATTCATCAACATATTCGCTGCCGGGTATGCGCACCGGGCTGCGGCGGCCGCTGGCATCTGGCTCACCCAGACGCATCTTGATACATTCAAGAGCAAGCTTACCATCTTTTTGGGTAATCTTATTGGGTGCGGCAAGAAAAACTATCTTTACTCCCTCATGAATGGCGGCTTCCACCTCTTCAGGAGCTGCCGGCATCTCTTTTCTTGTCCTCCTATAGATGATAGTAACATCATCGGATCCAACCCTCAGGGCAACACGGGCACAGTCGATTGCAGAGTTTCCACCGCCTATGATAGCTACCTTTTTACCTATTTTAAATTCCTGTCCCAATGCCACAGCCCTGAGGAAATCTACTCCGTCTAGCACACCCGGCAGGTCTTCGCCTTCCGCACCCATTTTAGAGCCCTTATGATCACCGATTCCTATAAATATGGCATTAAATCCTTCATTGAACAGGCTATCAATAGAATTAATTCTTGTATTAACTTTTATTTCCACACCGGCGTTTTTGATTTCGTCGATCTCGGCATCCAGTATTTCCCGGGGAAGCCTGTACGCCGGTATGCCTACCCGCATCATTCCGCCCGTCTGTGGCAGGGCTTCAAACACCGTTACGGAATGTCCCAGTTTAGCAAGGTAATAGGCTGCTGTTAGCCCGGCAGGACCTGAGCCGATAACCGCTACGCGTTTGCCTGTAGATGGAAGTTTTTTACTGTTTTTCTTCCACAGGCCATTGTCGTGATCGGCAGCGAAGCGTTTAAGGAATTTAATGCATATGGGGTCATCGAGCTTTCCTCTCCTGCATGCCTGTTCGCAGGGATGAATACATACACGGCCAAGTACACCGGGGAAAGGCACCTTCTCTCTTACAACGGCCAGAGCCTCCGGATATTTTCCTCGCGCGATGTAGTTTATATAGCGTGGAATATCGATATGCGCTGGGCAGGCATAGCTGCAGGGTACAACATAACCTTCCCATTCGGATATAGTGCGATATCTTGCCTGTTTATCAACCAGCGCTCCCACCGGACATACTTCGACGCAGGTAAAGCAATATCTGCAGCCCGATTGAGCATAGGTATCTTTTACCGGCCCCGCCACCTTATAACCATTTATCTCTTTAAAATCTATAGCTTTAATACCTCTAAGATCGCGGCAGGCTCTAACACATCGACCACAGGCAATGCATAAGTTATAGTCGAGATCAAAATATGGGTTATCCCTCTGAATAGGTAAGTTCCTGTATTTGTATGGGATTTCATCATTGCCTATATCGAGGAAATCCACCAGCCTCTGCAGTTCACAGTGACCGTTTTCAGGGCAGGTTACGCATCTTTCGGTTACCGATACCTGGCGCAAGCAGATATCGAATGGCTTGCAACGTTCCCTTCTCCAGCATGTAAGGCAGGCGCTGGGATGTTGCTCAAGGATTTTTCTTAATATGGAGCGTTGTTTTTCTCTGATTTTGTCAGTATCAGTATGTACAATAATATTTTCGGCTACCTTTGTGCTGCAGGCTCTGACAAATTCTAATTGACCTTCGATTTGGACTATGCAAAGCCCGCATCCTTCCATACAAAGTTCACCTTCACAGGCCGGTTTTAAATCAGGGTGATAACAAAGTGAGGGTATATATATTCCTGCGCTGTTGGCTGCAATTAAAATGCTGTTTTCGCTTTCAGTTGTGATTTTCTTACCGTCAATTATTAGAGTTACTTTGGACATTGTCAGTTAACCTCCGAATTTAGCAGGTTATTTTCAGGGACAAAGACTCCTCTTTCGGGATCTGATATATAGCAGAAGGTATTAGCCAAACCAATGGGTAAATTTATCAGAAATCCCCTTCAAAATCAACTTTCCGGATAATTAACATTATTGTGCTATAATTTGTTCCTTAATTAGTCATAAGAAGACATATAGACTATAAAATATTCTTTATATTTATAAATCACCGGTCTTGAAATAAAAAGAGATAAATTCATGAAGACCACTGGATTTAGAGGTAAAGCAGTTTTCGGCCTTAGCTCCAATATCATATTTCTCGGAATTATAAGTTTTCTTACCGATGTGAGCAGTGAGTTAATTTTTACCTTATTGCCTCTTTTTCTGGCCAACGTTCTGGGGGCTTCTACCGTTATTGTAGGTCTTATTGAAGGTGTGGCTGAAACAACAGCTTCGGTACTAAAAATAGTCAGTGGATGGCTGAGCGACAGATTGGGTAAGCGTAAATATCTCGCCTTTTTTGGATACGCACTTTCTACGATCTCAAAGCCTTTTATGCTGGTGGTCGCATCATGGGGCCCGGTTATGGCAATCAGGTTTGCCGATAGGTTTGGTAAAGGAATAAGGACTGCTCCGCGCGATGCGATGGTGGCTGATTCTGCCGAGTTAGAAAATCGCGGTCATGCTTATGGTTTTCACCGTGCCATGGATACTTCAGGGGCGGCCTTGGGGCTTATTTTAGCTGCTTTCGTCGTATTTTTACTTCAAAAAGACCTGGTTGATATGCAGTTTGATACATATCGCTGGTTGATTATTGCCGGCATTATCCCTGCTTTTGCGGCACTGTTTTTCTTTATTTTTGTCAAAGAACCACCGAAAGGATTCGTTGATAATTTTTCAGGAATTTCCGACAGTAAAGCTGTAGATGGAAGCGAAAATAAATGGGAGTTTAACCTAAAATTTAAAATATTTTTATGTATCATTTTTATTTTTACACTGGGCAATTCGAGCGATGCTTTTATTATATTGAGGGCACAAAATCTGGGTAACAATGTATTTTTAATAACATTAATGCTGTTTGTATTCAATATCGTTTATGCCCTCTTTTCCGCACCGGCCGGTATACTGTCTGATAAGCTGGGCAGAAAAAAAGTAATTATTATGGGTTGGCTTATATATACACTGGTTTATCTCGGTTTGGCCATAGCAGACCAGAATTGGATGATATGGCTGTTATTCGCATTTTACGGTCTTTATTACGGCCTTGCTGAAGGAGTTACACGGGCACTGGTGTGTGACCTTGTAGAGCCAGAAAAACGTGGCACAGCCTTTGGTATGTATCATGGTATTGTTGGAATAACTTTACTTCCTGCAAGCTTGATTGCCGGATGGCTATGGCAAACGGTTAGTCCTTCTGCACCCTTTTATTTCGGCGCAGCCTTAGCCGCAGTTGCTGCAGTGGGATTGCTTGTATTTATAAGAGAAAGTAATTAGCCGATAATTATATTATCGATCAGCCGAGGCTTACCGATTTTTACCGCTAATGAAATTAAAACCCTGCCTTTTATTTCTTCAACTTCTTCAAGAGTATTGATATCAGCAATGCTGATATAATCGATCTGTGCTTCAGAGACCCCTGAAATCATAGATTTCATAGCCGTTTTTATTTTGCCAGCATTACGTTCACCCTTGATGTACATGTCCTCAGCCAGACATAGAGACTTATACAATATGCCGGCCTTCTGACGTTGATCGTGTGTTAAATAGGTATTACGACTGCTCATTGCCAGTCCGTCAGGTTCGCGGACGGTTGGCGCAACCACAATTTCCAAATTCATATTCAGATCATGCACCATCTTCTGGATAACCAGTGCCTGCTGGGCATCCTTTTGACCGAAGTAGGCTCTATCTGGCTGCACAATGTTGAAGAGTTTGGTACAAACGGTGGTCACTCCCTGAAAATGTGTTGGCCTCGATTTACCTTCAAGCACCTGCGTTATGCCCTGGACGTTCACCCATGTATTATATCCTTGTGGATACATGTCAGAATCCTCCGGTATGAATACGATGTCTGTATTCACACCTTTGAGCAGGTCGAGGTCTCTATCGATATCTCTGGGGTAGGATTTAAAATCCTCGTTAGGTGCAAACTGGGTAGGATTGACATATATGCTGACAACTGTAGATACGTTCTCTTTTTTAGCCATTCTTATGAGCTGTAGATGCCCTTCATGTAGATATCCCATAGTTGGCACAAAACCGACAGGGCCATTACATTTTTTACGCAGGGATTTCATTTCATTAATGGAGCTGACGATATCCATAAAGATATCCACTAAATTCCTTCGAAGAGAGACTCATCTATGGTTGCGCTGTGCTCGGGTCCTGGAAAATTTCCTGACTTAACATCGCTGATATAATCTGATACCGCCGATTTTATTGCTCCGGCAAGTTTGATGTATTGTTTGGTATGTTTGGGTATAAAATCTGTAAAAAGCCCGAGCATGTCATTTATCACCAGCACCTGGCCATCGCAATAGGGACCGGCACCTATTCCAATTGTTGGTATTTTCAGCCTGGAAGTGATAATCTTTGCCAGTTCACGTGGAACCAGTTCAAGCACAATAGCAAATGCACCGGCCTTTTCCAGTGCGAGTGCATCCTGCATGAGTTTTGTAGCTGCTTCCGGGGTTTTACCCTGTACACGATGTCCACCGAGTTGATTGACCGATTGAGGAGTCATACCAATATGACCCATCACCGGTATACCGCAGTCGACAATTCTTTTTACTGTATCGGCAACATTTACTCCGCCTTCCAGTTTTACAGCCTGGCACCCCGCTTCCTGGAGGAATCGCCCTGCGTTATGCAGGGCTTCTGAAATACTCACATGATAAGACATAAAGGGCATATCTCCTATTACTAACGCCTGTTTGGATCCACGTACAACAGCTCCAGTATGCCTTATCATATCATCCATAGTAACGGGGATAGTTGTTTCATATCCGAGTACTACCATTCCCAGGGAATCACCAACCAGTATCATATTAACACCGGCTTCATCTACGATCCTGGCGGTGGAATAATCATATGCAGTAAGCATAGTAATGCGCTCACCGGTCTGTTTCATTTCCTGAATCTTATTTATAGTTAAGCGCATTGACCTGATTCCTCATTATTTAGTGGTTATCAGGTCATTTATCCAGTAATCGACATTTTTTGTGGACTTAATATGATTAAGAGCATCAACGTAAACTAAGCGGGGTTTAACATGCTGACACTCTTCGCTGTTAACTTCATGGTAAGTGAGTATAATAACTATATCGCCCCTGGCAACCAACCGGGCGGCAGCTCCATTAAGACAGATCTCGCCACTGCCCGGATCCCCTTCGATGGCATAAGTTCCAAAACGGGCGCCATTATTGACGTTCAAAATCTCAACGCGCTCATACGGTAAAATATCGGCTGCTTTTAAAAGTTCACCATCTATCGTAATGCTGCCTTCATAATCAATATTACAATCGGTTACTCTTGCCCTGTGTATTTTACTTTTCAGCATAGTCCTGGTAGACATCGTTCCTTATCTCCTCAACGCGTTGTATTACTTATATTTTTACTTTATCCATATTGGCTGACAGCTCTTCCGGATAATCAAACATGAATAATTTGTAAAATTCACTGTAGATAGATAAATCAGTATCTGTTCTGCCTTCAAGCGCAGCACGGAGATTATCAGCGATTTCTATACTAATTCTGCCTTTTGCGAGTGCGATATCAATAGTTTGAAGACCAAGAATACGGTATACATCCAAAATCTCGGGGTGTTCGTTTTTTAAAGCTGTTAGATGTTTTTGTACGGTCCCGATATCACCTCTGGCTATGGGGCCAGTAAGGCAATACGGTATCCCGGCTTTTTCGATGTTATTTAATGTGCCTTTGAGCAAAGGGAGCAAATATTTAACTGCATCATCCTGGCTGATACCAAAATGCTGCCAAAGATCGGTGGCCATTTTCATGAGTGTGATCAGGTAGTTTGATAGAATTACAGCTGCTGCATGATATAGCACTTTATCGGAAGGTTTAAGTTTGATAATATTGCCTTTAAGTGCAGTTGCCATATCTACTATAACAGCCAGAGCTTTATCATCACCTTCAAGGGTAAAAGTGGATCCACGGATGTTGTTTACGGCTTCATCTATGCTGGCAAATGTTTGGAGCGGATGCATACAGCAAACTGAGGCACCGTACCTTCTTGCGGATTGAAGAATATCTGTTGAATGAACACCACTACAATGGATTACGATTTGATCGGAATGCCATGTGATATTTGCCGTAATTTCGGCTATTTTATCATCGGGCACCGTTAAAAAGACAGCCTTTGCCGAATCAGCAACTTGCTGAGCCGTATTACAGATTAAGCAGCCGGGTATTTTCCCTGCTAATCGGCGCGATGAGTCAAGGGTACGGCTATTTACGGATACTATTTTATAACCCTCTCTGGACAATTGGATGGCCAGAGCAGAGCCGGTAATCCCTGCGCCGATTAACCCTACTGTAGGTTTAATTTCTGACATCTTATTAAACCTTTTTACAATAAATTAACCTTCTCAGCAATAAGCGAGAAGGTTAATATTAAAACCTAATATATACCGTCTCGGTCATTGATGATCCAAGCGGATTTTGTATTCTGTTGTTGGTACTTTGCCTCACCGCCTTTTATGGTCGATGGACAATATAATATTAGAAATATCTTGAAGATTTGTCAATTTTTAATTACACAATCAGTCTTGGCTGGCAATTATTGCAGAAAAAATATTGTTTAAAATCGGTATCCATTAAGCTATTGGAAAAATGCATGACACAAAGGCTGTTAGAACAGTGGCTCAATCCCAGCAGATGTCCGATTTCATGTACGGCTTCTTTGGTTACTCTGTCCAGCAATAAAATATGATCCGAGGGTTTATCACAGTTAGAAAGCAGAAATGTAGATATTATAGCGACTCCATATGAAAAGCTCGCCTCACCAAAAACAAAATTCAATCCGGGTGTGAATAAATCTACATCCGTAATTCCGAGAATATAGGCTATATCTGATTTTAAACCCGCTAAAAATTCAATAAACCGGTCGGCGAGATATTGTTTTCTCACATTGTCATACGCTTGTTTCGGTATGGGAAGTGGTTTATTTATATGGATGTTACAGCTGAGAATTTGATTGAGGCGATGGCTTAAATTGTGTAGCAAAACCCCTTCAATTTCACCAAATGGACGGATTTCGATTTCCATTTAGAAGCTATCTCAACCAGGCAAGTAACTGGGCCAAAACCTGTTTCTGGTTGCGCCTTGTCAATTCTGTCACAAGTATATTGGGATTCTGTTTGATTGAATTTGCCAGTGGATGTGGTTTTAAAGTTATAGTTCCCAGAACTTTTTTAGGGCTGCTTAAAGCATCGGCTACCGCCTGGATAAATTTGGAGGAAAACAGCTCCATTTTTCCAATCTCATCTATAACGATCACATCATTGTTTTCAATTGCCCTGTATATTGCCTGAACACCTATTTCTTCAAGTACATTTATATCTACAGCATATTTTCCTACACGGAATGGGCTATCAATGGCGATGTGTGCAAGTATTTCCTGTCTACCGTCGAGTGTGACAATGTAAAATCCTTCCCGGATGCCTACGTTTCTGATTTCCTGTGTATAAAAACCACCGGCATTGCATTTAGATTGCTCAATTGCCTGCCGAATAATACTTGTTTTACCTGTCCCGGGCATTCCGGTAAGCAGATAAGCCTGACCCATTAAACCTCGTTGCCTGACTCAGGTTTCTTTTTCCTGCTGGTCCTTTTTTTAACGGCCTCCGTCTTTACTTCCTGACTGACTTCAACCGCAACCTCGGTTTTTTTCCTTCTGGCAGGAACCTTTTTGGTTACCTTTTCCACAGCCTCTAATACAGCGGTTTCTATTTTTTCTTTGCCGGTACCTGTTTTCTTAACAGCCGGAGTCCCTTCTTTTTTAGGTTTAAGTATCTCTGTAATTGCTTTAACCGGTTTAGCTATCTCTTTCTTATGAACTGTTCTGTTTACACCAGTTCCTGATGCAAGTAATAATGCTTTCCGTTTTTCCTCTAATTTTTTTCGTTTGCGGCGATGCTTTAAAATCGCCATCCTCTTAGTCTTATTCATTTTCCGTCACCCAACTTTACACTTTTCGTAAAAAATTTGATATGTATTATCGCTTAAGCGACTTCTAATTTCAAATCGCCAACTTTACTGACAGTATTTTTTTCTGATCCTACCACTTAATTCACCCAGTAAGCTTAATACATATTCAGTAGATTCATAATCAAGATATGCCAGACCGCAACTGGGTGTTATTATACTTCTACTTAGCACATCTTTAAATGCAAAATCGGGACTAACAAGTTTATTTATCGATTCGCATAATCTATCAAAAAGCTCATTTGGCGTTTCTTTTTCTAATTTTTCCTCATCGTTGGGAACAATACCCCAGGCTATTGCTTTCCCCCTCTTTAAGAAACTGGAGATTTCATCAGGATAGCATATAAAAGAATCAAGATAACTATAAGAATCAAAGCTTATAATATCGATGGGAAGTTTCAAAAGCATAGACCAATCTGTACTTCCACAACAATGTAATCCTTTGAGTCCTTTAATTCCGCTTAAAACCTCGTTAATTAAAGAGGAGATCTGGCTGGTGGACAAGGCTATAAAAGCAGATCCTAAAGAAGTCAAATATGGCTCATCAATAAATATACAGGTGTTTTTAACCTTTTTGCGGAGCTTTGCTTCCTGCCATGAAGCTTTGAGCTTGAGAAACCTGGCTAACGCTTCGGCCAGTACGTCATCATAAACAACACCCTGACCGTTTGCATCTGTAATACACAGCCCCAGACTTACTGGCCCTGTAATCTGTCCTTTTATAGCTTTTATATGGGAGGCAGCATGATTTATACAATAGTGAAATCCGGCAGCATATTCGTTTCCTATAGAGTAACTGCTATAGTTATTTTCCTGACTGTCAATAAAGACTTTCTCTATCCACCGGTCTATATCGGCGGGACGCTCAAATTCTACTTTGTCTTCTTTGATGATAAGGCCGGGAAATCCTTCGGTAAATTGGACATACATGCTCTCAAGATTGGATCGACGCGGCATTTGCGGCCACGCAGGCCACTCTTTTAAAAATCTGTTTACAGTTTTGCATGCTAAGTCAGGTTCCTCGTAAGGAACACTGCCTATCATAGTTGCCATGCAGTTAAAGTCAATTGATGCCATTTTGTTCCTACTTAATATATTTTCCGATGATTGGCCTCAGGTCATTCTTTATTTTCTCAGGTATCGATCCGGGATCGGTGATTATCGCATTTTCAAGGGCGTTTTTACAAACACAATTTCTCACCTTAGGTAAGCCGGATAATGCGTTTTTTAAGATATTCTTGGCAGTACTTATGCTTTTTTTAAGGTTATTTATAACCATTTCAGCTGAGACTGATTCAGATAATTCGTTCCAGCAATCATAATCGGTTACAACTGCCAGCATGGCGTAGCATATCTCTGCTTCACGTGCCAGTTTGGCCTCTGGGAGTGCGGTCATTAAAATAATATCAGCACCCCAGGACCGATACAGTTCCGATTCAGCTCTGGTCGAGAATTGTGGACCTTCCATCACTATGCATATACCCCCATCATGCACACGTACACTGGTCTTGCGGGCTGCATCGTATAGTACATCGGCTAATACAGGACAGAATGGATCAGCAAAAGCAACATGGCCGACAATACCGTTTCCAAAAAAAGTATTTTGTCTCAGGGTAGTTCTGTCGATTATCTGGTCGGGTATAACAAAATCCATCGGTTTGATTTTTTCCTTAAGGCTACCTACCGTCGATATGGCAATAATAAATTCGACACCTAGGGTTTTCATTGCGTATATGTTAGCACGCGAAGGTAGCTCAGTAGGGCTGATTCTATGTCCTGTTCCATGTCTGGGCAAAAAAGCTACTCCAACATTTTCAAGATTTCCCAGTATGATATCATCGCTGGGATCTCCGAATGGTGTTTTAATTTTTACGCGGTGAACCTTATTTAAACCGTCTAATTCGTATAAACCGCTACCACCTATTATCCCTACTCTGGCTTCCGGCATTGTTTACCTCCTTAAAAAGTTTGATTATGTTGGATTTATAAGGTTTCTTTATTATGCCTTTATCGGTGATGATGGCTGTTATATTACGGCCGGGTGTAATGTCGAACGCCGGATTAATGGCGGATACGTCTGGAGGTGCTATGCAGATGTCGTAAAAATGTGTAACTTCTTTTGGATCCCGCTCTTCGATCGGGATGTTTTTGCCCGTTTTTTTGCTGATATCCAGTGTGCTTGTGGGAGCAGCGATGTAAAAGGGGACTCGGTTTTCACGTGATAAAACACTTATGGAGTATGTGCCGATTTTATTTGCGGTATCTCCATTGGCGGCAATCCGGTCAGCACCAACCAGAACACAATTTATTTTACCTTGATTGAGAAGATATCCGGCCATATTATCTGTGATCAAGATTACTTCGATGTTGAGCTTTGTCAGCTCCCATGCGGTTAAACGTGCGCCCTGCAATAAGGGCCTTGTTTCATCCACATAGACGTGCACCTTTTTGCCCTGTTCTGTAGCATATTTTATTATCCCCAGAGCTGTTCCGTAATTTACGCCCGTTGCCAATTGACCGGTGTTGCAATGGGTGAGAACCGAATATCCATCTTTAATCAGAACTGCTCCTAATTCACTTAAAGCTGCCATTGCCTTTTCCTCAGATAGATGTATCTGGATGGCTTCATTGACAATGGCCATGCGCAGCCGATCAACCTCGTTGTTTCGACGGATGAGTTTCTTCATACGGTCGACTGCGTGAAATAGATTTACTGCTGTTGGACGTGATGCTGCAAACTCCCGGATAATGCTATCGAGCTTACCTGCAAATTGCGAATATTTGTTGGATTTTGTATGAATAGCCCCAAGTGCTATCCCATAAGCTGCTGCAATACCGATGGCAGGAGCTCCTCTTACTTGTAAACTTTTAATTGCCTGAATAACCTGTCTATAATCTGTGAGGTCTATATAGATTTCGTGACGCGGGAGAAGTGTTTGATCGAGAATTATCAGTTTGTTTTCTGACCAGACAATGGGTTGCATTCCTTACTCCAACCGGTAGCTTATTAAACATAATAGGAGGCGACACATTATGTGTCGCCTCCTATTATAACTCATTCACAGGGATGTCATTTCTGATCCGGAATAGCTTTGTTTTTAAGTTTACGCTTGACGATCAATACGATGATGATTACAGCAATCCATAGCGGACAAAATACGATTAACCATATTAGAATGGCAAGTAACACCTTTCCAAATACTATTAATCCATCGACTGCTGATTTAAATATCCCGGCTATGTCCCACTGGCTTTCACCTATAGGGCGTGCTTTTTGCAAATTTACATCGATCAGTGAGGTTTCCGAAGTGCGTTCCAAATATAAAATGCGGCCTTTAATACGTTCAATATTACCTCTTACGTTGGCCAGTTCCTTCTGCACTTCCAGAATATCTTTGACATTATCAGCTTTTTTTAGAAGTTCGAGGTATTGAGCCTCTGTTGCTTCATAATTGGCAAGTTGAGCTTTTAAGTCGGTATATTGTTCTGTTACGTCCTGGCTGTTTGTGCCCTCGTAAATGACCTTTACAGCGAGTGTGCGCAATTTTTGCACAGTCTCGTTAAATTTGCCTGCAGGCACTCTTATTGAAATAGTTCCGGTGGGCATATCCGTACTTGTGTTCTGACTCGAATTAACTACATAACCGCCATATTGAGCAGCTATAACACCGATTTCATCAATGGCCTTACTGATATCGTTTACCTCGATAGTAAGTGACCCTGTGCGAACTATTTTTCTATCGGTATATTCTGTTGATGAAGCATCCACCGAAACATTGGATCCTAAGGATGTAACTGAAGTCACTCCCGCAAACTTTGGCACAGTAGGAGCAGGTCTTTGAGCGGTTTCTTTGTTAGATGATGCACAAGAAAGCATAGTAAATAAAATAGTTATCAAAACCAGGATACCGAATGTCCTTTTAAATTTAATCATTTTTCCTCCATGATATGGGGATTATATATTTTGCCTGTAAAATCAAAATATTGACACCAATTATCTTTTTTTGATGTTATCTTTATCATCGGGACCATTGGGACCGGATCGTTTATCATTATTATCATACCTGTTAATATCAGGCGTATTTAATTTAGGTTTCTCGTGAAGATTGGTGGTTCCGTTATCCGTTTTATTATCTGTTGTTGACCTATTGTCAGGCGGGTTTGAAATATCTCTAATTAAATGTTTGCTGGTGGTTTTAGCACGGTCGATAGTTTCGTTAATATTTGACTTTATAGATTCAGGCACCTTATTCATCGCATTTTCAAGGATTGTGATGCTCTTGGTTGTTCTAGTATTGATGGAATCTTTAGCTTTATTGATACTGGCGATATTGCGTTGGGATTCCTGAGTTATCGGCTGTTTGTTTGTTTCAGTAATTTTTATTGTCGCTTCAGCTTTATCAGAAGTTTTGCCCGATTGATTATCGGAAATTGTGCTCCATCTGGCAGGGGCGGGGATAGTTGAAGCGGCAGTTTCGTATTTGGCCAAATTCTGCTCAATCTGTTGAAGCTGATAATTCATAATTTCTGTTGTTGCCATTACCTTATCAGTTTTCCCTTTATCAGCCATAGTTGCTATTTCTATAGCTCTTTTCTCTGTAAGCTTGGCATATATCTCTGCCTTATCCATTTCATTTGGAGTGAGTGCAACCTGTATCTGTTCTACTGCAAGTTTAACTCCATAGAGAGGATCATCGGGCATAGCATCAGATGAAGCGGCTACAGTGGTGGTTGTAGCTATGATGAATACGAGCATAGCAGCGAGTGTGATGGCCAGATTTCGTTTTAAATTATAGGAGGATGATTTATAAGGCAAAGGGCTCTTTTGAAGATAATTCTGAACGCCCTGCATGCGGACACCTGCCCAGTATTTAAATTCCGGCCGTGGTTGAATGGGATATGCGCGGCGTTTAACATCAAATGATGTCCTGAGCATTAAATCCAGTTCAGAAGCATATTGCGGATAACGGCTGATACAGCTTTCCAGGCTCTCACCGGACATCATCCGTTCAAAACAATCGTTAAAGGCATCTTCGATTTTAATAGCCATTGATTTTACCGTAAAGCAATTTTCGCAGTGAAGCTATTGCATTGAATTGAAGGGCTTTAACCGTCCCTTCACTTTTGCCAAGCGTTAATGCAACTTCTGAAATAGATAATTCCGAGATAAATCTTAAAGTGGCAACTTCACGCTGAGCATCCGGAAGCTTTTCGAGTGCATTTTTTAATTCGTATATCTCGAAATTTTGTTCGGTCATATAGACGGGGTCGCCACCACTTATAGCATCTGCCTCACTCAGATCTGCCCTTTTCTCTTTTGATATTTTGCGAATATAATCGATAACATGGTTATGTGCAATTCTAAATAGCCAGGCCGTAATAGGAAGTTCTTTCCACCTGTAGTTTCGTATGCCCTCATAAGCTTTAATAAACACTTCCTGAGTTAAATCCTCTGCTTCTATTTGACTCCGTACTTTAATATAAATATAGCGATAAACCTTATCAAAGTGAAGGTTATAAATATAAGTAAACGCTTCACGATCGCCATTTACGGCTCTCCGTACTATTTGCTCTTCTGATAACACCAGGATACCCCTTTATACCTGGTGTCTATTATATAGAAACGTAGCCGTATAATAAAAAGTTTATATCTTCGCTTATACGTTGGGTATAATATAAGAAACCAGTATAGATCATTATGCGTGATAAATATAACTGCAATTCAAATGTATCATCGCTTCCTTCTGCTTGGGATGTATATGGTAAATATTGCATTGTTACCGGCGCGAGTTCGGGAATAGGTAGAGAAATAGCAAAGGGTCTGGCTGAGAGGGGGGCCAATGTTATTATGGTATGCCGGGATATTGTGTATGGAGAGGAAGCCAGGTCATATATTATTAGGTCCACGGGAAATAGAAATATCGAGTTATTAATTGCCGACCTTTCGTCACAGCAACAGATTAGGGAACTGGTGAAAACGTACAAAGCCAATCATTCACATTTGCATGTTCTGATTAATAATGCAGGTGTAATTATGAAAAACCGTATACTTACAGTGGATGGCATTGAAACGACATTTGCCGTAAATTATCTTGCTTATTTTACGATAACTAATCTTTTGTTGGACGTTTTAAAATCTTCCGCTCCTTCACGAATAATCAATCTTACATCCGACATCCACCGTCTAGTAAAAATCGACTTTGACAATTTGCAGGGAGAAAAATCTTACAATCGTGATATCGCGTATGCTCGATCAAAACTGGCTGAAATAATTTTTAGCTATGAATTGGGCCGAAGGCTTGAAGGCACGGGAGTTAATGTCAATTGCGTTTGTCCAGGCGCTGTGGCCTCTCGGATATGGATACGTTCCAGCAGGTTGATGGATACCTTGCTGAAAGCTTTTATGAAGGGCCCGGAGCAAGGAGCCGAATTACCTCTATTTTTGGCTTGCTCGAATGAATTGACAGATGTGACATGTGGCTATTTTAAGGCGGGTCAGCACTTTAGGGTAATAAAAGTTAAAACCGGTAAATTCATGGCCAGGTCCTCAAAGTACTCATATCAACGTGAAATTGCCTTGAAATTATGGGAAATAAGTGAAAATCTAACTGGCATCAGGCAGTAAGTATAGTGCTTATAAATGAGCCATATAAATGAGCCATATGGATCAAAATAATTAACCTTTTAGCTATAGTGGAAGTTGCCGAATTAGAGTAAGAATTTATAAGTTTGATATTCTTCCGTTTGTGATGTCTGATAAGGCGTGAAAAGTGGGAAGGGTACTTGCTTTAAACTATTGTTTTTTAGCAGATTATTTAAATGAGCCCTTGTGTTAAGGCTGTTATCAGTACGATTACTATGATCAGAAGTGAGGATCGGATAGGCGAAATTCCATAAAAATTATAAATATATTTTTGATCCCTGCTTTTTGGCTAAAAATGGGGATCTGGAGGTGGGATTAGCGATGTCATATTCAATAATGAGGAGTCGCAGTGGTGCTATTACGATCGATCCATCGATGGCTATAGGGACAGTGTTACAAGTTTACT
Organism: Dehalococcoidia bacterium; assembly: GCA_034436215.1. Classification (GTDB taxonomy): domain Bacteria; phylum Chloroflexota; class Dehalococcoidia; order GIF9; family UBA5629; genus UBA6808. The sequence continues at coordinate 28,551 of DAOTVU010000008.1, forward strand.
TATCCACCTCTGAAGAGGGCACTGTAAAAGAAAACCATGAAGATGATTGTAGCTATTTTTTAAGAGGGAAAAGGATTTTACTGGTAGATGATGAAGAGATGATTAGAGATGTTACCGGAAGGATTTTAAAAAATATGGGTGCGAGTTATATATTATTTGCTGAAGAAGGACAAAAAGCCCTGGAAATATACAGGGAATATTTGAAAAAACAGGAACCTATTGATGCTGTTATCATGGATTTGACCATTCTGGGAGGTATGGGTGGAAAAGAGGCAATAGATGAGCTACGAAAGATCGATCCCGAGGTTAAAGCCGTTGTATCAAGTGGTTATGCAGGTGATCCCATTTTGTCGAATTACAGGAAATTTGGTTTTAAGGGTGTACTGATAAAGCCGTATAATATAGAAGAACTTAAAAATATTCTGAAAGAAGTTCTTTCTAACTCTAATTGATTGAGCTTGCCGAATTAGTATTATTACCTCGAAAACGACGCCCACAGGATAATTTTATTCTCACTTGCTATACACCTTTATTCAGTATAAATAGCGCCAGGTCTGCCATACGGCAACTGTAGCCCCATTCATTGTCATACCATGCTATTACTTTGACCATGTTACCGCCCAGGACCATCGTTTGTAGGGCATCAAAGATAGAGCTGCTCTGATTGCCTTTGAAGTCGCTGCTGACAAGAGGTTCCTCGCAGTATTCGAGTATTCCTTTAAGTTTATTCTGAGAGGCGTCTTTAAACGCGTTATTTATTTGTTCCACTGTCGCTTCTTTTGCAAGTTCGCATACCAGATCACAGATAGATACTGTAGGGACTGGCACACGTAATGCAATTCCATGTAGCCTTCCTTTGACCTCGGGAATAACCAGTGCCACTGCCTTGGCGGCACCGGTTGTTGTTGGTACGATGTTCATGGCTGCAGATCTTGCTCTTCGTAAGTCTTTGTGGTACATATCGAGCAGCCGCTGATCATTGGTATAGGCATGAACTGTTGTGAGGAGTCCCTTTGTAATACCAAAATTATCATTCAATATTTTAACTACGGGAGCAATACAGTTGGTGGTGCATGATGCATTAGAAATAATATTATGTTTTCTGGGGTCGTATGTATCTTCATTTACACCCATTACGATGGTAATGTCTTCATTTGTAGCCGGAGCTGAGATTATCACCTTTTTAGTGCCACCCTGCAAATGTGCGGCTGCTTTGGTTGCGTCGGTAAAGAGGCCTGTGGACTCAAGGACTATATCAACGCCGAAATCTTTCCATGGTATCTTTGAAGGCTCTCTTTCAGCAAGTACCTTTGTTTTTTCCCCGTCGACTATCAGTGCATCTGATGTAGCTTCTACTGTACCGGGATAGATTCCATAGGTGCTGTCGTATTTTAGCAGGTGGGCATTGGTTTTAGCATCGGTAAGATCGTTTACGGCCGCGATTTCCAGCTTATCGCCATAATGCTGCTTGATAGCGCGAAATGCCAGACGACCTATCCGGCCAAAGCCATTTATACCAACTTTATATTTCATTTATTAGCCTCCTGTGAAGGTTCCTTATTATATACCGATGTTATTCTGGTGGAAATCCCACCACGAATATTCCAGTCTGTAGTTACTTCCAGCGATTTCGGTTTCAGTGCCTTTACCAAGTCTTTAAGTATTTGGTTGGTAGATGCCTCATAAAAAATGCTCACTGTTCTATAACTGGTAAGATAAAGCTTCAATGACTTGAATTCAACGATATATTTTGCGGGTATATATCTGATTGTTACAGTGGCAAAATCCGGCTGTGAAGGATTCACTGGGCACAGTGCTGTGAATTCTGGTGCTATTATTTCAATTTGATAGTTGTGATCCGGATACGGATTGGGTAGAACAATTAGCAACTCCGGCTGTGGTTTGTCGGAATACCTAAGGGTTAACGACTGGATTTTTTTAAATTTATCTTCTATTTTCTTCACGTCTTTAAGCATCAAACCAGTAGGTTATTGTGTCTTCGTGATGAAGTTTTTTACATTTATTATCTGTTACAAGGTATTGTAAAAACGCCAGAGTTTGTAGTACCGCCTGTCTTCTCCTAATTGCCTGTAGTTTATCATAATCAACCAGTTCATCATTAGCAAACCATAGCAGATTTTTTGCCACATCGTATGCGGTCTTAATCTCAAGGCCCATAACCTTTTGAATGCTCTGCATCTGCTCCTTGAGCCAGTGCATAATGCTGTCTATTTTGGGCGCTATTCCGCTGAATACTGCTCCATGCCCCGGAAATATAAAGCGTATTTCCATATTAGTTAATTCGTTCAAGGAGTTGATATAGTCTGCCAAAGGATTTTCTCCGGATTGAGGATGGTAACAAACTGTCGTCATTATCTCAGGTAATACATGGTCACCTGAGAATAGATATTTCTTGTTCGGTTCATAAAAGCAGATATGACCTTTTGAATGGCCCGGCGTTAATAGGAGTTGAAATTCAAATGGTTCAACGATAATCCGATCTAAGGGCTTCAGGTACTCTACACTTGATATGGGGTAAACGTTATTTACAAGACTTAGCGAAGCTTCGCTTAACATTTTTAGCTCCCAGTCGGGAACGCCGTTTAGCCTGAGAAAATCGCTCGTTTGCTTAATCAAACTTTCAGAGTGCCAGTATCTTGTGTCTAATTGGGCATATTCGATTTCGCTAACATATATTTTAGCTCCGCTCAATTCGGCAATTTTGCCTGCCATGCCGATATGATCGGGATGTATATGTGTGATGGCTATGTGAGTTATATCTTTTATGGAAAATCCGCTTGCTTTCATCTCCTGTGAAAGAATGTTGAAGCATGCGGGGATATTAAAGCCGGTGTCTATCATGAGGTTGCCACTTGTACCCTCGATAATATAGACGTTAACAGCATTACTGTCTTTTTCGTCCAGGGGCACCTTTATTTGATTGATGCCTTTAAATAACTCCATATTGATGATTTCCCCTTATCTGAGATGTGGAAATGCTTTTTTGCCCATGTAAATTGCTTTTTTGCCTAGTTCATCTTCAATTTTGAGAAGACGATTGTATTTGGCCACCCTTTCACTACGACATGGGGCACCTGTTTTTATCTGACCAGAATTTACCGCAACCGATAGATCTGCAATTGTAGTGTCTTCTGTTTCGCCGGACCTGTGGCTTATTATCGTGGTCCATCCGGCCTGCCTAGAAATATTTATAGCATGAAGCGTTTCTGTTAAGGTACCTATCTGATTTAACTTTATCAATGCCGAATTGGAAGCCTTCAGTTGTACACCTTTTCTGATGCGGTTTACATTGGTGGTATAGAGATCGTCCCCAACGATCTGGATTTTATCGCCCAGTTTAGCATTCATTAAAATCCAGCTGCCCCAATCATCTTCGTCTAATCCATCTTCGATGCTGATGATCGGGTATTTTGATACCCATTCAACATAAAAGCTTACCATTTCTTTTCCCGTAAGGATTTTGCCTTCTTTCTCAAGTATATATTTACCATCTTTGTAAAAATTGCTTGCAGCGGGGTCGATAGCAATATAACAATCTACAGCCGGTTTATAACAGGCCAGTTCGATAGCCGAAATAATAAGCTCAACCGCTTCTTCATTAGAGGATAATGAAGGAGCAAAACCACCTTCATCACCTACATTGGTACTGAGTTTTTTTTGCTTAATGATCTTTTTCAATGCGTGATAAATTTCACAGCCCATTTGCATGGCATGGTGAAAGTCCCTGGCGCCGGCAGGTACAATCATGAATTCCTGTAAATCAGTCGAGTTTTCAGCATGTTTTCCACCATTTAAAATATTCATCATAGGCACGGGCAGGACAGACGCCTTTTCTTTACCCAGGTATTTATAAAGCGGCGCTGAAATTACACTGGCTGCTGCCTGGGCAACAGCCAGTGATACCCCCAGAATAGCATTTGCTCCTAAATGCGATTTATCCTGCGTCCCATCCATCTCAATCATTTTATTGTCAATAAATTCCTGATTAAAAACATCAACGCCGATCAATTCAGGCTGAATGATGTTTTCCACATTTTTAACTGCTTTGATCACTCCAAGACCGTTATAGCGATGTTTATCCCCATCGCGTAACTCTACTGCTTCATATTTACCGGTACTTGCCCCTGACGGAACTGAGGCTTTACCGGAGATACCGTTGTTCAGGAATACCTCGACCTCAATTGTGGGATTTCCGCGTGAATCTATAATTTCACGTGCCTTAATGGATTTAATAGTAGCCTCGATTGTTATACTCATGGCCATTTCCTTTCAAAATAATATTTAAATTTGCAGGATTTGCTTAATAAGAAGACAACCATGAAAATTTATCAACAGATGGTGCATTGAATATAAAAATTTATATATGGTTGTGCCATTATATCATCTTCATAGATTTAGCTGCATCTGCAATATAAGCAAATATGATGGTCGCGATATAAATCTTTCAACGCCGTCTGTTGTACCTATTCATAGCGGCAACCAGCCCGACTTCAATGATATCGTAAATTGCTTTACAGGCGTTCTCAAGGGCCGGT
>DAOTVU010000009.1:0-17090 GCA_034436215.1 Dehalococcoidia bacterium
ATGACGCGCTTCCCCGACTGCCTGACCTCCTCAAAAATATCCATAACCCCTTCGCGGGGGATGAGCAGTGAAGTCTCCGTTTGTATTTCAAGCTCCATTATCTGGCCGGCAACCGCGGCGGTGATACCGGCCAACCCTGCCAGCCGGGCATAGATCTCGGAGAGCTTCACATCGCCCATTGAACCCTTTTCCATCCGTACCATATCTTCCGCCCGCCTGCGCAGCTGCGCAAACCCCTTTACGCCAAAACGCTCTTTTACACACTCTTCCAGATACTGATAAACCATATCGGGGCTGGCAAAAGGCCGGCAGAGCAGTGTATCGAAAATATCAAACGATGCGACATCGACCTGCGGCAGAGCCTGCCTTATCTTTTCATACGGCGACAGGTGGAAATAGGGTGCCGCCACGTCACGGTCATCGCATAAGAAAACATGCTCATTGCTGCCGGCTACCAGTGCGTGGGTCATTCCGGCCGCCTGTGCCGACAGGGTGAAACATCTCTCCAGCAGATGGTGCATTGTCCCGTCTGTCTGCCCGATCTCTTCGGGAAAGTCGCCTTCGGTGATCCCCAGACCGAGCAGGGGCTTAAGTGCCTCCTTTCTTATCCAGAACATCGAGCCGGCGGGATACTCTATATATTCATCTGCATCGAATTTGAAACCGAGCCTTTGGACGATGGGTGCGGCAATCCACCTGTTGGACAGCCAGGTATAGGCCCAGTAGGGAAGCCCGGGATAGCGGTCCGGATAGATTATACCCGTGCGTTTATGATGCTCGAACATGGTGAGTATCGCCTGGATGCGCTCCTGACTGCCGAGCAGTGCGCCGCACAGATACCGCCGCCAGCCGGCATCTTCAGCTCCCTTGAAAAGGGACTTTTTGGTATGTATCTTGCAGATATAATCATACCGCAACAGGTCGGTGCCGAAATCGACCAGAAAAGGCTTGATATCGCGGCCGCGGTTATGCACCACCTTAACAACCGCCTCTACAACGGCCGGCAGTGACTCTATCCTTCGGACTGCGACCCGCCTGTCATCTTCATCCTTTACGGATACCAGCAATGCATAGTGGCAGGGCATGTTTTTCAGATAACCGCATATTTCGTCGAAGACGTCGAAATAATATGCATGCACCACCACTGCCACCTTTAAATTATCGGTGGAAGCGAACTGATCGGGGGTTATCTCAACGATGTGCGGCTGTTCTGCCTTGCTTTCGATGCCCTTCCGCCACCTGCCTATCTTCTTCTGCGTCCGCCTGTAATGGCCGTATCTGCGCCTGAAGCTGCTCCATCCATTCAGTATGATGATCTGCACCCCCGATAGCATCAGCCAGTAATAGCGCACCACCGCGGAACCCGGCGGGAACAGGCGCTCGATAAGAGGCCTGGGCCACAGCAAGATACGCACAACCACAGCATTGAGATGCCACCTTACTCTGCTGTTTTTAATGCCGGAAGCGATTTTCTGTTTCATTTCTCGACTTTATGGGAGCAACAGGTTTTTACATCTCCTCGGCAAAGCGCCTCTGCAGGCGGTGAAAGACCGCCCATCCGATTAAGACGGCCGCCAGGGCGGCGGCACAGACGATGCCAAGGCTGTACGGCGTGGGAAGACGGCCGTAAATCATCAGGTCGCGGTAGATGATGATGAACTCGGTGATGGGGTTGAGCAGATAGAACGGCAGCATGCCCTTGATGGAGCTCAACGGGTAGAAGATGGGTGAGAGGAAAAACAGGATAAAGCTCAACACATCCCAGATTTGATTCAGGTCGCGGAAATATACGTACAACGCGGCCAGAAAAAGGCTGATGCCGTAAACAAAGGGAAAATAGATGATGAAGACCAGCGGGAAAAACACCGTGGTGACGGGCAGTCCGCCCGATACGGCATACAGTATGGGCAGGATGACGACAAACTCGATGAGTGAGCTGATGAGGTTGGAAAGGGTGTTGCTCATCACCAGAATCCATCTGGGCACATATACCTTGGTAACCAGACTCCCCTTGCCGGTGATGGCATAGATGGCCGCATTGGTGCCGGTGGCAAAAAAGCGCCACGACATCAGCCCGACCAGCAGGTAGGCGGGGAAGTTGGGCTCCTGCTGGAAAAGATATCGGAAGACGAAATACAGCACCAGCGACAGCAGCAGCGGACTGAGCAGCGACCATATGAAGCCCAGAACGGTGTTCTGGTACCTGTTCTTCAGGTCAACCACCGTCAGATTCCACACCAGCTCGCGGTAGCGCCAGAACTCGGTCAACGCCTTCTTTTCCTCCGCTGGGGATTCCGCAAGGCCGCACGCATACGCCCCAGCAGTAATCCCGCGTATTTGCACATTTCATATATTATGGCGTAAGGCGCCCACCCGAGGCAATTGCCGCATTTTAAAAAGGCCAGCTCCGCACCGAGATATGCGCCGATGCGCGAGGTCAGCGGCCTGTCCGTCCCGGGCAGTCTGCCGGCACCCTGCTCCAGTGCCAGACCGTAATCCAGATACCGCACAAATACATCTTTCAGCCCGTAATCATGTGCATGGTAAACCGCGGCAGAAGGCTCATACACGATTATATAACCGTCCCGTATAAGCCGGGCGGCGATCTCCTTGTCCTCGGCCATGACTATATCTTCTTTGAAGCCGTATTTCATCAGTACATCCCTTCGATAGGCGGCGTTTACATTGGATATGAAAACGTTGTCATGATAGTGATCTTCAGCACCCGATTTTACCACGATTCTGAAATCGGGGAAATTATAGTGATAGAAAAACCTCTCGGGCGGCTTTACATTATCCCATGCGATCTGTCTGCCGACGACCATGGCAACCTGCGGGTCGGCAAAGCTATCGACCAGCTTCTGCATCCAATCATCTCCCGCCGGCAGTGCGTCCTGTGTTATGAACACGATGTATTTCCCCTGCGCCATGCCGGCAGCCAGATTGCGGGTGCGGCTGTGGTGGAATTCGTGAGACGGAATTGACTGAAATCTTACCGGATATCCGCCTGCCGCCTCAGGTGTGCCGTCGGTTGAGCCGGAGTCGATGACGATGACCTCGAAGGTGCCGTCATAGCGCTGGCGGTAGACGCGCTCCAGCAGTCGGCGGAAGCCTTCACCGCCGTTTTTGGTGAGTATGATGATGCTTGCATCCATAAGATGTCATCCCGATTTCGACCATATGTTTTTTAATCCGTTCAACAGCCGTACCGCCGCTATTTTATTTCGATATAAATCACCGGACCGTGTTCAGCCGGCGCAGTCTCCCTTCCTCCTTCAGGCTTTCCGCCAGCGTGGCGATGACGCCCAGCCGGTAAAGCTCCCGGTCGCTTCGGACGCGTCTCTTCTGTACCATACGGCGCTTCCGTAGTGTGCGCCCGAGGTTGCGCAAAAAGCAGGCATGCCCGCGGCAGACGGCCATCGAAGCGGCAAACTTTCCACCGAGCAGATAGGTCAGCCAGCGGTAGGCATTGAAACACAGGCTTATTACGAACCCGCGCACCGCGCTGCCCGATTCGAGATTCTTTACCAGATTGTACAGGCGGTTGCGGGTGTTGAGGTAAACCTTCTGCGGATCGGCGTTGCTGCGCGTACCGAAGGTGCCGCTTTCATGATGGTACATTACCGCCCGCGGTGCGTATGCGACCTTATATCCGTACAGCCATGCCCTCCAGCAGAGGTCGTGCTCTTCACAGGCGGCGAAATAGTCTTCGTCAAAGCCGCCCGCATCCAGAAAGAACCTGCGCTCAACCAGCAGGCCGGCGGCACAGCCGAAGCCGGTGTAGCCGGGTTCGTCATACCTGGGGCCGTCTTTGTCGCCGTATCCGCGGTAATATCCGCCGCCGATAACGGTAAGCCTGCCGCCGGCCGTATTTACGGTATCGCGCTGATGGTAATACAGCATTTTAGAAGCGACAGCCACCACTGCTTCATCCGCCAGCACGGGACGCACCAGTTCTCCAAGCCAGCCTTTGGTCACCTCGGTGTCGTTATTGAGGAAGACCAGATATCTGCCGGAAGCCGCACGGGCCCCTTCGTTGTTGGGGCGGCAGAATCCGTAGTTGGCATCCAATCTCAGCACCCTCACCGCGGGGAAATTTTGCCGTATGAAGTCCACCGAGCCGTCGGTTGAGGCATTATCCACCACGATAATTTCCAGCTTCCCGGCCGGGTAGTCCATCAACATCAGCGATCTCAGGCAGTCTTCAAGATACCGCCGCCCGTTGAAATTGACGATAACCACGCTGACCGGCGGCAGACCGTCCGCGGACGGTCTGGCGATTTCAGACACGGGGGCCCTCCCTGAGCTGGAAACGGACGATGCCGAAGAGCTGAGACCATTCGAGATTCCAGCTCAATTTTTTCAAAAGGGACCAGTCGGATATGCTCCTCAGCCCGCTGTTGAAATGCCGCACCGCGGCGATGCACTTCCTCTCGCGGAAGATATCCAGATAGGCACCCAGCTTGGATCGGGGATACGGCCAGCCTTTGATGATGGTGTAGGCAAAAGTCATAGCTTCTATAGCCAGAAGAAGCGGCGACAGCAGAACCAGCGTGTACCAGCGCAGTGTGGACAGGATGAGGTAAATGCGGTTCTTCTCCAGATGATAGAATTTCTCCGGCGTCATGCTGAGACGATAGCGGTGGTAGATGATGGATGAGGGTACCATGTATATGTCGTAGCCCATCAGCATCAACAGCCATGAGATAACTACATCGTCGTTGTACATGAAGCAGTATTCGGGTGCACCACCCATCCGGCGGAACAGCTCCCGCCTGATGATATAGGAACAGCCGCTGATGCCGTTGACCCTCTGCGGTGCGGCCTGGGGGATGTCCGGTTGATGAAGCTGCCGGCAGAACCCCAGCCCGGAAACATGCAGTTTAAGCCCCGTACAGTTGATTACACCGGGACTGCCCAGAACAAGTACCTTGGGACAGGCGGCACCGGCTTGGGGATGGTTGTCCATGAATTTTACCAGCTCCGCCAGCCAGGCGCGATCGGCCTCGGTGTCCATGTTCAGAGGCACGATATATTCACCGCGTGCCACCCGCAGTCCGGCATTGACCCCGCCGGCATAGCCGGTGTTGACCGGATTGGCAATGAAGTCCAGTCCGGGGTATTTCTGCCGGGCATATTCCAGGCTGCCGTCGCCGGACGCATTATCCACAAAGATAACCTCATAATCGGTAAAAGTCTGGCTTAAAACCGAGGCCAGACAGGTATCGATATAGGACAGGCCGTTGTAGTTGACAATGATAATGGACGCTCTGGGCGACTGTTTTTCCACTTCGCTGCTCCGGACTACCCATGCGAAACGTTCAGTAGATTATAATTCGCATGGATGATAAGGGCAAGCACCGGGACAGTTTCACGGTTTCAACACCCGTCCGGTTGGTGTATACTGCTGCAGACAGTGAACATGATTAAACCATCTTCTTACGGCTGGGTGGTGGTCACCTCGGCCTTCTTTATAACCTATATCACCTGCGGTATCAACTTCAGCTTCGGCGTATTCATGCTGCCGATTATAACGGAGATGGGGTGGTCGCGCGGTCTGATATCCAGCGTAATGGTGGTTGTCGGCATCATATACGCCTTTACTCTGCCCGCCACAGGCTCGCTGAGCGAGAGGTACGGCTATAAATGGGTGCTGGGCATTTCCACATCACTGCTGGGAGCTGGACTGCTGCTCAGTTCGCAGATACATGAGCTATGGCAACTTTACGTTTATAACGGTCTGTTCATCGGCCTGAGCGCGGCCGCCACTTATGCCGTGCCGGTGGCGCTGGTTGCGCTGTGGTTCAGGGAGCGACAGGGACTGGCGCTGGGCGTGGCCACGCTGGGCGTAAGCCTGGGGACGGCCACCGTACCGCTTATCATTTCGTGGATAATCGGCATCTGCGGCTGGCGAACCGCAATGCTGATTGCCGGTACGGCCGTCATCGGCATTACGCTGCCCGCCGTACTGCTTATACGTCAGCCTCCTCTGCTATCGAGACAGCCGGAGAACAATTCTGCGGATACGGGTGTGCCCTCTGAAAATGCCTGGCACGGGCTGACACCGGGGGAGGCCGTGCGTACAGGGCATTTCTGGTTATTGTTTATTATCCTGCTGATCTTCCTTACCGGCCTGAATCTGCTGATGCTGCACCTCGTCCCCTACGCGGTGGACTCGGGGATGACGCCGGTGCAGGCGGCCACTCTGCTGACACTGATAGGGCTTTGCGGCATCGCAGGCAGGCTGGGCGCCGGCGTCGCATCCGACAGATACGGGGCAAAGCCGGTTATGGTGGGTGGATTATGCCTCCTCACCCTCATTGTGCTGATGGTCACGCTGTTTCCCCGGGCGTGGTCATTCTATCTGTTCGCAGCACTCTACGGGGTGGGGTACAGCAGTGTGGCCACCATGATGGTCCGCATCACGAGGTATGTTTTTGGCGTTAAGGCCCTGGGACCCATCTTCAGCCTGCTCATGATCTCCGACGGCATCGGTGTGGCCGTCGGGCCCGTGCTTGCCGGCCTCATGTTCGACATCACAGGAAGTTACTTCTCCATTTTTCTGATGGTCTCAGCAGCACTGGCCGGAGCCGCCGTTGCCACGGCCACTCTCAGACCGACCCGCCAGACATGAGGCCGTCACCTACCGGCAACTATGCTCTTTATCGAACCGTAAAGAGGCTTCAGCCTTCCGTACATCTTCAGGTAGACTTCGCGGTATAGTCTGTTATAAAGCTCATACATATCCTGTCTCGGCTCGAAGCGCCTGCCCGGTCGCGTCATCTCACGCACAGCCGTTTTAAAATCGGGATGGATTTTAGCTCCCACGGAGGCAACTATGGCCGCACCCAGCCCCGAAGCCTCATATATGTGCGGCCGGCTGGCCGGCAGGCCGAAGATATCTGCGGTGATCTGCATGGCGGCATCGCTCTGGCTGCCACCGCCGGCAATCCGGAGGTCGGTGATCTTCACGCCGCTCCTCTTCTCTGTACGTTCCCTGCCTTCACGCAGAGCATAGGCCAGCCCTTCAAGTATCGCCCGGTAAATATGCGCCCTGGTGTGAACATCACTGAACCCTATAATAGCGCCGCGCGCTTCCGGTCCAGGAAAGCGCAGGCCGGGCGACCAGTATGGCTGAAGCACAAGTCCCTGAGCACCGGGCGGCACCGCGTTCACCAGGTCATCGAAAAGCACCTCAGCCTCAATGCCCCTTTCCTCAGCCATGCGCTGTTCACGCAGTCCAAACTCCTGTTTGAACCAGCTCACCATCCAGTAGCCGCGGTATATCTGTATTTCGAAGTTGTACTGCATGGGCACGGCCGACGGATAGGGAGGAATAAGCGGTATGACCTCGATGTATTTATCATGCATGGTGTTGATGGTGGCGGTGGTGCCGTAGCTCAAGCAGGCTACATTCGGCTCCAGAGCACCGGCTCCCAGCACCTCACAGGCTTTATCGGCAGCGGCGGCTATCAGCGGCAGTCCCGCCGGTATGCCTGTAGCTTCAGACGCCTGACGGGTGATCTTTCCCAGCACCTGCCCCTGAGGTATCAGGTCAGGCAGCATGGCAGGATCGCAGGGCACCGCCTTCCACTTCCAACCCCAGCTCGCCTCCCATTTCTGCTTTTTGTAGTCAAACGGGACATAGCCGACCTGACAGCCCACCGAGTCGACAAACAAACCGGTAAGCCTGTGCGTAAGATAGCCGGACAGCAGAAGGTATTTGTGCGTTTTCTGCCATATCTCCGGCTGGTGCGTACGTATCCAGTTGGCTTCAGCTTCGGCCTGAAGATACGCTACCGTTTCGCCGGCACCCGCCAGTGCAAAGGCAACGCCCCACAGGCCACCCAGCGGCGGTAATCCTTCAGTCCGCCGCTGGTCGAGCCAGAGCAGTGCAGGCCTCAGAGGCTCTCCCTTTTCATCAACATTCACCACCGTACTGCGCTGTGTCGTCAGCGCAACAGCGGCAATGCTATCAATGGATACTCCATCGCAACTCCACAGGGCATGGCAGCCGCGGCAGATGGCATCCCAGTATATCTGCGGCCACTGCTCGGCCCAGCCGGGAGCGGATGAAAAATAGGGTTCATACGGCACTCTTTCCTTTGCGATGATATTCCCCCGCGGATCAAACAGCAGTACACGTGTACTCTGAGTTCCTACATCTATGGCCAGCAGATTTTCCGCCATAAAATAACCTCCGTAAAATATTTAAGTGCCAAATCCCCAGCGTTTTTTGAGCTGTTCATCCGTCATGTCAAGCCCCAGTGTGCCGCCCGGATTCATTATGTGGTGAGGATCGAAGTGATCGCGAAGTACGCGGATAACATCCATCTGCTGCTGACCGAGCTGCTGCACTGCCCAGGGGCCCGTTTGCTTGCCGATGCCGTGATGATGGCTCATAGCCGCACCGGCCTCCAGTATAGCATCCAGTATTCCGTACTGAAGTCCGAGATATTCGTTTATTTCAGACATTCTGGCAATAAAAATGAAATACAGGTTGCCTCCCTGTGGATAGGCGTGAGACAGATGCGTCATGCAGATGGTGCGGGGCCGAGACTTAATAAATGAGCGCACCTTTTCATGCACCGAGGGCAGGTTTTTCCAGGTGACGGCGCACTCCAGCGTGTCGATGACAATGCCGAAATCCATCAGGTCTTCGCGCATGAAGGGATCGGTGAAGCGGCTTTTTTCCCAGGCCTGCTCTACGCGTGCGATGGATAGATCGAATGCTCCGTACCGCCTGCAGACCTGCCGTACATTCCGGCAGATATTAGCGCTGAATCCCCGCTCTCCATCGGCTGTACCCAGCAATATGCAGCGCTGCATGGGGCGGTAGCCCAGACCGTTAAGAAGAGCATCAACAGGTGTACCATGGACATGATACATACGCATGGCGACATCCGTTTCCTCGGGATCGGAAAGGCGGAAAACCGATGGAAAACCGCATTCACACTGCATTATCTCGCGGCAGGCTTCCAGTGCTTCCCGCCAGGTTTTGAACAGGAAGGCAAAGCGTTTCCTGTTTTCCGGCATATAGCGGCATAACCTGAGCGTGACCTCAGTCAGTATGCCGAAGGTGCCCTCACTGCCGATCATGATCTGATCGAAATCGGGGCCGGTTGCACTTCGCGGGAAATCTGCCGTGCGGAAAATGCCGATGGGCGTTACGTATTCCTGAGAAATGACCATGTCCTCTATCTTTCCGTAATAGGTCGAGTTCTGACCGGCACCGCGTGTAACCACCCATCCACCGACCGTAGAGTGCTCAAAGGACTGCGGAAAATGGCCTACCGTGTAGCGCCGCCGTGCATTCATTGTCTGCGGAGCATTATTGAGTATACGCTCAAGCTCAGGACCCATAATACCGGGCTGCACCGTTACGGTCTGATTTACCTCATTGATTGAAAGAACCCTGTTCATATGCCGGCACATATCGAGGCAGACACCTCCCCTAACCGCCTCCTTTCCACGCGTCACCGAAGTATTGCCTCCGGCTACATACACGGGTATGCACTCACCATCGCAGTACCCGACTATCTTTTCAATATCGTTTTTATCCCGCGGATAAAGCACGATATCCGGCAGGTTCTCCACCACCTTCTTTCTCAAACGCAAAGCATCGATCATACCGCCGCCGTAGGATGCGCGGGTTCTGATATAGGTATCTGTAGTGGCATTGTCGGTACCCACCAGCCCGATCAGCCTCTCGATTCTCTCAGATGATAGGCTCGGGGGGATATCGATATCAAAAGGCTCCATGCAGAGGCTGGGATATTTAAAATCGGCATCGGTCATTTCCAGGGCTTCTTTCAGCAGTTTAAACATGCCTCGGTTGGGATGCTTGAACCCGTGGGGGTCTCCGTATTTAAAAAGACTGCGAAAGGAACGGGCGGGTGCTTCCCGCTCACACCAGGCTGGATAGAACTCTTTTTTCTTGTTCATCCCATCCTCCTCAATTAACGCTGTCCGATAAAAGTTTATCCGGGTGTGGGACTGTAATATCGACGCCACGTATCAAGGTACATTTCCACTTCCTTCTGCCAGCGTCCATCGTCCCAGCCCAACTCGGACTGGGCACATGTTCTGACACGATCCAGCAGGTTTCCAGCCCCGCCGGGGAGAAGCATGCCGATCCTCACCCGCCGCAGCAGCAGGTCGGTCAGGTGAACGACGCCCTCATCACGGGCTGCCCAGCGTACTTCAGCCCATATATTGGGCAGGTTAGCGATGTGTTCGAGTTCGCCGGCACCTGCCGAGGCAATCAGCTCGGGGGCATCGATGCCATGTCTTCCCAGCAGGTAATATAATGTCCCTGCATCCATATTACGCATTTGGAACTGCGGCAGTGGATTCATGATCCTCCGAAGTCTGATCGAAGGTGCCCTGCCCAGCTTAGCCAGCACCCGTTCAACTGTCTGTCTGCCCATGATGCGGAAGGTGGTATATTTGCCGCCCGTTATGGTAATCAATCCCCTTTCCTCCCATATGGCATGTGCTCTGGATTCCGCCGATGGTGAATCGGCGCCTCCGCGAATAATGGGCCGAAGACCGGCAAAGGTGGAAATGAGATCGCCGCTCTTTAAATTCACACCGGGGAAAAGCACATCAGCAGCCTGCAAAATATAAGCTATCTCATCTCCGGTAGCGAACGGCTCGGTGTGATTTTCATCTAGAGCAGGATCATGGTCGATATCGGTTGTGCCTATAATGGTTGTACCTTCCCAGGGTATAACGAACATGGCCCGCTTATCAGAGGGATGCAGGAAAGTGAGGGCAGATTTCACCGGCAGTTTCTCGAAAGGCAGGATCAGATGGCTGCCGCGCAGACGACGCAGACGCGGTTTTTGCTCAATCTGACCGCGCAGCTGGTCCACCCATGGGCCTGTGGCATTGACCACCGCCTTAGCCTTTACTTCTGCAGTCCTTCCATCATTCGAAGCCACATCACGAACTGCCACACCGCAGACCTGGCCGCCGCTATCCATTAGAAGTCCTTCAACCTTAGTATAGTTTATCGCTACACCGCCATCTCTTACTGCCTCGCGTATAACACGCAGATTTACCCTGCAATCATCCATGGCGGCATCGTAATAAAGATAGCCACCGAGCAGGCCGTCTCTATTCAAAAAAGGCCAATCCTGAATTATTCTCTCCATACTGTAGCGCTGATGGTCCCATTTCGGAGCCAGCAGGTCATACAGCGCTATCACCTGACCTATCATGCCGGTACTGACATGGTAACGCTCGAAATTAGCGAAAAGAAAACCGAGTTTGGTAACAAGATAAGGTGCTTCTCTTAAAAGCTTTTCCCTTTCTCGAACCGATTCTCGGGTGACCTTATACTGTTTGTTGAGGATGTACCGCAAACCGCCGTGTACAAGCTTGGAAGATCGACTGGAGGTTCCGAAGGCGAAGTCTCCAGCTTCCACCAGGAGCGTTTTTAATCCCGCGGCAACCGCGTGGCGCAGCACGCCCGCACCGGTTATCCCCCCACCAATTACCACCAGATCCCATGTCTGATCAAGATCCGACCAGATTCGTTCGCGCCATCCTTTATTCCACATTTTATCTCCTTATTTATTTCCAGCTTCCTGTTTTTAAATCGATAGTTAAATTATTATCCGGGGGAGGCAGGTCCTGCCACAGACCATATACAAGGTCCTTGCGGAACTGGATAACAAACCATGCGGGCAGACTGAGGCCCCACTGCTGGATGGGCTCTTTGCCGGGTGTCAGGTTTTCATCACCCGCATAATGGGCGGCAAAGGCCTCGGCAACCTGTTTGGCCAGCATGGATGCTTCTTTTTCGTCAACATTGTACTTCATAATAGTGCGGGTGGCTATACTGGCAATGCCTTCCAGCAGGTAACTGCGGGCATATTCAGGTAGATCGCCCGGATGAGAGGGTATGGATGTTACCCGTTCCGTCCGTATCGACATCTGCTGGTCGGCGCCGATATCGACAATGCGGTACGGCAAAGGATAGGTTACCAGCGAGCCCGTCTCTATATCGAAAAGATACTTATTGCCGGGGAACTTTTTTACAGTAATATCCTGTGCATGATAATGCCCTGTGAAGACCAGCCTGACATTATAGCCGGCAAAAAGGCGTCCCACATTCTCAAAATCATCGACGATATATTCACCGTAATTTTTCTCCTGACCTTTATAATGTTCCATAACACCGTGATGCATCATAACAATAACTGCTTTATTGCCTCTCGCGGCTTTCTCCAGCATCTGCTCTATCCAGCCAAGCGTGGCCGGACTGAACCTGCCATCGGTAACCGGCTCATCCTTACCCGTATTTTCCTTATACCGGCATGAGTCCAGAGCCAGCAGCCACAGACCCGATACAGGCTCCACCACATAGCTGAGGGAATCGGAATCCCGGTAGATTGCTTGGCTGAATCCATAATCAGCATAAATACGGGCAAAATCATCGGCCGTTATCGTCGGTACGGATTGTTTCGTACTTCCCTCGTACTTAAACGCATGGGGGTTATTGATATCGTGGTTTCCAGGGATAACGTAAACCGTTTTACCGGCAGCCTTCAACCTGGCGAGATTACTCGCCACGATCTCATGACCGCTTCTCTCTCCGTCCTTGGTCAAATCACCGGCGATTAAAACGATTCCCGGCTTGAGCGCAATTATCGAATCGAGAGCGGCATTTAATATCTCCTGGCTCTCGCGCAGCAGTTTGCGGTCGTTAAGCAGATAGCTTTCAAAGGCGGAACCCGTTGTGCCCAGGGAAGTATCATACACATGAAGATCGCTCATCACTATAAAATCGACGGGCGGGTATTGGGGTACGTTTTTTAACAGGTTCTGTAACGATGAATCGGTATCGAAATTAAACGTCCGTGCTGACGCACAGGCAACCGTACTTAAAATCAAAAGAATACTTGCTAAGATAAAGGTAAGTCTTACAACTGTTCTCCTGTTCATCAATTGTTACCTCCCAATTATTATTTGATTCCACCGGCGAGCTAACTATACTATATAAATTTGCGTCGGGCAACCGCCTTATGTTTCCAAAATGATATTCTGTTTTGACATAATAAACTAAAAAGTTTATAGTAGTTCATGGACAGCTCGAATGCGAATGATGGTCGGACGAGATAGGCTGAAGGAGGAAATATGCTTGATGTGACGGTGTACAGAAAGCTACTGAAGGGTGCTGATTCCTTAACCGAAAAGCCCGTGAGCAACCAGGTGCAGGATCCTCTTGCCGGCAAAGTAGCAGAGCTGGAAGAAAAGCTGAAGGATATGGAGAGGATGTACCATATCCTGGCCGATAACATGACAGATATCATCTGGCTGATGGATATGGATCTCAGGACGACCTATGTCAGCCCCTCTTCACAGAAAATACGAGGCTATACGCCTGATGAGTTAATCGGTCTGCCAATTGAAAAACAGGTCAAGCCTGAATCATTACAGCTCGTTCTGGCGGGTATATCAGAGGATATGGCCGAAATACAGAAAAATCCAGACGTCAACCCGGTAAGAAAGCTCGAACTTGAACTGTATCGCAAGGATGGCTCGACATTCTGGAGCGAAAATACATTTTCGCTGATAAAAGATGAAAACGGGATACCCATAGGCATTCTGAGTGTGGGTCGCGATATCACAGAACGTATAGTCAACGAGCAAAAGCTACAGCGCAGCTACGATAGGCTGCAGAAGGCCATGACGGGAGCATTGCAAACAATAGCCATGATCTCGGAAGTTCGCGATCCCTATACTTCCGGTCACCAGCAGCAGGTAGCAAAACTGGCCGCCGCCATTGCACGCGAGATGGGTTTATCTGAAAAGCAGGTTGCCGCTATTCAGATGGCCGGTGCCCTGCATGATATCGGCAAAATTAATATACCCGCCGAAATTCTCAGCAAGCCGGGCAGCCTGAATAAAATCGAGCTCGACCTGATAAAAACACACCCTTCTGTCGGTCGTGAAATACTTAAATCCATCGACTTCCCCTTCCCCATCTGTCAGATTGTTGTTCAGCATCACGAAAGAATCGACGGCTCGGGCTATCCGGATGGCCTTACAGCCGATGATATCTGTCTTGAAGCCAGGATACTGGCAGTGGCCGACGTTGTCGATGCGATGAGCTTCCACAGGCCATACCGACCCGCCCGCGGTATAGAAGAAGCACTGTCAGAAATATCTCAGAACAGGGGAATTTTATACGATTCCGACGCTGTGGACGCCTGCATCAGGCTCTTCCGCCAGAAAGGATTCACCCTTCCTTAAACTTACTGCCTGTCATCACATACCGGGGTTTATCACTCTGCCAATGAAGATAACAGCATCCGTCTTCAGGTCGCGGATAATAAAGATAAACGGTCTGTCCACTTTAACCGTAATCGGCATTTCCGGTGTGGCTGTCAATCGCATAACCACGGCTGTGGCGGCCGCCGCCTCGGTACCAGATTCGTCAACATCTACAAACGCCTGATGAATAACATCCGAAATTGCCAGATCCCTGCTGCCCGTCATACCGGAAAAATCTGCTCCACCGGTAAAAGCTATCGGCATGCCCATTTCCGAAAGAATCTTTGCAAGGCTGAACTTTGATTCTATTTTGAAGCGTGGCATGCTCAGATCCAACCGCTTAGATTGCATACCGTGAATGATACTTTGCAGGAGGGAGGCAGAAAGCGATTTTTCAAACTCCTGGAATTTACCCCTATCAGGTATAATCAGAAGCATGGACATATCCCGTCCGTCATACGGTAATTCAACAGCCTTATAATTATCACCCGCTGCGTAATTCAATCCTTCAGTCTGATGCATCATCGGCGTCTGAACTTCAGTTCCATCCAGAAGGTAAAATGTGTCGGGATGGGTGGCTTCCTTCCGGAACTGGCTGGCCCAGGCTGCATTGAAGTAAATAGCATTGGTCAGCACCAGCCTTGTCATGTGATCTATGACACCTGCCGGTATCAGATCCTTTATACGCTGTTCCGTCTGATCGGCTACCCAGTTGTTGATTATTTTCCGGGAATCATCCGGTGCATTTTCAAAATCAAGCACCCGCAGACCCGCCCCATAGTTGGCAGCCAGCAGATCAAGATAGGTTTGCAGGAATTTATATCCCTTTTGACCCCATATGGCATTGACGATATTCAACCTGAATCCTTTTTCATCTTTGGCTTTTGCTCCTTTACCCCGCTCTGCCAGGGCCTGATCGAGGCTGTTGAAAGCCGGATGCAACCGATCCTGCTCAAGCGAGAAATGCAGCGTCTTTGCCATCTGTGTCTCGGTTTCATTTCTGGCACCTGCATAGGTCATAGCCAGCGCCAGCGAAATGCTGTAGGGTGAATAAAAGACATTGCCATCGCCTTTTATATACTGGTAGGCAGAACAGGCAAAATCGGTATTTCCGCTGACCAGCAAGGAAACATCGGACTGATTCGATGCAGGAGCTGCCCTGGCTACATCAGACCTGATTACATCTCCTGAAACAGGCTGCAGGCATCCCGCCAGACCTGCTAAAAAGATGAATGCAAGACTCACCAAAGCCAGCAGATTAGGTTTCAAAATCCACCTCCCGAAATTGTTTTTCCACATTATAAGTAACGGGGAATTAAACGGAAAGGTTTAGGGCATCTAAATTTTGCGCACCAAATCAGGATAAGGTCAGCAACAGGGGCCCGCTTCACAACCCGAATCGCCACCGCAACCACAGCTTCCTCTGAAAGTCAATACTGGTCCCTCTTCGGTCTCTTCGACATCCATATCCATGCCGGTAAGCGCATCACCCAATCTTTTATCCACTACCAGAACGTTATCACCTTCATGCTCAAAAATGTCGTCACCTTCCTCCACCAGATCCATAATCAACCCCAGCTCACCTTCCGGTGTCGCGGTAAGCCTGAGTACTGCTTCCGGATCCTTAGTATTTTGCCTTAAAATCCTCTTCAATTCTTTTTTAGCGGCATCGGTAACACCTATCATTCAACTATCCTCCTTAAGATAGTTCTGTAATTGTAGCACATATTTTCGGCGGGTAATCAATTTTACATACGGTGCACCGGTGGGCTGATTCATCAGGCAGAAAATTAAACCGAAAACTTATATAATTAAGCCGCATTCATTAATATGTATTAGCCCGGACAGTATATGGATTTAAATCTTGTCTTCATAGCATTTATCATCCTCATTGCTTTGATTTTCGACTTTACCAACGGCATGCATGATGCGGCCAACTCCATTGCAACTATAGTATCCACACGTGTGCTCAGTCCCAGAATAGCCGTTATCTGGGCCGCCGTATTTAATTTTATCGCCTTTTTAATCTTCGGCACCGCGGTTGCGCTTACCATCGGCAAGGGGATGATAGACGTGAGCCAGATAAACGAGCAGGTAATCCTCGCCGGGTTGACAGGCGCCATCTGCTGGAATCTGATAACCTGGTATCTGGGTTTACCGAGTAGCTCTTCTCATGCCCTGATCGGCGGCTATGCCGGTGCAGCCATAATAAAAAGCGGCTTCGGTGTAATTATCCTATCCGGCTGGATCAAGACCGTGGTTTTCATCGCACTGGCACCTGCCATGGGCCTAGTACTGGGTTTCACATTTAGAGTAATTATATCCTGGATTCTACGCAGACAAAGTCCGGGCGTTATAAATCAGTGGTCCCGCGTAGCACAGCTTTTCTCGGCGGCGTTTTACAGCCTCGGCCATGGAGGTAACGATGCGCAGAAGACTATGGGTATCATCACGGGCCTGCTGTATACCGCCGGTTATTTCAAGGAATTCATTGTTCCGCTCTGGGTGGTGTTAATAGCGCATTCTGCCATCGCACTTGGAACACTGACGGGCGGCTGGCGCATCGTAAAGACAATGGGGCAGAAAATTACCAGACTACGTCCCATAGATGGATTCTGTGCCGAGACGGGTGGCGCCATCTCCATCTTCCTGGCGACACATCTGGGTATCCCTGTAAGCACCACACATGTCATCACCGGCGCCGTCTCTGGAGTCGGCACGGCAAACCGCTGGACAGCCGTTCACTGGGGGATAACACTCAGAATCGTGTGGGCTTGGATATTAACTATACCAGGCGCCGCCTT
>DAOTVU010000010.1:0-1668 GCA_034436215.1 Dehalococcoidia bacterium
TGTAATTATGGTAAAAGAGATTTATTCCGACCTTTTCTGCATAGAGGTTCCCCTGCCCAAAAGCCCTTTAAAATCTATTAATTCCTATGTTATTAAAGGAAGAGACAGGAACCTCATAATCGATACTGCAATGAACCGACATGAGTGTAAAGAGGTCCTTTTTGAGGGTCTTAAAAAGCTCGGAGTTAATATTGAGAAGACTGATCTGTTTATTACACATCTGCACGCAGACCATTTCGGGCTTACCGGAGACTTAACATCAGATAAATCAAGGTGTTATTTCGGACGAGCGGAGAAAGAAATAGTTACAGGCAGATCGAATTGGGATGATATATTAAGATTTTATATTTTGAATGGATTTCCAGATGATATCGTTAAAGATGCGCTTTCAATGCATCCTGGTATCTTATACGGTTCGTCCAGGCTGGTAGAGCTAACACCGGTGTATGATGGGGATATGTTATATGTTGGTGATTACGAATTGCGTTGCATTGATACACCCGGGCACTCTCCTGGCCATGTCTGTCTTTATGATGAAAAAAAGAAGATATTTTTCTCTGGCGATCACATTCTGTTTGATATAACACCCAACATCACACACTGGATACAACGAAAAGATTCGTTGCGTGACTACCTGGCAAGTCTGGATAAAGTGAGCACTCTTGAGGTGAAGATAGTTCTGCCGGGTCACCGAAATTCATGGAATAAACACATTGACAGGATAAAAGAGTTGAAAGAGCATCACAGACACCGCCTTGACGAAGTGATTGCTGCATTGCAAAAGAGAGACATGACCGCCTATGAAGTTGCACCTTTTATCACCTGGAAAATAGAATTTAAGAAATGGGAGGATTTTCCTATAGGGCAGAAATGGTTTGCCGTGGGTGAAACGCTGGCGCATCTTCATTACCTGGAAAATGATAATGTTGTCAGACAGTATCGGAAAGATGGCCTTATCTATTATTCCCTTTGTTGATTACCGCATTGTATGCGTTTGGAGATATTTTATATATCAGTTTTGTAAATATATTTGGAGCCAGAGCTTAAATGAGATACAGAACTTCTGAAGGTGAAATGATTCCGATCATTGTGATAATAATCATAAATGTACTTTTTTATATTACAGTAAATATTGCCAATATGATGGATAAGCCTCTGATCTCCTTGCTGGCGCTGGGCGTTACGACCTTTTTGCATGAACCGTGGACGATTTTCACCTATATGTTCACACATCAGGACTTTATGCATTTGCTTGCCAATATGATTACGTTTTACTTTTACGGCAGTTTTTTGAATCGTATAACCGGAGTAAGGACTTTTCTGACGATTTATTTTGTTGGGGGGCTGGTGGCTGGATTGTTCATACTATTGATAGCAATGCCGCCATATTATCTAACAATAGGTGCTTCGGGTGCTGTGTTTGCTCTGGGTGGGGCACTGGCCGTGCTGGTGCCGAAATTGAAGGTTTTTATATTTCCCATACCCGTACCCATGCCTCTATGGATTGCTATAGTAGTGGGCTTCCTCGTGCTGGCGATTATACCGGGTGTATCCTGGCAGGGGCATCTGGGGGGACTAATATCCGGTTTACTGGCGGGATGGTATCTGCGCCGCAGATTGCGGCTGATAATCTGAATTGCAGATTATGCCCTGTAAATATTCATATGG
>DAOTVU010000011.1:0-11164 GCA_034436215.1 Dehalococcoidia bacterium
TGGCCCATATTCAAGCCCATGTATAATTGCAGATGATTTTTGTGATAACTTATTATGGTCACGTAAGATAACCGGTAAATATTATAGATATCGGAGAAGTAAAATTGCCCATTATTGAAATCAATCAGGAAACGTGTAACAAATGCGGCATCTGTGCGGATGAATGTCCCCGCCGTATAATTACCCTGCCAGATGGAGATTTCCCGCAGTTATTAGCGGTGGCTGAAGCCGCTTGCAATGGGTGCGGACATTGCGTTGCAGTGTGTCCCAGAGGAAGCCTTAGCCATCGAGATTCGCCGCTGGAAGTGTCTCCTAAAATACAGGACGGTCTTAAGATCAATCCTGAGCAACTCGAGCAGTTTTTAAAAAGCCGCCGTTCGGTAAGGGTATTCAAAAAACGTCCGGTCCCACGTGAGATAATCACCCGTCTGATAGAGGATGCCCGATACGCGCCGACGGGGCATAATCTTCAGGAGGTAGAATGGCTGGTAATTGATAATAAAAAAGATTTGAACCATATCGAAGACCTCGGTTTCGATTGGCTACAGTGGGTGATAAAGAATATGCCAGAGAAGGCTGCCGAGTCTAATATGGAAGAAAAGCTGGCAAGACAAAAAGTTAATCGCGATGTGTTTTTACGAGGCGCACCGGTATTAATCGTTACGCATGCATACAAAGATAACCCAAACTCACTAATAGCAAGTATTGATAGTGCGAATGCTTTGTGCTTTCTGGATCTGGCGGCTAATGCTCTGGGACTTGCTACCTGCTGGGCGGGATATGTTTACATAATGGCAAATACGTTTCATCCGGTTAAGGAGGCTCTGGCGTTGCCTGATGATCATGTGGTTTATGGCTGTGTGATGCTGGGATATAATAAATTCAGATACTACAGGATACCTTTCCGTAAAATGCCGAGGATCATCTGGCGGTAGTTGAAAGATCGTAGAGATTCGATCAAAGCGGGTGCTTCTTTAGAAAATCAAGAATTATATGGCTGGCCTGCTCAGCACTATCTGTGATGAAACCATGTCCGCCATTTTCAATTATGGCCAGTTCGGCGCCGGGTATGCGGGATGCAAGTATTCTGGAGTTTTCCGGGGATATCAGACGGTCTTTACTGCCACAAATCACCAGCGTATGGGCTTTCAGGGCGGGCAGGCGATCATAACTGGTGAATGTTATTATGAAGTTTGCCTGACATGTATAGGCATATGGTGGCGTAGGATATTCTGATGTAACAGCCACATATTGTTTGACCGCTTCCGGATGTTTTTCGGTGAAATCAGGGTTCCACAGCCATGGGATGGTGGCCAATGCCCGTTCTTCAATCGAAAGTTTGTTGATTTCAACATTGAATAGGAACTCTATCGCCTCTTTTGAGCTGGGTACCGCATGAGAACCACCACAGGAGGTGCATCCTAGAACGAGCGCGTTTATCCGCTCGGGATAGCTCAAGGCTAATTCCTGAGCGATCATACCACCCATGGAAACCCCGAAGACATCGGTTTTATTGATATCCAGATTATCAAGCATCCCGATAACATCTCCGACCAGCATCTGGGCGGTATAAGGGATATTGGGCTTATCGCTTCTTCCGGTGCCTCGGTTATCGAAAATAATCACCCTGCGCTGTGTGGCCAGCTTATCCAGAATGGCATGCCAGTGGCCGGAATTAGAACCATAGCCCATAATCAGCAGTAAGGGATCGCCTCTTCCGTGAGTCTCGTAATAGATATGGATATCGCCAATTTTACTTAATGGCACAGCATACCTCCCTTAAAAATGCTTTTTCATGCAGGGGAACGGCATTGATTATAGCATTAAATCTTATACGAGGACACTGAATTAGTTCAGATACGTGGGTGACACCTATAATCCGTTACTATGAAGATATGAGGTGATCCTGTTCACCATCATAAAAAGCTAAGAAAATTGAGTGATTTTGGCAGGTAAGTTCAAATCAAACTGAAGTAGTTTGATTTTTATCACAATAGTGAAAAAATGCAACTACTGTCTAACTACACTTCAATATCGGTAAACAGATTTTTACAGCAGGAAAAGAAGTTATATTACCAATGACTTGCAGAGCATGGAGCATTTACGTTGCCGACTAAAGCACCTATTTTTAGCAACATAATCCGCTGAGTTAGCCAACCCTATATTACAATTACAAGAAGATAATCCTTGCTGGGGCAAGGAAAAAACTGGACTACTTGCTGAGATTCGCTGAATAAGTACAGACAGTTCAAAATCGAAACTGATGGGTTTATAATATGCAAGAATTATCTATTTCATCTTTGTATAATTTAACTTTTCTAAATCTATTTAACCAGAAGGATATGGAGTGAATTACTTGTTGCGGAACATATCAATATTAATTATTTCGGTATTAATAAGGCGATATATAATTATTAATCTTGCCAATAAAAATAATACAACTGTCCAATTTTATCTTTAATCGTGAAAGATATATTTAATCAATAAATTATAACCTGATCCTTATATTTTCTACTGGATAGCTCATGCAAGGATGAATATAATTGTATTTTTTATCTATCCATCGTTTATTTACTCTTGAAGGGGTGAATACCTTACCTTCAACCAACCTTGTCCGGCAAGCCGTACATTCTCCGGAACGACATACCGCGTGTACTATGATTCCCGCTTTTTCCATCGAAATAATCAAAGGTTCATTCGCTCGAGCCTTAAATATTTTTCCTGATCTTTCTTCTATGACATCAAATACCATTTGAGGTGAAATACCTGGCCAACCTGATTCTAGCGTAACATCGGCAGGAGGTCCAGATATCTCTTTACGGATGCGTTTAGGTTTGATATTTAAGATATTGAGAGCTTGTTCGCTTAATGCATGCATTGGGGTGGGGCCACAAATAAAAAATGTCTGGTCTCCAATCTTTCCAATTAGACTATTAATTATATCAGCATCAAGCAACCCCGTTATCCCGTTCCAATCTGACGAGGGCTCACTTATGATAAAATCGACCCTTATATTTTTATTTTTGCTAGCGATATAAAGTAACTCATCCTTAAAAATAATATCATCAGGTGTTCTACTACCATATAATAAGTGGATATTTAGAGGTAAGTTATTATCAATAGTATCGCGTATCATCGACATGAATGGCGTTATACCACTGCCCCCTGCTAAAAATATCAGGTTATCAGTATCAATCAATGGTTCGTAATAAAAATTACCATGAGGACCTGTAGCCTGAATAATATCTCCTTTTTTTATATGATCGTGCAGGAAATGGGAAACAAAACCGTTTTGTACACGGCGAACTGTTATATCGTAATAAGATTTACCTGGCGAAGATGAAATACTGTAGGGCCTGGAAGTTGTTACACCGTTTATATTAATGATAAGGCTAATATATTGACCAGCTTTGAAAAAAGGAAGTGTATCATTAACGGATTCCAAACGCAATGTTTTGGTACTGGCAGTTTCTGAAATAATCTCTTTCACACGTAGAAAAAGGCTATCAGAATGTAATCTTTCTATTGCCTTTTTCTGAATGACTAGTGTTGTTTCACTGATTTCTTTTGTTCCCGATGACTCTTTTTCAAGCTGGTTTTTAATTTTTTCTTTGACTGGGGTATCGTGTATGCCAGTATTCATATCTTTTAATACCTCGTTGGCAGCGTAGGATCCAGATAATATACAGGTTTCAAAGCCTCCCCCTATATTCACCCAGGCATTGGCGAAATAGAGTCCATCTATCGGGCCTTTATTAGGAAGATGTGATAAACCAGAACCCTGGTAATTTTCATCGAAGCCGATGATACTCCCGCCAGGATTACCTGAATAGCGCATATTAGTAAGTGGTGTGCCTACTTCTATAACCTCAATATGTTCACGAAGTTTCGGAGCAGCCTTTTCAGCTAATACAATCATTTGATCGGTTAACTTGTTCTTTGTATATATATACTCAGCAGGAGATAGCTTTAACCATGGTTCAATGTACGATACCATTATTAAGCTGACGACCGATGTGCCTGGCATTGAGAACTCGGGATCGGCAGCATTAAAGGCCGTTATACCAATACCATCAGGTTGGGAAGGAATAGTATGGGCTAGCTCGTATTGCTTATTCATGTCGTAGCTTAGATTTACAAAATTTTCATGCGTTTTTAATCCAAGACGTGTATGTTCGCAATCAAGGCCTAGAAAAACACTAAAAGTCGAACCGCCGTTATTCCATAATCCGAGTCGCTTTAGATACCAGTTTGGAATATTATTGGCACCTATTAGATCTATGCAAGTGGATATGGGATTAACATTACTTATAATATAGGGTGTGGCTATCTCAATCTCTTGAGTTGTTATCACTCCATCTATTTTATTATTTGAAATAGTAATTTTTCTTGCACCGTGGTTCAGCCAGACTTGTCCGCCCATTTTCTCAATAGCTTCAACAAATGCCTGGGATAAAGCTTGAGAAGTCCCACGAATATGTGCCGGGCCGAATCTTAAATACGAAGCGAAAGAAAGAGCATACATAGAAAATGATAGTTTTGAAGGTGGGAGCAATAAATAACCCCAAATCTGATTGAATACAGCACGTACTTTTTCATCCTTTATTATTGGGGTCATAACCTGCTCGACTGTTTTTCCAAAATGAGCTTCAAGAGTTGGAAATTGAGAAGGGTCATTCATAACCGCTTTCATTCCTATGCGATTAGCTTTAAGGGTTTCTGCCGTAAAATTAAATATGGTTTCAGTCATTACTTTAATCGAATCTTTATATTTTGGAAATTGATTGCAAAGAGTTGTTTCAAAGTTTTCACGTCCTTTGGGAACTGTAATTTCAAAATCAGGAAATATACTATGAAAGAATTCTCCTATCTGGAGAAAATCTACTTTTGGGTATACGCCGTAATCATTCAGAAGTTTATATAAAGCTCCGTGATTTGCTTCGGTGCCAAGACCCGATAATTCATGTAGAGCAACTTCAAATTCAAATCGTCCTCTTAAAAAAGATGATGCATAACCTCCAGGAACATTGTTTTTTTCCAGAACCAGTACTCGTTTACCGGCCTTACTCAGTGAAGTGGCAGCTGATAATCCGCCCAAACCCGATCCAATTATTACGACATCAAAGTCTTTCATAAAGCAACACTCCGCATTATAAAAATTAGATGAATCAGTCAGTAAAAGACATTAATTATATAATGTAATGTTTAGAATTGTTAAATGATAGTCAATTCAATTAAATTTTTAGTTTTAAAATTAAAGTTTATATTTGCAAAATTATAATTGAATTATCTGGTTAATTCAATTATATGTAAGCGTCCGATATCTATCTGAACCGGCTCAGTTGTCTGCCCAATGATATACAGATGAAATAAAACCGCACGATCTAAGGATCGATTTTCTAGATATCTAATTTAATATTAATATATTAAAAAGTATCCTGCTTATTAATTATATCGATGATTCCAGCATTAACTGGGATACATCCATGACTGTTAGCTTATCTTCCAAGTTCTCGGCCTTGATTGCATCCTTGAGCATCACCATACACCCAGGGCAGGCAACAGCCAGAATACTGGCACCAGTCTTATGAGCTTCCCTCACTCTTACCCTGCTGGGGCTATCCTCGCTGCCGGCAAGCAAGTCGGTTGCAAAGTTACCACTACCACCACCACAGCAGAAAGCATCTTTGCGATTACGTGGCATCTCAACTATATCTAAATCAAGTATACTTTTAAGCAGTTTTCTGGGCTCTTCATAAATTCTGTTATACCTCCCCAAAAAGCATGGATCATGATAAGTGACTTTAACCTTTTTCTTCTTCTGCGGAAGCCTTTTCTTTTCTGCCATCTCGTTTAATAGTTGAGTATAATGATAAACCCTAAAATCTGCCCCATAAATCGGATATGTGTTCTTCATAATATTGAATGCGTGGGGACTCAGCGTAACTATATTCTTCACTCCCAATTCTTTAAACTGCCTGATGTTTTTCTCAGTAAGCATCTGGAAAAGTCCTTCCTCGCCTAGTGTGTAAACTTCATTACCACAGCATTCCTCGTCGTTACCTAGTATACCGAATGAGACACCAGCTTTATTGAGTAGATCCACGAGGCTTTTTGACATCTTCTGTGCGTTTTCATCGTAAGAACCAAGACAGCCAATATAGAGCAGGTATTCATCGCTGTGTTCGTATCTCTTAACACCGTCAGCCCATGCACCTCTCTCGCTTCGCAATAACTTGAAGGGATTACCATACCCATAAACAGATTCAAAAAAGCGACTTACACGTGCGGGTATCTGACCAGATTCGACCACATCCGCCCGTGCCTGTACTATCCAGTCAACTATATCAGGAGCAAACCCCATAGGGCATTGCTCCACGCAATTTTTACATGCGGTGCATGTATACAATATTTCACTAAGGCGTTCGGACCACTTAATTTCTTCATTGAGCCAGCTTCTGATTAGCCATAATCTGCCGCTGGTTGAGTAAGTATCGAAGCGAAATCTTTTATAGGCAGGGCAATTCAAATCTCTATAGTCACTGGTGAATTTACACCAACCACATCTAAAGCAT
The DNA here is from genome assembly GCA_034436215.1 of Dehalococcoidia bacterium. Lineage (GTDB taxonomy): Bacteria > Chloroflexota > Dehalococcoidia > GIF9 > UBA5629 > UBA6808. The sequence continues at coordinate 6,576 of DAOTVU010000011.1, forward strand.
CTGTGGATCTGCTCAGTATATTTACTATCCATTACTATACCTCCCAGTTGCCTGGATTCATAATCCCATTAGGATCCAAAAGATTTTTAACTTTTTTCATCAAATTACGTGTATTTGGATCCATTCTATCTATCATCATTTTTTGTTCATATAACGTAGGCTTCCATAGGAGAGCTCCTTTTTCAGACCCAAACTCTGCCGCCTCATGTAAAGCTTTTCGTACCCTATCCAGTTCATCGTGATCAGCTCTGTTAAAGGTAAAGGCAAATGAGAACATCATACAGTGTCCCTGTTGAATGACCCTGCCCGATGCATTTTGAATTACCCTGTATTTTGTACCCAATTCCTGAACTTTTTTAACGAATTGAGGATACAGTTCCACGGGAATAATAGGTCCTGAATATTCAAAACCACCACCCTTTCTGAGATCTGCAAAGTTTGACATCGTCTTTTGTGGATTAGCCAGAAAGGCTGCTTTCAAATCAGACGGCACCTGCATGAAGCCGCCATCCTTACTATCAATATATTCCTGAAGCGCATGGTATATAATTTTCCTTTTGAGCTCCAATTCCTCTTCCGTATCTCCGGTGAAGAATATGTTTAAATGAAAGTTGCCCGAGAACATGCGTGGCTTGGGCTGGCTCCAGACTCCAATATCCTCGATAAGCTCCGTATGTGTAATTTTATATACTACATCGGGTATAATGTCTTCGGTATCTGTTACGAATACTTCGACATCGATCAGCCTTTTCTTTGGATAGAGTTTCAATCCTATCTTGGTAATTATACCCGTTGTCCCCAGCCAACCCAGAAACAAACCCGACAGATCGGGCATCGGTGGACCTTTAGAAAACCAGTAGGGAGAAACCGAGCATGAACCTATTTTGCAGATTTCACCTGTAGGCAGTACAACTTCAAACCCATTCACCATATCGGAATTAAAACCATACTGCTGGCTTAAACGTCCCTGCCCATGTATGACAGCATTTGCGGCTATAGTGGTGATCGGCGGCGCCTCAGGTACGCTATGTCTCAAGTCAGGGTAGTTTTGATCAAGGAAGGCTTTCAAGATGCCCTGAGAAACGCCTCCTTCGACGACAACGTATCTGTTTTTGGCATTCACCTCGAGGATCTTATCCATCCTCTTCATATCCATAACAATTCCACCTTTAAGCGGGATCACCAGGCCGGTTAAAGCCAGCCCACCGCCTTTAGGAACTATGGGAATCTTCTCTTTATTGGCTAATTTTACCACCTGTTGAACTTCTTCTGTGTTCTTTGGCATCACCACGTAGTCAGGCTTGTGCGGTGGCATCACTCCTGGATCGCGGCCGTAAAAATAAAGCTCTTCCTGCTGGTTGGATACGAAATCTTCGCCGACAATTTTAACAAGGCTTTCGTAGATACCTGACATTATATTTTCACCTCCAGTGCTGGTTTTTCGCCAATGGCCATCTTACATAGATCAATCATATGTATAGGTTTAACCCCTCTTTTAGCCACCTTCTCAGCCAGAGGATCCCAGCAGGCCGGGCAATTAAATACGCAGTATTCGGCACCACTTTTTACCATATCATCGATGTTCCTCTTCTGTAAATCTGTTCCCAGGTCGTATCCTTTGGAAGAGAACATCAACGCTCCACAGCACAGAGCATTTTTTTTGTCATATTCCCGTTCAAGCCTGGTTACTCCGATGAGTTTAAATATGTCATCAACCCAGTGGTCGACCTGAGGAACAAGACGAGTAGAGCAGTTTCTCTGGTAAGCCACTTTTAGATTCAAAAGCTTAATACTACGTTTATTTTTGACTAGCTCATTGTGCAAGTATTCAAAATAATGTGTTGTTTTAAATGGCACCTCAATGCCGTAGGCAGGGGCTATAGAGTTATACGTTGCCCAGCACTCATCATGAAGGCAAATAAGCTCCTTTATACCCTGCTTGCTAATATTGTCTATCACCTTTGGCAGCCTATTTTGGATAACTGACATCCGGGAAAAATGCAGAAACACCGCATTGCAAAAGAATTCAGCTCCCATAACCCATGATGACGCAACATCCTCGAAAAGTTTGCCGTTTGCTATTTGTTGTAACCTTGGTATGAAGCAGAAACTTATGGCTCTCTCCTTTACCTGACCAACCATAAATTTTCCTGAAAACTCTGTCATATTAACCCATTGTTTTATCAAAGCTCTTGGAGAAGCCAGTTTGTCCATCTGTTCTTGTCTTTCCACCAGGAGATAGAATGGATGGTTACCTTGCGGGCAATACTCCTCGCAAGCATAACATGTGGCACAGGATTCCAGCACGAAAGAGTATTCGCCTTTGATGATTTTTTGCCATTCCATTTTTGCCTGTTCTTTATCTAGTTTCATGTACTGGCACATGGTCAGGCAATTAACGGACTTACATTTGGCACACTTATCTTTGTCAAATTTTAATTCCGGCATTTTGTGCAACTCCTTTTTAATCTGTCTCTAAATTACCATTATTCTGCTACGAACAATTCAAACCCTAATTTTACAGATATGCTTTACTTATAGCAACGGCCTTTCAATCTCAGATGTTTGCATTATTTAATTTTTACCACGATATTCAGTGTTTTGCTTAAATATATATTTAAAGTTATCATTTTTCAAGTTCTTTTTAAATTTACTAAGTCTTTCCATCGTATCACTAATATGAAATATACCATGAACTTCCTGATATACACCCTGTTGGATTGCATTATTCATGAAGGAATTTATTAGGGTATTTATATACAGCTATAGGTCGGTGTAGACGCTCGCTGCTTTCACTGGTCTTCAGCCTGAAGCTTCTGGTCGGGTGCTCATGGTCGGTAATACTTGGACCGGCTGGCCTTTTTATTAGTCAGTTTGCTCGTTGTAATTGTTTACGATTTCTTTTACGGCGCCGTTTAATGCCTATGTGCTTTCCGTAACGATTGTTCAGAGAGACAGAATGAGCCTTAGAGGGGATTGGTGATTGTATGCAATACAGCTTGGAATGATAATTAAATGCATCAAACAAAGTGGCGTATTTATTGAACCCTGTTACATCTAATTTACAAAGATAAGAGGCAGAAAAAACTGCTTCGATCGGACGAGCTCGACGTTAAATTATTTTCGAACGCAGTATTCTAGCATTTCACCTCTTATGATGTTGTATTAAAGTAAAATGTGATAGATATCGCCACACAAGCCATAGGTCTTACTGAAGCAGGCTTCCTTGAGGAAATAATTGATGGATGTGCTTCAAAGAGTCCACGGCATAGCCTTAAGTATTTTACATTTTAAGAATTTCTTAAGCGACATATTGCTAAAATGGAGTAGGTAAACTATTAAAAATGTAGTGAACCAGTATGTTTCATTTCAAATTGCACTCAAATCTAGTATAAAATCTGATATAATGAAATAAATTTGCTTTAAAACTATAATCAAACCAATACAAATAAAATATTTATGGAGGTACTAATGAGATTAAGGGACAAAGTAGCCATAGTTGCTGGGGCAGGTTCGCGGGGAGAAGCAATGAGCAATGGAAGAGCCAGCGCTTTTCTACTAGCAAAAGAAGGTGCAAAAGTAGTAGCTGTTGATATAAATCCGAAGTCTGCTGAAGATACTGTTAAAAGCATAAAAAACACGGGTGGCGAGGCCATAGCGGTCGAGGCTGATGTTACAAAAGAAAACGAAGCCAAAAAAGTTATTGATATATGCGTAGCAAATTATGGTAAACTGGATATCCTGTTTAACAATGTTGGCATAGAAGATGGACCAAATGGTATCTATAATCTGACTGATGCTGATTGGGATATTGTTATGAACACCAATCTTAAAGGCATAGTATTCCTCAGCAAATATGCTGTCCCCTATATGAAAAAAGCTGGTGGAGGATCAATAATTAATAATTCATCAATGGCTTCTTTTTCATCATATAATGTCTACGCCTATGCTGCATCTAAGGCAGCGGTTAATAGTTTAACACGCTGCCTTGCAGGTGGTCTGGGCAAATATAACATTCGTGCGAATGCAGTTGCACCGGGCTATATAGCAACACCTATGGGAGCGCCTATAATGCGTGGTGAATTAGATAATATCATACATCAACGAGTGCCTTTGCAGAGGCGTGGAAAACCGGAAGATGTAGCTAATGTAGTGCTGTTCTTAGCATCGGATGAATCTTCTTTTATTACCGGCCAAGTTATATGCGTTGATGGGGGAATGTCTATTATGTAATTTTTGGTATTTACAGTTCGCATATTAAGATGGGATAGCAAGTATTTTTTCTTTGTTTTTTTGCATAGTTTGTTTAGGTCTACCGTGGACTGCATATCTATGACTGGATAGTTAGGGTTAGAAAGGTTGGAGGGATTGGAGATGGCTCCTTCTCTGTACCTGTTGTAACGATTTTTTGGATTTTCTATTGACCACCTTTCCAACTTCTACGCAATGCTGTTTATCCAAGCTAAGGTATGCTAAGAGCTGCTTTAATTTCCGATTATCTTCCTACAGTATTTTCAACTGGCTCACTTCGGCCACGCCCATACCTACATATCTCTTTCTCCAGCGGTACAAAGTTTGTTCGGCTTTGC
>DAOTVU010000012.1:0-17806 GCA_034436215.1 Dehalococcoidia bacterium
CCGCTTTGCCTGATTTATTTAAACAGCCTGAAATTAGTATTCAGGCATGGGTGGCACAGGAGGTGTTTTCTCCTTCTCAGGGATATCGCAAACCAGCGATTCCGTCGTCAGGATCATGGTAGCTATACTGGCGGCATTTTCCAGGGCGGTTCTGGTGACCTTGAGCGGGTCAATGATGCCTTTACTTACCATATCGACATATTCATCGCTGATGGCATCATAGCCGACGCCCTTCTTGCTGCGTTTTACCTTGTCAACCACCACCGACCCTTCCTTTCCAGCATTAATGGCTATCCAGCGAAGCGGTTCTTCCACCGCTTTCTTTATGATCTCAACACCGGTTTGTTCATCGCCTTCCAGCTTTAACTTTTCCAGAACAGGCAGGGCATTGATGATGGCCACACCACCTCCAGGCAGTATACCCTCTTCGACGGCTGCTCTGGTAGCTGATAGGGCATCTTCAACCCTGTGTTTCTTCTCTTTCAATTCGACTTCGGTGGCCGCACCGACTTTTATAACGGCAACGCCACCTGCCAGCTTGGCAAGCCGTTCCTGCAGTTTTTCTCTATCATAATCTGAGGTGGTTTCCTCTATCTGGGCTTTTATCTGCTTGATACGTGCCTTGATGGCATCGTCTGAGCCCTTGCCCTCTACGATGGTGCAGTTGTCCTTGTCGGCGACGACTTTACGTGCCCTGCCGAGGTCAGCAACTGTGGCTGAGTCCAGTTTGCGTCCGATCTCTTCCGAGATTACTTTGCCGCCGGTCAGAAGAGCGATATCTTCGAGCATGGCTTTCCGCCTGTCGCCGAAGCCCGGAGCCTTTACAGCCAGACAGTTAAGCGTTCCTCTCAATTTGTTGACAACCAGCGTAGCGAGAGCTTCTCCATCGACATCTTCCGCTATGATGACAAGATTTTTAGATACCTGAAGTATCTTCTCCAGCACTGGCAGAAGCTCTGAAATGGCCGAGATCTTCTTGTCGGTGATAAGGATATAGGGGTCTTCAATCTCAACTTTCATCTGTTCGGCGTTGGTAATGAAGTAAGGGCTTATGTAACCGCGATCGAATTGCATGCCTTCAACATAGTCCGTTTCAAACTGAAGCCCTTTGGATTCTTCTACCGTTATAACGCCGTCTTTACCGACCTTCTCCATTACTTCAGCGATGAGGTTGCCGATCTGTGCATCGGCTGCGGATATAGTGGCTACCTGAGCTACCTGTTCTTTGGTAGTAACCGGGCTGGCCATTTTCTTTAGCTCGCCTACCAGCGATTCAACAGCTTTTTCGATACCCCGTTTGAGTGACATGGCATCGGCACCGGCTGCGATATTCTTGAAGCCTTCTGTAACGATGGCCTGGGCCAGCACTGTAGCTGTTGTGGTACCATCACCGCATTTGTCATTGGTTTTGGAAGATGCTTCTTTGACCAGTTGAGCTCCCATATTCTCAAAAGGATCGGGAAGCTCGATATCTTTGGCGATGGTTACACCATCATTGATAACGCTTGGGGGTCCAAATTTCTTGTCCAGCGCTACCGGACGGCCTTTGGGACCGAGTGTAACCTTAACTGCATTGGTGAGTGCATCAACACCGTTTTTTAAAGCTTTACGCGCTTCGTCTCCATATTTTATCTGTTTTGCCATTTGCCTCGTTCCTCCTAATATCAGTTTATTCTAAATAATATAAGATCAGATTATTTCTTTTTTGCCAGTATATCGGCTTCTCTGAGGATGATCAGCTCTTCGTCATCTTCCTTGATCTCGGTTCCACCGTATTTGGCGAAGATCACTATATCCCCCACCGCTACGTCCATCGGAAGCCTTTTACCATCATCAGTCATCTTGCCCGGCCCAACTGCAAGAACCTTTCCCTCCTGCGGCTTTTCTTTTGCCGTGTCGGGCAGATAGATACCGCCTTTGGTTTTTTCCTCTTTTTCCAGAGGTTTTACAACAACTCTGTCGCCTAAAGGTTGAATTTTAACAGCCATTCTTACCTCCTTAGAATATTTAGCAATCTATTTTTTATAACCGCTAAATATAATAGCACAAAAAATTATCAGTGTAAAGAGGTAATTGCTAAAAATTGAATTAATAAATACGAGTATAAATCAGAAATTATAGCCGGCTTTTTTGTAGTCTTCCATTGCCCTTTCTTGAAGACCGGCTTTGTCAGCCATCTCGGCAGCGTGGCTCCACATTCCTTCTTTCTCGTAGCTCTTCAGCTGTTCCTCCAGCTTAATTGACTCTTCGGGTGATTCAATCACACAGGCCCAAAAGCGGGAGACGACACGTTTGACTGGAGCATTGCAACGGGGGCATTGCTGCAGTGGTTCATCGGTTAATTTTTGAAGGACATCAAAACCCCTTCTGCAGTGATTACATCCTTTATCGCAGGCCCTGTATTCGTAGATGGGCATATAACATAACTCCTTAGTTTATAAAATAATTTTATAGCCATTTGCCCTTATTTAACAATTAAGCGCTTGTTATATTACACGGAAAAGTGTAAAATGCATCCATGGATAGAAAAAATCGGTCCGTAAACTGGAATGCACAGAGTATAAAGGCGCTGCGTTTGCATTTAAAATTAACGCAGTCTGATATGGCAGAGAAACTCGGCACCCGACAACAAACCATCAGCGAATGGGAGACGGGGCAATACCAGCCGCGCGGCACTTCTGCTAAATTGCTGTCGATCATTGCGGAAAGGAGCGGCTTCCAGTACAGGGCTTAAAATAAGTTTTTTTACGAGGTTATACACGTTAAAGTGTAAGCAAAATGAAGATACATGAAGAGGATATTGTAAGGCTGTGGCAGAGCGGGCGATGCAGATTTTTATCCGGAAGCGAGGATAATATAATCAGAATCATTTATCCGGGGAGACGAAATGGACAACCGGGAGGTGATTTCAGAGATGCGGTTATAGAGGTAAACGGTAAGAGGCATTACGGTAATGTAGAAATACATGTGAGCAGTGATCTATGGTACCGGCACGGTCACCATATTAATAAGGAATATAACAGTGTTATCCTGCAGGTTGTGGTGTGGGACACAGGCAGGCGGCCTGCTCTGCGTCAGGATGGTCGCCAGATACATACTCTGATTCTTGATATAGATCATGAAATATTAAATGCTCTGGTTAATGGGTATGCCGATTTCAGTCCCCTTGTATGCAAATATGCTGTTGCCATGTTCAAATCGGGTAGTCTTCTGGAGTTGCTAACGGTTGAGGGCCTGGCCAGGTTGGTGTCTAAATCAGACGGGTTTTATAGAGGTCTTGGCGTTAGCCGACCTGAGAAAATTATTTATAAGGGCATCTGTCGTGCTCTGGGATATGCATCAAATACGGAGCCTTTTGAGCATCTGGCCGAGCATTTGCCTACGGAATTTTTAAATGGTTGTTGGCAGGGGGATCTGGTAGACATCCAGGCCAAAGTCGCCGGTATGGCCGGCCTGTTGCCATCACAGAATAAGGAAATGTCGACAATACATGACGATGGTATGATCACGGTGATGGAAGATATCTGGGCGGGTTGGAGTGCCGGTCGGCAGGAAATGGAAAGGGCACAATGGAATTTTGTGCAGGTAAGACCGGTAAATAATCCCGTCAGAAGGGTTGCTTCGCTCTGTGCATTAATAAAGAGATATGAGGACGAGAGCCTGTTAACACATTTTGATGTTCTTATTCAATCAGAGTCAGCATATAATATATGGCAGAGCCTGGAAGACAGCCTCGCAATCGGCAAAGAGCCATACTGGCGGGATCATTATGATTTCGGTTTAAAGATGGGGAAAGCGACTTCCTTGCTCGGCAGAGGGCGTGCAAGAGAAATCGTGGTGAACTGTATATTGCCTTTTTTTCTGGCTTTTTATCGCAGGATGAGATTGAATTCCATGGTAGCCAGAGTCGTCGAAATATATTGCGGCTATCCATCGTTGCCGGAAAATACGATCAGTAGATATATGAAGAATATACTTTTTAAGGATTGCAAACCGGTGCTTAATGGATGTCAGCATCAGGGGTTGCTAAACATATACTATAACTACTGCAAAATCAAGGATTGTCAAAGATGCCCGGTCAGTCTCATCCGAAGTTAAGGCTGGGTACTACATCCAGGCACATGTCGTCGCGGTGGCCTGACGTCAGGTGGTAGAAAGCACACGCGCCTATCATAGCTGCGTTATCGGTACATAGTATGGGGGGTGGAATCAGCAAAGGAAGGGGCGACTCAGCCAGAAAGCGGTCACGCAAAGAACTGTTGGCCGCCACGCCACCGGCGAGCAGTATCTGTTTAACACCCTGGTCGAGCGCCGCCTGGATTGTCTTGCTTACCAGAACATCTACAATAGCATCCTGAAATGCTGCCGCCGCTTCTTTTATCCAGACCTCATCGATGTCTGTTTTTTGCTCCACCATCTGAAGCAACGCCGTTTTAAGGCCACTGAAGCTGAAGTCATAGCTATCTTTGAGCCAGGCACGAGGCAGGGTGATAGATGTTTTTACACCCCTGGTGGCAGCCTGTATAGCCGGGCCGCCCGGATAGGGTAAGCCAAGTATGCGGGCACCTTTGTCGAAGGCTTCACCGGCGGCGTCATCACGTGTACGGCCGAGCTTTCTGAACTTTCCGTGGTCTTTCATCAGGATCATGTCGCTGTGGCCGCCGGATATAATCAAACACAGGCAGGGCATTTCCGGTTTTTGCTCTGACAGCCAGTTGGCATAGATATGCCCTTCAAGATGGTTAATACCAACCAGCGGGAGTTTTAAAGCTAGGGATAGAGACTTGGCGAAATTTACTCCCACGATCAATGAACCGGCAAGGCCGGGACCTACGGTTACGGCTATAGCATCAATAGCAGAGAGATCGGTTGACGCATCTTTAAGCGCCTGTCTGGCAACCGGAACTATGGACAGGATATGCTGGCGAGATGCTACTTCAGGCACGATTCCACCGTATCTGGCATGGATATCTACCTGAGAGGAAATGACATTGGCCAGTATGCGATATCCATCGGCCACTATGGCAACGGATGTCTCGTCGCATGATGTTTCAACAGCAAGGATGTTCACGTTAAAGGATTATAGCATCAATTTAAACCGGTGTTCGAGATTGATGTTTTTTATACGTATTGCTACAATTGAGATCCCTGCCGAAATAGTTATTAAGTGAGGTTTTTACAAATGGAAATTACCTGGTTCGGACACTCCTGTTTTAGGATCAAAGGCAAAGAAGTCGTGATAGTTACCGATCCATGCGCACCGGATACGGGCTATCATATCGCCAGATTACAGGCTGACATAGCTCTGATAAGCCATTCACACCCGGGGCATTCATTTGTGGATATTTTGCAGGGGGATTACAAAGCGATAAGCGGACCGGGTGAATATGAAATAAAAGATACCTATATAACAGGAATAGCTACCTATCACGATGATATGCATGGTCAAAAAAATGGGAAAAATACAATTTATGTGATTGAGATGGAGGGGGTAACCCTGTGTCATTTAGGCGATCTGGGACACCCGTTACCGCCGGAGTTAATAGGTGACCTCGGAAATATCAATGTATTATTCGTGCCGGTGGGAGGCCGTGTTACTATAGGTGCAGCGGTGGCCGCGGATCTGGTAAGGAATCTAAATCCGGGCATTGTAATACCGATGCATTACAAGACAGCCGATGTAAAAGCAGACCTTGATTTCCCGGAGAAATTTCTTAAAGAACTCGGCATAAAAGAGCTTGGGCTGCAGCCTAAGATTAATGTAACGCGGACTAATATACCTGTCAGTACGCAGGTGGTTATGCTTGATTATCTCCGTGCTTTCAGATGAATCGGGATTCCAGATGAATTTTGATGCGGGCTATTTGCTGACGTATAATTGCCGTCTATGAATGTGGTTAAACGTATATTTGAATTGCAGCAGGTGGAGATATCTCTGGCATCGCTGGAGAAAAGGCTGGCAGATGTAAATGCCCATCTATCATATAATGAGAGGTATGAGAAGACGGGCGATTTGTACAAAGCCGCCCGACAGAAGTTGGAGGAAATGGAAAGGCAGTACAAACGGTCTGAAGCTGAGGCGGAAGAATTGAGAAAAACTATCAGCAGTGTGGAAGACAAGCTGTACGGTGGGAAGGTCAAGAATCCTAAAGAGCTGATGGGCTATGAACAGGAGCTGGAAGGTTTAAAAAAGAAGCTTAATAAGATGGATGATGGCATTCTGGCCATGATGGAGCAAATCGAATCGGAAAAGTCAAATGTAGCCCGGTTGAATTCCGCCTTTAAAGAGGCTGAAGAGACATGGTTGAAAGAAAAGGAAGAGCTTCAGCGTCAGTCAGATGAGATAAAGAATGAGATATATCAGAAAGGTGTCAGAAGAAGTGAGATACTGGCATCGATCGATGCTGCCTCGCTGGCTGTATATGAGGATGTAAAAAGGCACAGGGGTCAGGCGGTGGTCAGGGTGGAACAGGGGAGGTGTATGGGTTGCAGAGTTACGCTATCGTTAAGTGAACTGCAGAGGGTACGGGGTAACTCCATTGTCCGGTGCAGCAACTGCGGACGTATTCTTTTTCTCAGTTAAACCATTTGACCGCGTTTTAAACAAGTTGTAGAGTTAATTTGCCGAGCAGGCCGGGTGGTCGCTGTGGTCTATGAGCCACAGAGGAAAGTCCGAACTCCGCCAGGCGGGATGCTGGGTAACGCCCAGGAGGAGCGATCCTACGGAAAGTGCAACAGAAACACACCGCCCTGTACTGGGGCAAGGGTGAAATGGTGAGGTAAGAGCTCACCGGCGGCAGAGCGATCTGTCGGCCGTGCAAACCCCATCCGGAGCAAGACCAAATAGGGGGATATGGTTTGCCTGGACCTTCCCCGGGTTGGTCGCATGACTGCAGTGGCAACACTGCAGCAAGATGGATGACCACCGCCCTGTGCTTGCAGGGGCACAGAATTCGGCTTACAGGCCTGCTTGGCGATGGTTTAAAATCAAAATGATGCGTAAAGGGAGGGGGCGATCAGCCCCCTCCCATATAGTATCGTATTTTTATTTACCTGCTGCTTTGCGCAGTTCTGCGGGTGATTTATACAATTCCGGATGTGCAAATGTGCCTTTGTACCGTGGCGGCCAGACATCGCTGTTCGTGCCGGTCGAAAGCAACACGACATTGTTGGGGCCCTGGAACTGGCCGACGGGGTTGACCCATTTGTCTCTATGCTCCTTATACCATGGAGAAGGCTCGCGGGGATTTTCAGGGTTGGCCATGATCCTGGAATGGAAGAAGGGAGCGATCTTCTTGCCTTCGAAGCCGTGGACACCCAGAATTGAGATGTCAGTAAGATATAGACCTTCAAGGGTGGGGATCAGCTTTTCGACATCGGTGCTCTGTGCCTGCTCGATAGCCTTTTTGAATAGATACATATCAGAGTAGCCGATGGCCACGTTGACCTGCACTGGAATGCCGGCATTCTTCATCTTCTGCAGGAAAGGAATGCACTGCGGGTTAAACGGTTCCTGTTTTTCATAGAAAGAGCCGCCGCAACCGAGGGCTGCACCACCGGTCAGATCCCAGAACGCGTAAGTATGTGATGTGCCACCGTAAAAGAATACGGGTATATTATTTGCGCTAGAGTTTGCCCATTGTTTGGCGAAGACCTCGGTATCGGTAAACCAGCTGCTGACGAACATCACGACCTGTGCACCGCTGTTTGCGATGGCTTCAAGCGTGGGCAGATACATACCCGTCCTGGCCTTTACCGCTTTGCTGTATACCGTCTCAATGCCGTAGAGCTCCTTGGCATAGTTTTCCCAGCTGGGTAAGCCTGCTACGCCGTTCCTCCACGTAGTGGTCCATGCCAGGTCTTCCCACAGCCAAGCCATTTTGCTGGCGCCTACCACTTCCTTATAGAGGGCGAAATAGGCCGGAATAGAACAGTAGTGGGCATCTTCGGGATCCCAATCGCGGAAGATGAATTTAAGTTTTTCATAATCCTTAACGATGTCGATTGTAAGCTCCCTTCCCATGGGGCCCTGCCAGACCAGTATGTGGGGATACTGGGGGAAAAGCTCGACCGATTTAGGTTGTACCGCCAGACAGATTTCCGTCCTCCCCTCCACGAAGTAAATCAGCGCTTTGTTGCCCATAACCATTCTCTGCGCTGCAGCTACAGATAGAGATGTTTCGCCTTTGCCGTCTTCGAGTATGAAGCTGACGGGCCTCCCCATTATTCCGCCAGCTGCATTGATCTCGTCGGCGGCGATTTTCATGGCATCCATTACCGGCCTTGTACCCGGCGAGCTGACACTGCCAACGTAACCAAAGATAATTGGCCCTTTTTCTGCTCCGGGTGTTGCTCCTGATGGCCCGCAACCAAATGCCACCACCAGAGATAGAATGATGAGAACTGCGAGTAAAACTTGGACCTTACCTGTCATACACCAACCTCCATCTAAATTATCAGATTAACACGCATTATAACATAAATGTCAATATTTGCAACAGTATCTATATTCGTAATTCATTCCCGATATTTTCTAAATAGTGAATTTAGTTAATGGAATTGATTTGAGTTATAATGCATCAGCGTTGTTTAAGCCATAAATATGAAACGATAGATGAATCTGGGAGTAAGGTAATATGAAATTCGCTAAAAAATATGTATTAAACGTAGTTCTCATACTGGCAATTATGGTGATGGTGGCAGCCAGTGCATGTGAAACCAAGTATGTACCGAGCGAGGCCGATAAAAAGACCCTGCAGAATTTGCCCTCGGAATTCCTGATGCTGGGACAGGCATGGCAGTTATTGCAGAAAAACTTTGTGGACAGAACCAAGCTCGATCCATTGAAAATGGCACAGGGGGCTATACGGGGAATGGTTGAGGCTACGGGGGATCCATATACTGAGTACTATACACCGCAATCATATCAATCGACCATGGTTGAGCTGACGGGCGTGTACCAGGGGATAGGCGCATATATCGGTAAAAAAGATAAACAGATAGTGATTATTGCCCCAATGAAGGGTTCTCCTGCTGAAGAGGCGGGGCTTAAAACGGGTGATGCTATTCTCAAGATCAATGGTGAATCAACTGAGATGATGAATTCCGATGATGCATCTATGAAAATCCGTGGTAAAGCCGGAACAAAGGTTGATCTCGTAATCGGCAGGCAGGGTGTAAATGAGCCAATTGAGATATCGGTTGAACGCAGAGAGATAAGGATTGATTCTGTTGCTCTGGATATGAAGGGAAAAATCGCCCATATTAAAATACAGCAGTTCATTCTACCTACCACCAGCGATTTCAGGGCCGCACTGCAAACGGCTTTTAATCAGGGAGCAAAAGGTATTATCCTTGATCTCCGCAATAATCCGGGAGGTATTCTCGATCAGGCGGTTGATGTCGCCAGTCAGTTTTTATTACGCGGCATAGTAGTCAAGGTTGTGGACAAAGATGGTATTGAAACAGTACATAAAGTTAGGCCGGGTGGTATGGCTATTAATACGCCTTTGATCGTTCTGGTAAATGAGGGCAGTGCCAGTGCCAGCGAAATCGTGGCCGGTGCTTTGCAGGACAACGGCCGGGCAAAGCTTGCCGGAACTAAAACGTTTGGCAAAGCCAGTGTCCAGAATATTGTTAAAATGGATGATGGTTCGGCAATTAAAATCACCACCGCCCACTACTATACGCCCGACGGAAAAATGATCAGCGGTCAGGGCCTTACACCGGATTATCCCTTGGATTTGAAGGATGATGAACTGGTAAAGTGGGCCGAAGATTATTTAAACAAAATAATCGAAGGTCAGGCGGTGACTTCAGGTTCGGCGCCGCGCTGACCCGCGATCATGCGGATAAAATAGCTGTGGAATCTGGTATCATCGGTCAGTTCCGGATGAAATGATGTTACCAGCAGGTTATTCTGTCTGGCAGCTACAATTTCACCGCTGGCCAGTTTGCAGATTATGTCTACATTGCTACCTGTTTTTTCTATGAAAGGTGCACGTATAAATACACCGGGGAAGGTGCCGTTGTTGATACCGGATATTTTCAGTGGCTCTTCAAAGCTGTCCACCTGCCTGCCGAATGCGTTGCGCCTTACCGTTATGTCCATCAGCGACAGTGTTTTCATGATGGAGCGGTCCGGATTATAAGCCTTACGGGCCAGACAGATCATACCGGCACAGATACCCCAGACAGCCCTTCCGCAATGAGCAAAGTCTTGAATAGGCTCGATAAGATTATAACTTTGCATAAGATTCATCAGGGTTGTGCTTTCTCCACCAGGTATAATAAGCCCATCGATGTCATTTATGTGCCCGGGAAGGCGGATCTCTGCAGTTTTTATGCCGAGTTTGGCAAAAATATATTCATGCTCGATAAAAGCACCCTGCAAAGCGAGAATGCCGATTTTCATATTTCAAGTCCCCTGCTAACTGAATTCGCGCTGGCTGTTGCTCAACAGCCAGCGCGCTTTTAATTCTAACAGAATAGCTTATTCGATTACAGTACAGGCAGGTATTTTTTAATCTCGTATTCGGTAACCTGAATGCGATATTGATCGTATTCTACCTTCTTGTTCTTGATGAAGGCATCAAATAGGTGATCGCCCAGCGCTTTTCTGACCAGCGTGCTTTTTTCGGTAAGTGCAACTGCTTCCTGCAGACTGCCCGGTAGAGTTTTGATGCCGCGGCGTCTTCTCTGTTCTTCGGTTAATTTATAGACATTTTCTTCTACGGGATCAGGAGGTTCCAATCCTTTTTCGATACCATCGAGGCCTGCTGCCAGCATCACGCTGAAGACGAGATATGGGTTGCAGGCCGGATCTGGAGACCGGTATTCAATACGTGTAGCCATCTCTCTGCCCGGTTTGTATTCGGGCACTCTTATAAGGTCGGCGCGGTTGCGCCGGGCCCAGGATACATAGACAGGCGCTTCATAGCCTGGCACCAGGCGCTTATACGAATTGACCCACTGGCTGGTTACCGCCGTTATCTCGGGAGCATGCTTGAGCAGGCCGGCTATGTAATTTCTGGCTACCTGTGAAAGATGCAGAGGATCACTCTTATCGAAAAAGGCATTGCGATCACCTTTGAACAGCGATTGGTGTACATGCATTCCACTACCGTTCTCGCCGAAAATCGGCTTGGGCATGAATGTGGCGTAAACACCGTTTTCCATTGCTACCTGTTTGACCACCAGCCGGTATGTCATGACATTGTCGGCCATGGTCAGTGCATCGGTGTAGCGCATATCGATTTCATGCTGGCTGGGAGCGACTTCGTGATGGGAATATTCGACCCCTATACCCATTTCCTCAAGAGCCAGCACGGTCTGGCGTCTTAAGTCTACCGCCATATCCAGTGGAACCAGGTCGAAATAGCCACCGGAGTCCAGAATTTCAGTGGAGTTATTTGTCTTGAAATAGAAGTATTCCAGCTCCGGTCCGACGTAAAAGGTATATCCCAGGTCGGCAGCCCGCTGCAGGTTTTTTTTCAGTATATAACGCGGGTCACCTTCGAAAGGCTGCCCACCCGGCTTATATATATCGCAGAACATCCTGCCGACCGACTGTTCTTTGGGCCGCCAGGGGAGCAGCTGAAATGTATCCGGATCGGGAAGTGCTATCATATCGCTCTCATCTATACGGGCATAGCCTTCAATAGAAGAACCATCGAACCCCATCCCGTCTTCCAGGGCATGTTCCAGTTCCTCAACGGTAATGGAAAAACTTTTGAGAAAGCCGAGAATATCGGTGAACCACATATTCACGAATTTAATATCGTGTTCTTTTGCCATTTTCAGAACGTACTCAGACGCTTCTGCTCGATCTTTTTTAGTCATAAATTCCTCCGATTAGTTATTTTTAATTGCCGGCTAACGATAAATTAGTCCCGCTTTACATGAAAACCGGTTAAATAAATTTGTTTACTAATTTACAATTCTTTTAACAAGTGCCCTCCTTTAATAGCCAATTTGAGCTTCTGATAAAGCGATTATTATTTCCGTACAATATTTATACCAATAATTTAACTTTAAAATGTTACAAACAGATTAAAATAGGGGAAAATTTTACAATTTTGTAAAAAAATCCGTATTTTAATCTGTTTGCCCCGGTGGATAATTCAAGCTGATAAGTTATCCTATTCAGTACTGATACATCTTTCACTCGAGTTGTTGGTTCTGACCCTGTAAACGTTATCAACCGGCAGGATAAAGATCACACCATCACCCTGACGACCTGTTCTGGCGACATTGCAGATGCAGTCTACTGCTTTCTGGCACTCATCATCAGACAGAAAAATCTCGATCTTTAACTTTGGAAGAAAGTCAACCCTGTATTCACCTGCCCGCCATTGGAGCGTTATGCCCCGCTGACGTCCACGGCCGCTTACATTGGTTACGGTCATAGCCGTAATACCGATATCAACTAAAGCATCTTTAATCGCGTTCAGCTTTTCCGGTCTAATAATAGCCTCCAATTTTTTCATTGTAAGATACCTCCGTAAGCAGTTTCTCCGTGCTGGGAAATATCGAGGCCAACAGCTTCCTCTTCATCCTTTACTCTCATGCCCATGGTAGCGGATAAAATTTTAGCAAGAGCCCAGGATACAATAAATGAGTAAGCAATTGTTGCGACTATGGCAACCAGCTGAATGAATAATTGATGCCAGTTACCATCCATCAAGCCCGAACATGCCGGGTTGACCATCCTGGTGGCGAAAATTCCGGTTGCCAGTGCACCCCATATACCACCCATACCATGACATGCAAATACATCGAGTGATTCATCAATCATGCCCGAATTTGACCGCCAGACCATAACATGATAAGAAATCAGCGACGCAACGGTTCCGATTACTATAGAGGCCCATACGGGCACAAAACCGGCAGCCGGGGTTATTGCTACCAGGCCGACCACTGCGCCGGTAGCTGCCCCCAACACCGATGGCCTGCGATTTATCCAGCCAAGTATTACCCATGTCAAACCGGCTGCCGCTGCTGCGGTGTTCGTGGTTACGAAAGCGCTGGCTGCCAGTCCTCCCGCTGTCAGAGCGCTACCTGCATTGAAACCAAACCATCCAAACCATAACAATGCCGCACCAAGCACGACAAAAGGTATATTATTGGGTTCCATTATAATTTCTCCCTGTTTAAATCCCCTGCGTGGTCCGATAGTCAGTGCAAGGGCGAGTGCTGAAATTCCTGCATTAATATGCACAACGGTTCCTCCGGCGAAATCGAGCGCTCCCAGCGTGGCAAGCCATCCACCTGATCCCCACACCCAGTGTGCGACAGGTAAATAAACCAGAGTGAACCATAAAGATGCAAAAGTCAGGAGCGCTCCAAATTTAATTCGCTCCACAACAGCACCAGTCCAAAGTGCAACTGTAATGGCGGCGAAAGCTCCCTGAAATGCCACAAAAGCTAGATGCGGCACGGTAGTTGCGTATACGATGGATGGTTCCTGACCCACACCGTTTAGCATTAACCAATCAAGATTGCCAATTAAACCGAATTGGTCAGGACCAAAGCTGAGTGTATAACCATAGATAATCCAGAGCACTGATATCATGCATAGTATAGTGAAGCTCATCATTATGGTAGACAATATATTCATCTTTCTTACCATGCCGCCGTAAAAAAAAGCCAGTGCTGGAGTCATGAGTAGTACTAACGCAGTTGAGGCTAATAACCAGGCCGTATCAGCGGAATTCATAACTGCACCTCCTGAAATTTCGATATGGTGCAGTTTAATGCTGAATTGTTGCTGTTATATTGCGGCGATGTTAAATATATGTTACAGACGAAATATTTCAGGATCCCAGTTTATTTGAGCTTATATCCGATATTTCGTACTGTTTCGATGAATGTGTGGTCAGGATCTTCAATCTTGCTGCGTAATCTCCTGATATGCACATCAACCGTGCGATCACCGCCAAAGTAATCATAACCCCAGAGTGTATTAAGCAGTTCTTCACGGGTAAATACCCTGCCCCTGTTGGATGCCAGTAGCTTCAACAGCTCGTATTCTTTAAAGGTAAGTGCCAGAATTCGCCCGCTGATTTCAACCTCGCATCTGATTGTGTCGATTTTAAGGTCGCCAACAGTAATCGTCGTATCTTCCCGGGGTTTGTTTCTCCGGCGTATAACTTTTCCAATTCTGGCTGCCAGTTCGTCAAAATTCCATGGCTGGACAATGAAATCTTCGATGGCATCTTCCTGAATTGCCAGATGGAGCGTTGTGGTTGAAACCAGGGCGATGATGGGCAGTAAACGCCGTAGTTTTACTTTTCTGAACCATGACCAGGCTGTGTCGCCATTCGGTGAGGTAGATGAGATATCGAGCAATACCACATTGAACGTCTGTCGGTTATCCCATGTTATCACATCCTCTACATAGATGCAGGCTGTGCAGTTAAATCCCAGACGGCTCATACCTGAGGCAACTTCTTTCAGCCTGTCCATCTGGTTGCCAACAATTAGGATGCTGTACATATACAGGTCTATTTTATATTAAATCGGCAAATAAGCTAAGTCTATTAACTTCCAGCATACTGCACATCGGATAACGGCTTAATTCTATGCCACCCTCTGCGGCTGCAGCTGCCGGATTCATTCCACTTAAAGTAACCAGACCGGCCCGATCCTGTCCTACATATATTTCGAAGGTCGTCTCACCCGGCGAAGCTAAATAAGCAGAATTAACAAATTTGTTATTTTTGAGATGCTGCAGCATTGCCTCAGCCTTAACGGCAGAAAACGAAGGTATCTCATAATATGTTGCCAGTACCTTACCATGGCCTTCAGCAGCAACATTTGAAACAGAGGTCATCTTTGCGGCGATAAAAATATCCGGTGGGTTAATGCTTGTACCTGCGAACTCGATGAGATCGACAAAGCGAAAGGGTTGTCCCGATTTGAACTGAAGCAAACCGCCAAAGCGTGGGTAAACGGGGATACCGCCTTTCAGAAAACATCCGGCTATAACGGTATCGCAAAGCGTAATAAGGCCGATTTTACCCGGCGGTATAACCAGGTCACCCACTTTAGTTCCCTCACTGACCAGGGTTACCAGATTAGATGAACAAATGCCGGTTTCAAAGATGGGTTTCATCATCTTAATTGCGCGTGGAAGATCATTCCGGTCAAATACGGATAAATCTATCGGCACTCTTCCTGAAGCCGATCTCAGACCGAAGTTGGTTTGATACGCCAGGTACTCAATTCTGGAATTAATAAAACCGAGTTTATCGGTTACCAGGCCGTCCTTTAATTCTTGCAGGCCGGAGGGTGTGATTATGCGGCCGTCTTTGCGCCCTATTGATCGGGTTAATCCCCGCTCGTCCATTGTTTTCAGATGGTAACGAACTGCCCGTTCACCCAGCGATATACCCTTCTGTTCAAGCAGTTTAGAGATAACTCTGCTTCCCATTGGTTCGTTCGACTGGCTCAGTATTCTCAGGATGGTTAGTATTTTTCTTTCAACTTCGCGTGTTTCCTGTCCGATCATCATCATATTACCAACTAATAGGCGTAGAGCCTTCCGTATGGACGAAGGTAAAGAGGGGAAAGCTTAATAAATTTTTGTTTTAATATTTTCTCTGCGTCCATATTAAAATAATTTGAAAATCGCTCAACCAGTGCTTCGATTAATCTCATATCATCTGACTCCGGTGATGTCATGCCTACCTCTTTCCCGAGTTGATACTTATCGACCCTTCCCCGTATATAAATAGCACCTCCATGCATGCCCGTTCCGATATATCTGGCCTGGTGTAATTCATTTTCGCGCAGGTTTAGTCCAAGCAAAACAATAACTCCACCCGCCATATATTCTCCGAAGAAGTCCTGGGCGGTGCCGCCAATGACCATAACCGGTTTCTTATCTCCGTATTCCTTCATGTGAATACCGGCACGATAGCCTACACCTTCACGAATGAAAATGGATCCGCCGCGTGCCGATAGACCTGTTATATCTCCTGCATGGCCGTGGACAATGATCTCACCCTCGTTCATAGTATTGCCACAACCGTCCTGGGCGTTGCCATGTACTATTATGGTGGGACCATTCATAAATGATCCCAGATCGTTTCCCGGTGTACCGTGAACCTCAATTACGATCTTTTTATTGATGTCGGTTCCAATGTAACGCTGACCGCATACGTTTCGCAATATGATGGTATTCGCGCCCTCTGCAGCATAATGTTTCAACAGCTGGTTGAGTTCTCTAGTCTGGATATTGCTAGCATCTATTTCTCTGCGACTGTCGGTTTTTGAAATCGTTAACATGAATTATTCTCCTATGGATTTTATGCCGAGGATTTTAAGTTCGGTATCAGACAGTCCAATACCCCTGAGCTGAAGGCGGTTGCCTCTAAGACTTTCCAGGGCATTGATACCCATGCCGCCCAGGATGTCTTTTAATTCGAGTGACCAGCCGCGCAGTAGGTTGACAAGCCGTCGGCTGCCGATATCGGGATTGATGCGTTTGGTCAGTGCGAGATCGCTGGTGCATATGCCCCAGGCACACTTACCGGTATGGCACTGCTGACAGGCAGTACAACCAAGAGCCATAAGTGCAGCGGTGCCTATATAAACCGCATCGGCACCAAGTGCGATGGCCTTGGCAACATCACTACTGTTGCGGATGCCACCGGCGATTACCAGTGAAGCTTGATTGCGGATGTTTTCTTCACGCAGGCGGCTATCCACTGCCGCCAGCGCTATTTCTATGGGAATGCCGACATTGTCCCTGATGACCTTGGGCGCTGCACCGGTTGATCCGCGTATGCCATCCAGAACGATTATATCGGCTCCAGCACGCACCATTCCGCTTGCGATGGCGGCCGAGTTATGTACAGCGGCGATCTTAACTGAGATTAATTTTTTGTAGTCCGTTGCCTCCTTCAATGCATATACGAGCTGTGCCAGGTCCTCAATGGAATAAATATCATGCTGGGGTGCGGGCGAAAGCGCGTCGGTGCCTTTGGGTATCATCCTTGTCAGAGAAACCTCGGCGGTTACTTTTTCACCGGGCAGGTGACCACCGATACCTGGCTTGGCCCCCTGTCCTATTTTTATCTCGACAACTCTGCCTGCATTTAAGTATTTAGCGTGGACGCCGAAACGCCCTGAGGCAACCTGTACTATGGTATTCTCGCCATATTCATACAGGCTGGCGTGTAATCCGCCTTCACCGGTATTCCAGAGTGTACCCGCTTCTTTTGCTGCTCTGGCCAGAGATTTCTGTACATTCAAGCTAACCGCTCCATACGACATGGCCGAAAACATTACCGGTACATTCAACTTAACCTGTGGTGGAATTTCGGTTTTCAACCTGTGGGTATGAGGATCAATCTCTACCCTTTCCGGTTTTCGACCGAGATAGGTCACCAGTTCCATGGGTTCACGAAGCGGATCGATAGACGGATTGGTTACCTGACTGGCGTTGAGCACCATATGGTCCCAGTAGATCTTATAGCTCTTATCATTGCCCATACCCGTGAGGAGTACACCGCCGGTTTCAGCCTGCTTCAGAATATCTTCGATTATTTCGGGACGCCAGTTGTAATTGTCTCGGTAATCCAGAGGATTTTTCCGGATGCTGATTGCCCTGGTAGGACAAAAAATAACGCATCTATGGCAGCCAACACAGTTATTTTCATCAGAGATGATTTGGTTTTCATCCGCATCATAGTGGTGTACATCGAAGCTGCACTGGTTAACGCAGACCTGACACTGTATACAGCGCTTTATGTCTCTTTCAACTATGAATCTGGGAGGTAGAAAAGTCTTCATAAATACG
>DAOTVU010000013.1:0-21374 GCA_034436215.1 Dehalococcoidia bacterium
GACAGACGAGACCATTTATCTAACGTTAAGGCTGAACAATGCCCCAGCGGGTACGCAGGTCACTGCCAGACTGACCTATCTGGGGGGAGAGGCTGCAAACATGGTAAATCAGGTGCTGTTTAACAATACACTCAGCGGGCAGGGCTCCAAGTATATGTCGTTTGCTATGAAGTCGCCGCCGGGCGGATTTCCTCAGGGTAATTATCAGGTATCTGTATCGGCTAACGGAAAGGACATAGCCAGCATGCCGTTTACGGTGCAGAATCTGGGTGCGCAGAAGGGCTGGCCGGTTATCAGCAGATTCACGGCTACGCCCGATACGATATCCGCCGGTCAGGCAGTTACGCTTTCCTGGGAGGTAAGCGGCGCAACCAGAGTGACTTTACAGCCCGAAATCGGCACCGTTCCTAACTCGGGTACGCGTTCTATCACACCTCCGGCTACCACCACCTACAAGCTCATTGCATCCAACGATGCCGGTGCTACTACCCGGGAGCTGACTGTAAATGTAGGTGCCGCCGTTTCCGGAGCACCGGACCTGATAATTACAGAGGCGTGGCTGGAAGGATGCATGATCTACTATAAGATCAAAAATATCGGCTCGGTTGAAACGACTCCCACCACCTCCTATCTGTTCGTGGATAACCTCTTCCCTCCGATGGGCGGAACAAGCTTCTGCGATGTAATGAAGCCCGGAGAGGAGAGAACACTCAATTTTTCCAGCTACCAGTGGCCGGAGTGCGGTCAGTCGCCGTCACCAGGCGGAGGAGGTCAGCATAATATGGGCCCGCTGACTATGTTAGCCCCCACCAGTACACCTGCAGGATATGCAGGATATATCGATCCGGGAATACTCAACCATGTGGTCAAGGTGTGTGCAGACGGCAAGAACGAGCTCAAAGAGGGCAATAAAAACAACAACTGTATAACCAAGTTGTGGGGCATCTTGCTGGATTATGATTTGCTTCCTCTGGCACATCTGGCGATGTGGAAAAACAGCTCAGGAGAGTTACCGGCATTCGGGACCGAGACCAGTACCGCCGGCGCTTATATCAAGCTGGGCGATGGCAGTCTCGAGATGGTTCCGGAGCAGGTGCCGCAGGGTTGGATACAGGGGTACTGGGGAGCATTTTCGGTCAATCCGGAGCTTAAAACAGCCCAGACCGCTTATATCAAACTGCCGACCAGAACCCATCTTGTAATGAAGGTAGGGCTGGCGGCTAATGCTCAGGGCAGCGACGGAGTCGTTTTCAAGGTTGGTTTGAAGGATATGACCGATATCACCAATTTCCTGCCGGGTAAGAAGATGACCGTGCCCGGCCAGTTCGAGGACTGGGATATAGACCTGAGCGATTATGAAGGACAGAAGGTCTTGATCATACTGCGCGTCGAAGCTGGAGCGTCCCCTGCCAATGATTTTGCCGTCTGGAAACAGGCAAGGCTGATGCAGATAAGTCAGTAGTCACAGCCCGGCGGGTCTATGTATGCGTTTAATAAGATGTGTCATACCGGCCATTTGCATAATCCTGTTGATGGCGCTGACAGGCTGCTACGGTAGCCGACCCTCACCCGTCCTGTGCACGCTGGTTGATCGGCAGGGAAGGCCGCTGAATGAAGCGTCGGTTTTCAGTGTAGATACACCACGGATTTTCTGTTCAATAAATAGGGGAGGGCTTTCAGACCATGCGGTGATAATCGCCGATTGGACGCATTATGACGGCGTTCTGTGGCGTGCATTGAAAAGCGAAAGCCTGATGGTTGATGGTTCGGACTTTCTCGTCTTTGCTGTAGAATCTCCCCTAACAGGCTGGGAGACAGGCCAGTACCGTGTCAGCTTGAGAATCGATGACAGGGTGTTAGCTGAAAAATTGTTCACCGTGGCAGTCGATGGTCAGGTGCCGTTGCCGGTTGTGAACAGTTTTAACGTTACGCCATCCACCACCTACGCAGGACAGCAATTCACATTGAGCTGGAATGTAAGTGGTGCAACCCGGGTTATCATCGATCCGGATATCGGCAGTGTCGAGGCCGGTGGTAGCAGACTGATGGTCGCTTCGGCTGACATAACCTATGTGCTGACCGCGATGAACAGGGGCGGATCGACATCGGTGGCAACCAGCCTGAGAGTTTTAAAACCATCGGCAGGAACTGCCAGAATTGCTATAATAGATATCTTCAGAGAGGTGGGCATGGTCTATTATAAAGTGCGCAACAGCGGAGATGCCGTATCGACACCGGCCAGTGCAATCCTGTATGTGGATGGAACACGGCTGGCCAGCAATTATATTGCTCCCCTTGAACCCGGACAGGAAAGAATAGAAGTGTTCGGCACTTTTAACTGGACGTACCGCCTGGATACGCCTGCCATGGTTTGTATAGTGAGCGATGATCAGAATACACGGTCTGGAGAAGAAAACTGCCTGATAAAGCTCCTGCCCGGTGTCAGGGCACTTTAATCATATGAACCGATCAAGGTTGGAATTTGTCATCTGCCTGCTGTTGCTACTGGCCGTCTTCGGGCTTTCTCTATTTCTGCGCATTTCACTTCCGTGGAGCGAGGTATTCGGCAGCGGCACGGTAAAACTCACCGACAACGATGCCTATTTTTATGTTCGCCTGCTGGATAATCTGTGTGCCCATTTTCCCGCACTCGGCTCATTCGATCCCTACTATGCTATTACAGCGGTGAAGGACCTAAGCGGACAGCCGCTGTTCTTTGTATATTTTATGGGTTTTTTAGCCTGGCTGATTGGCGGTGGAGCACCGACACATCAGATTGTGGATCTGGTAGCCGTTTATACCCCTGCTGTTTTGGGTGCCATGATGGTTTTCCCCGTATTCTTTCTGGGGCGTGCCATCGTCAATAAGTGGACCGGTCTGGCGGCAGCACTGGTGATAACCCTGTTGCCCGG
The DNA here is from genome assembly GCA_034436215.1 of Dehalococcoidia bacterium. GTDB lineage: Bacteria > Chloroflexota > Dehalococcoidia > GIF9 > UBA5629 > UBA6808. The sequence continues at coordinate 2,913 of DAOTVU010000013.1, forward strand.
CGAGTACCTGGTGCGCACACTGCTGGGCAACGCCGATAGCCATGTGCTGGAGATATTTTTAACCACGCTATTTATGCTGTTCATGCTGGCCGGCCTCAATAAGGGGCTGAAGCTTTCTCTGCCGATTTTCCAGCGTTCAAACCGTCAGCTTCTCGTGTCCGTGTTTTTATATGCCGTTCTGGCGGGGATTACCCTCGGTCTGTATACAGCCACATGGTCGGGGGCGATCCTGTTTGTCATAATTAGCCTGGCTTCGCTGGTGATAAACTCCGTCAGCGATCATCTTAGAGGAAGACAGGCCGTATATCCGGGGATGGTCGGCATATCTGCCTACGGTACGGCGCTGCTCATCGGGCTGTGCGCCGGAGTCGGCCTATTTACCTATATCTCGCTGGCGGTTTCTGCGGTACTCTGCCTGCTGCTGTCAGCGGCGTCACTGCTGTTGAACAGGCGCGGCATCAACCCGATTAACTTCCTCTATATAACCGCCGGCATGGCTTTAATAGCCGGTGTGATTCTGCTGGCCATTATGCCCCAGCAGTTTATAAATCTGATTAAATCGGTTCTAATTCAACATTCGGGTGATAGTATAGCCGAGACACAGCCGCTGGTGATTCAGGATTGGAAGTTCACCCTGGCGCTGTTCTGGGGAAACTACACCGCCGCTTCACTGCTGGCGCTGGCGGCTCTGGTTATCGTGGTTTACCGGAGTGTAAAGGAAGGGCATCCGGGTATGCTGATGCTGGCGGTATGGACTCTGGCTGTGTTGATAATCACGCTGGCCATGCGGCGTTTTGCCTACTATCTGGCAGTTGATGTGGCCATCCTGTCGGGCATATCCTGCTGGCTGATACTCAGGGCATGCGGCTTTACCGACGATCGCAATACCAGTCGGCCGTTGATAAAACCAGGGAAGGATGCGGGCAGGAAGCGACCTCGCAGTAGAGCTGTTTCACCGACATGGAGAACCGGGCCGGCCATGATGGTTCTGGGTACGGCAGTCGTACTGGTGCTTATCGTTTATCCCAGCACCGGCCCCCTTCCGGGCGGTGACCGCCCGTTCGCGGATGTGGCCACCAGGGCGCTCTTTGCCCCTTCCGATGGCTGGTGTGATGCGCTGAAGTGGCTTAGGGAGAACGCGGCCGAGCCGTTTGGCGATGCCGATTATTATTATGAAAACTACCGTGGGCGGCCGAGGCAGGCAGACTACAGCGTTCTGACATGGTGGGACTACGGCTACTGGGTAACACGCATAGGCCATCGGGTCCCGGTCTGCAATCCTGGCTACTCACTGCAGGGGGAGGAGAAATTCTTTACCGAGCAGGATCCAGTCCGGGCCGCAGCACTGAGCACGAAGTGGAAGGCCAGATATGTGCTGGTCGACGATTACATGGTGAACTGGCGAAATGGCTTCAAAGCCATAGCCTACGCCGCCGGCATAGATTATTCAAAATACTATGAGATATATTACCGCCGGCAGGGAGAAACTCTGACACAGGCACTGCTGTATCACCCGGCCTATTATGAGACCATGGCCGTGAGGCTGTTCTGTTTTGAGGGTAAAAAGTATGTGCCTTCTGAAACGGCGGTAATATCATGGGAGCCGGCGGCCGGCCCCGGCGGTGGATTTTATAAACTCATTACCGACCTCAAGATGTTTCGCACATACGCTGATGCCGGCGGGTTTGTAGCCGCCCAGAGGACCGGCAACTGGCAGATTGTGGGCAAAGACCCGCTGGTCAGTCCGGTGCCGCTGGAAGCACTTGAGGGTTATAAACTGGTTTACATCTCGGGACGTAAAGATTTGACCGGCCCTGTTGACAGGAAGGTGGTTAAGGTGTTTGAATACACTGCAGTTGCAGGGCAACATGAATAAGAGAACCTTTCCCGACTGGCTTTTTTCGCTTATCACTGTATCGGCCTGTGCTGCGCTTGCTCTTTACATGAGGATAGTACTGCCGTTTCATTCCATCTTCGCTGGCGGCACCGTCCGGCTGACGGGTACGGACTCCTATTACTACATGCGGCTGGTGGATAACCTTGTGCATAATTTCCCGCAGATCATAGAATTCGACCCTTACATGCTTTTTCCCGGCGGCGATTTTATAACCCGGGTACCTGTTTTCTTCGTATATATACTGGCCGGTGCGGTTAAGCTGGCTGGCGGGGTTTCGCCAAATCAGCAGGTCATCGACAGCATAGCCGTGTTCGTGCCGCCGTTGCTGGGAGCACTTTGCACGATAGCCATGTTCTTTATCGGCAGGACGCTGGTAAACCGTTGGGCCGGGCTGGCAGCGGCCCTGACCTTTGCCCTGATGCCGGGAGAGCTGCTGGCACGCTCACTGCTGGGATATACCGACCACCATGTGGCCGAGGTATTCTTCACCTCCTTCTTTGCGATGTTCTTCATACTGGCCGTGAAGAGCGGGCGGCGGTATACCTATGAGACGATGGTTAAAGGACAGCTTTCCTCCATCTCGCGACACATATTCTACAGCTTTCTGGCCGGCCTGTTCCTCGGCCTCTACCTCATCACATGGCAGGGTGCCCTGTTATTTGTTTTCATCATCTTTATCTTCTTTATCCTGCAGTTTATCAGCGATTACATGCATGGGTTCCCCTCGGACTATCTGAGCAAAATCGCCATTACCTGCTTCCTGTTTGCACTGCTTATTTTTCTTCCCGTATCGAGGGACAAATTGACGCTTCTGGCGCTGGCCATCCTGATACTGGTGCCGATTGCCCTCAATGTGCTCTCTTCTTTCATGAGCGCACGGAAAGTACGCGGCGGCTATTTTCTGGCCGTGCTGGCCGGGTTGGCACTGGTGCTGACCCTGGTCATATGGCTGGTATTCCCCTCGCTGATTACCACCGTATTCGGCTATCTGCAGCAGATATTCAGCTGGAAGATCGACCAGACGGTTGTAGGAGAAATGAAGCCTCTGTTCTTCAGGGGCGGCTTTTTCAGCATGGAAACACCCTGGATCGAATACGGCCTGATATTATACAGCGGTTTGGCCGGGCTGGTGGTGCTGGCGGTGTTGGCCGTCAGGAAGGGTCAGCCCGAGCATATATTCGCGGCTGTGTGGTGTACGGTTATGCTGCTGGCTGCGCTGGCCATGATCAGGTTCACCTACTACTTCGGTGTCTGTGCTGCTCTGCTGACAGGCTACCTGGCGGGCTGGGTCATCCAGACGGTTGCGGATAGACAGGGCAGGGTGCAGGTGGCTCCCTCCAAAAAGAAACGGCGAAAACAGACGGTGACAGGGTCTGCAGGAAAAAGGATGACAATCACTGTCGCTGCGGTGGCGGTTGCCGTTGGGATACTCATCACTCCCGGCGCGGTTACCGCCGGCAGTATCGCAGGTAATCCGGCCTATATGATGCCTCTATCCTGGATGCAGGCACTGGACTGGATGAAGTCCAACACTCCCGAGCCTTTCGGCCATGCCGATTTTTATTATCAGCTTTACCACCCGCCTGAACCGGGGAAAAGCTATGATTATCCGCCTACCGCCTACGGAGTGATGATCTGGAGCGATTACGGCTACTGGCTGGTGCGCCAGGGACATCGCATACCGGTTGCCAATCCGGCTATTACCCATCATGATGAAGCCTTCTTTTATACATCCCAGGATGAAGACAGCGCCGATAAAATCATGAACAGGCTGGGCGCCAGATATGTAATCATCGACAACCGCATTGTCTCACCCAATGACAAGTTTTACGCCGTAGCCGGCCTCTGCGGACAGAAGGAGAGCGACTACTATGAGCTCTGCTGGGAGGTAAAGGAGGACAGATATGTACCCCTTCTGGTATTTTACCCTAAATATTACCGCAGCATGATAAGCCGGCTGTATAACTTCGACGGCGGCGCGGTTACCCCGCAGAAAACGCTGGTGATGAACTGGGAAGAAAGGTCGCTGCCCGATGGACAGAAGTTCAAAGCTATTATCGGGCTTAAAAGCTTTAATACCTGCAGTGAAGCCGAAGCCTTTATCTCTACCGGTAATCCGGGCAATTACAGCATCATCGGCACCGATCCACTCAAAAGCCCCGTGCCTCTGGAACCCCTCAGGAACTATAAAGTGGTCTATCAGTCGGAGCAGAAGGCCAGCGCCGGCTCACCCACACTGATGCCGGAGGTTAAGATATTTGAATACCAGCCCGCTTCGGGTTCACGGTGACAACTTGACAGCTTTAAATTTATCTCTCTATAATAATTATAGTTCAAGCGATCTTTATATATCCCGGCTGATTCAGTTTTTCCGCATGTTGTTAAACCCGGATTAATATAATATGTGGCAGTATAAACAGATGGTTTTTATATATTGTGCAACTGGGGCATATAAATATAACAGCATAAACGAGTAATGTGGTAAACCGGGATAGTTATTCCTCATTTTTAGAACATCTTCATGGCTAAGTATATTTTTGTTACCGGCGGTGTGGTAAGCTCAGTGGGAAAGGGTATTGCTGTAGCTTCTATAGGCCGCCTGTTGAAGAGCCGGGATGTCCCGGTTTCGGTGCAGAAGCTCGATCCTTACCTTAACGTCGATCCGGGGACGATGTCTCCCTACCAGCATGGAGAGGTATTCGTTACCACCGATGGGGCGGAGACCGATCTCGATCTGGGACATTACGAGCGTTTTATCGATACAGACCTTACGGCAGCATCCAATGTAACATCGGGGCAGATATATTCGGCGGTGATTGCGGGTGAACGGCGCGGGGATTTTCTGGGCGGCACCATCCAGGTAATCCCGCATGTTACCAATGAGATTAAACGCCGCATACGCGAGGTACCGCAGATATCCAAGGCACAGGTGGTAATCGTTGAAGTCGGCGGCACGGTGGGCGATATCGAGAGCCAGCCGTTCCTGGAGGCCATCCGCCAGATGCGCAATGAGGTCGGCAGGGATAATGTCCTGTACATCCATGTAACTTACCTGCCGTTTATCGCCACCACTAAGGAACTCAAAACCAAGCCGACCCAGCACAGTGTAAATGAGCTCAGGCGGATCGGTATCCAGCCGGATATCATCCTCTGTCGGGCAGACTATCCCATATCACAGGCATTGCGGGATAAAATCTCGCTGTTCTGTGATGTGGAGAAGGATGCCGTCATACCCATGGTTACCGCCGAGACCATCTACGAGGTGCCTCTTATCCTGGAAGAATACGGCTTAAGCAATCTGATATCCAGCCGGCTGAGGTTGAATACCGGTAAGGCCGATTTAAGCGAGTGGCGCCAGATGGTTGAGCGCATGAAGACGCCCAAAGAAAGCATCAATATCGCTCTGGTTGGCAAATACGTAGAGCTGGAAGATGCCTATTTCTCCGTACGCGAATCTCTGTGTCACGCCGGCCTTTACCATGACCGGCATATTAATATCGTGTGGATACAGTCTGAAGATCTGGAGAAGGGTGTTAATGAAAATCTGCTGGGCAGAGTGCATGGAATAATCGTGCCGGGAGGTTTCGGCAACCGCGGGATAGAAGGCATGATAACCACCGCCTCTTATGCCCGCCATAATAATATACCCTATCTCGGGCTGTGTCTGGGGATGCAGGTCATGGTTATCGAGTTTGGCCGCTATGCGCTGGCCAATAAGCAGGCCAACTCCACCGAGTTCAACAGCCGGACGCCCTATCCGGTCATCGACCTCATGCCCGATCAGCGCCATATAAACGAGAAAGGCGGCACCATGAGGCTGGGTATCTACCCGTGTCATCTGGTACCCGGCACCAAGGCGGCCGCCGCATACCGCCAGGAAATTGTCTACGAACGACACCGGCACCGCTACGAATTCAATAACCAGTACCGTGAACTGTTTGAGAAAAAGGGCATGGTATTCAGCGGGTTATCGCCGGATGGCAGCCTGGTTGAGATCGCCGAGCTGAAAGATCATCCCTGGATGGTGGCCTGTCAGTTTCATCCCGAGTTCCGCTCGCGTCCCAACCGGCCCCATCCGCTGTTTGTGAGCTTTATCGGTGCCGCCTGCCAGACGATGGTTGACGGTACACAGGTGACACTGCCCATGACATGAATGTGCATGTCTGAATCAGATTATGATAAATTTTCCGGCAGGAGAAGAATATGCGGTTGTTTCTCGATACGGCTAATATAGAACATATCAAACACGGTGTACGGCTGGGTGTGATCAGCGGTGTGACCACCAACCCCAGCCTCGTTTCCAAGGAAGGAAGGGTAAATTATAAAAAGCTGGTGCAGGAGATATGCTCGATCGTACCCGGCCCGGTATCGACCGAGGTTATCGCTCAGGATACCGCCGGCATGGTGAAAGAAGCACGTGCCATAGCCGCCTGGGCAGAAAACGTCGTGGTGAAAATACCGGCGGGGCTGGAGGGCACCGAAGCCACGCATATACTCGCCTCTGAAGGCATTAAGGTGAACTACACACTGTGTTTTTCGGTAAATCAGGCGCTCCTGGCGGCGCTTGCCGGTGCAGCCTATGTCAGCCCGTTTGTGGGCAGGCTTGACGATATAGGTGAAGACGGCATGCAGCTTGTCGAAGAGATAGCCCAGGTATTCCGTCAGTATCCTGCTGTTAAGACGGAGATTATCGCCGCCAGCATCCGTCATCCACAGCACTGTTTGAGGGCGGCTAAAGCGGGTGCACATATAGCCACCATCCCCTATGCGGTACTGCTCCAGATGGCCAAACATCCACTGACCGACATCGGCTGTGCACGCTTTCTGGAGGACTGGAAGAGGGTAATGGGGGATGTATCCAATATTTAAAAACTACAAAATCATTCTATTCGAGGTGTTGCCATGATGAACTTAACCGAACTGGAAATGAAAACCACCGATGAGCTGATAGCTCTGGCAAAGTTGCAGGGGATAGAGAACTGCGAGACACTCAGCCGTGAGGAGCTTCTGGGCCGTCTTTCAACCGCCGTTACGCCTCCGGAGCCTCAGCCCGGCTTTTACATGAGCCTGGGAGGCATTCTGGAGATCATGGATGATGGGTACGGCTTTCTCCGGCAGGACAACCTGCTGCCCGGACCCAACGACGTTTATATATCCAATTCCCAGATCAGGCGCTTCGGACTGCGCAACGGTGATACGGTCATCGGGCAGGCCAGACCGCCCAAGGAGGGTGAGAAATACTGCAGCCTTCTCAGGGTGGAAACGGTCAACGGGCTCGACGCCGATCAGTCCAAAAACAGGCCGCATTTTAACCAGCTGACGCCGACTTTTCCCGATAAAATGTTCGATCTGGAGACCAATCCCAAGAACCTGTCCACCCGACTGATCAATCTGGTGGCCCCCATCGGCAGGGGTCAGCGCGGTTTGATCGTGTCCCCCCCCAAAGCGGGTAAAACCATCCTTTTGAAAAATATCGCCAATGCCATAACGGCCAAGTACCCCGAGGTGCACCTGATGGTCTGCCTGATCGGCGAAAGGCCGGAAGAGGTGACCGATATGAAGCGCTCGGTCAAGGGCGAAGTGGTATCGGCTACATTCGATGAGCCGGTGGAGAACCATACGCGTGTGGCCGAGCTGGCTCTGGAGAGGGCCAAGCGCATGGCGGAAATAGGCAAGGATGTGGTCATCCTGCTGGACGGCATCACCCGTCTGACGCGTTCATACAACCTTGCCATGCCTCCCAGCGGCCGGACACTATCCGGCGGCATTGACTCGGTGGCCCTCTATCCGCCCAAGCGTTTCTTCGGCGCCGCCCGCAATATCGAGGAAGGCGGCAGCCTCACCATACTGGCAACCTGCCTGGTCGATACCGGCAGCCGAATGGATGACCTCATTTACGAAGAGTTCAAAGGCACGGGCAATATGGAACTTCATCTGGACCGCAGGCTGGCGGAGAAGCGGGTCTTCCCGGCCATCGATATCCTGCGCAGCGGCACCCGACGTGAGGAACTGCTGGTTGATGAATCCACCCTGGCCAAGGTCTGGCTGCTGCGGAGGATGGTTAGCATGATTGCCGAAGACTCCAACAATCCAGCAGATGCGTCTGAACGTGTTATCGAGCGGCTGGCCAGGACGCAGACCAATGCCGAGTTCCTGGCCACACTGAATGCCAAGGACGTGTAAATGTTTTCAATAACCACCGACAGAAAAGCCGGTCGTGCCCGAAAGATCGTTCTTCAACACGACAGTTTTCCGCATGCCGGGGGTAATCTGTGAAGACCAGAATCGCAACAGCACTGCTTGTTTCCTTCATATCTATTTTCTGTCTTCTGCCCGCTCCGGTCCATGCATTTACTCTCGGCCTGGAACCCGTCTCCGGGCCGGTGGGTTCCGATGTTAAGATACCCGCTTTCTGCCAGTACGGCGAAGGTGAGTATTATCTCTACTGGGGTGATGACAACCAGATGATTGCCCAGGGCGTGGTCGAGTCTAAAAGCTGTGCACCCATCACCTTCAAGGTGCCGCAGGCAGCGCGCGGAAAGCATACCGTCACACTTAAAGTGGGCAACAAATCATTCAGCCGCGATTTTACCGTCACCGCCAGCATTGTTCTGGGGACGAAAAAAGGTCCGGTGGACAGCCGGGTGACCGTTTATGGCTACGGGTTTGATAACCAGGAGGGCGGAATACGCATCATATATGACGGTAACACGGTGGCCTCGGGTATACAGGCCAACCGGAGCGGCACCTGGCAGTACACACTGGCCATACCCCTCAGCAGCCGGGGGAGCCATCCCGTCAGCGCCAGCGGGCCCACCACGACCGCGCAGGAGGTTGGCAACAAGGTCTTTGAGGTGACGCCCTCCATATCGGTAAATCCGGATTCCGGATGGGTGGGGCGCATCATAAACGTATCGGGAAGGGGATTTGCCCCGGGAGAGTCGGGCATCGCCGTTATCTACGATGGAACCACGGTTAAATCGGGCATAATGGCCGATATAGCCGGGAGCTGGCAGGCCTCCTTCTCTGTGCCTCCCTCGGGGCGCGGCGCCCATAAACTCGATGCCAGAGGAAACTTCACCGGCCAGGATGATGTGCCCGAAGTCAGCTTCACCGTCGCGCCGGGATTGAGGGTCGAACAGGCCTCGGGTAAGCTGGGCGAAATGATCCATGTTGGTGAAATGCTGCTTGTTACCGGGATCGGTTTTCAGGCCAATGAAACGGGCATATCGGTTACTTTTGATGGAACACGTGTTGTCGAAGGACTGACGGCCGATGCCAACGGCTCCTGGTCCGCCAGCTTCACCGTTCCTGCCGCATCTCAGGGCGAACATGCGGTAAAGGCGTCGGGCGACATCACCCGCACGGACGAAGCGACGCCATATATTATCGTGCTGACGCCGCGACTGCGCATTAATCCGGACAGCGGCGCGATCGGGCAGAGCATGCTCCTGAGCGGCGACGGTTTCAGCTCCAACCGGCCGGTTACGATATATTACGATTCGAAGAAAATGACGGCCGGGGTAAGTACGGATTTCAGAGGGAATTTCAGTACCACTTTTCAGCCTCCACCCTGCACCGCCGGGAGGCACAGCCTGACCGTGGTCGATGAAGGCGGGGCGGCCTCGACTGTGAGCATCACCATCGAATCGGAGCCGCCGGGCGTGCCGTCGCTCATATCCCCTCCGGCCGGCGAGGTCTTCAGCCTGTTTGAAAATAAACCGGTGGAGTTCTCCTGGTCTTCGGTAGAGGACCCCAGCGGTGTGGTATATACATTTGAGCTAAGCCAGCAGGCGTCTTTTTCCGGCAGTGTCATACGTCGGGAGAACCTGGAGAAACCGGCGTTTACACTTCAGGCCGGCCAGCGGCCGGGCCCCGGCGAATACCACTGGCGCGTCAGGGCTATCGATCTGGCGGGCAATGCCGGCGAGTGGAGCAGGGTGCAGACCATCGAGTTTTCCGGCTTTGCCTACCTGTGGATTGCCGCCGCCGGACTGGGCGTGATACTGCTGGTGGTGCTGATAGTCTGGCGTATAAGAGCGATCAGCAAAAAGGGCGGCTGGTCAAATGACGATGATTAGCTTCAGGTTCTTGACAAAAAAAGGCGATGGCTATAATATGAGTGAAATTTAAACTGAAAAAATGTGTATAAATATAATAAAAGCGAGGTAAAACAGGTATGAAATTAATGGTTATCGGGTTAGGCCAGTGCGGTTCACGCGTGGCTGATGAGTTTGCCCGTCTCGGGCAGAGGGCCCGTGCCGAAAGGGGCACCACCATCATTACGGGTACCTTTGCAGTCAACACCGACCAGACCGACCTGACCGGACTGTCTCATATAGGCTCCGACTACATGCACCGCATACTCATCGGTGGACGTAAAACCTGGGGGCATGGTGTGGGCAAGGTTAACGAGATGGGTGCCGAGCTGGCAAGAGAGGACGGCGACAAGGTCATCGATGCCGTTCGCACATCGCCCCTCTTTTATCAGACGCACGCCTTTCTGCTTATTGCGGGCACGGCGGGCGGCACAGGCTCGGGTGCCATCTCCATCATCGCCCAGATGCTTAAAGAGCGCTATATCGGCAAGCCGGTCTATGCCCTGTGTGTTCTTCCGTTCGAGCATGAGGAAGTGGCCGAGCTCAGGAGCGTTTACAACACGGCCACCTGCCTGAAGTCCATCCACTCCGTGGCCGACGGTGTTTTCCTGGCGGACAACCAGCGCTACGTCCGCAAAGATGCCAGCCTGGCCATGAACCTGGCGCGCATCAATGCCCAGATTGTGGAGCCCTTCTACGATCTGATGTGTGCCGGCGAAGTCACCCACCATCGCTCGGTTGGTGCCAAGACCATGGATGCCGGCGATATAATGCAGTCCATCGACGGCTGGACCGCCATCGGCGTGGGCAAAAGCGAGATACCCCGCGGCTTCCGCTTCCCCTGGGAGCTTAACAAGGTCAGCTTCCGTGAGAAGAGCAGTGAGACGCTCAGGGCCATGCAGGCCATGGATGCCGCCGTCAGTGAGCTTTCCATCGCCGTTAATCCCGAGGATGCGGGCCGTGCACTTTACCTCATGGCCGCACCCGCCAAGGAGATGAGCATGGATATCGCCAAAGGCCTCGGCGATTACCTGCGCGAGCTGGCCGAAAACGCCGTGATACGTGCCGGCGACTTCCCCAGGGAAAAATCGTCGGTAGATGTCACCATCATCTTCTCACAGCTCGCCTTCGTGCAGAAGATAAGAGATTACTACGACAGGGCCTCCGCCTTCGCCCAGACGCAGAAAGACCGCCTGAAGGAAACCACCGGCCGCCTGCGCGACATGGAGGACGCCGCCAAAGGCCTGCCCAGCCTTATCTGAACCTTTTCGGTGAATAAAAAAGGGGGCCGGTGCAAACCATCCCCCTTTTTTAATGCCCCACCGCCCTGCGGGGCTCGTATCCTTCAGCCGCCTTTACGCACAGCGCCAGGCTCATAAGATAGTCGTCGTGCCCCTCGACGGGATCTACGTAAAAGTTGAGCGTTCTGTCGGGATAATAAACGCCCCGCGCCCTCTCCAGCTCAAACATAATCTCACGGTAATCATCGGAGCCGTCGGGCGCGTAAAGCTGCAGGCGGCCCGAGTTGATGGCGGCCAGCAGGTCAAAGCCCAGTGATGACTTCGATGGGCGGGTAAACTTGAACGGGATCACACGGCTGCCCAGAGCACCGTGCAGAAATGAAGCCACCGGTTCACCCATGCCGGTGGCATCGATGACCACCCGGCTGCAGCTCCATCTGTTTTTCAGGATATCCACCATCAACGGATACAGCTCTGCGTGCTTTCTGCCCACCCAGCAGCAGTGCTCCACTACTTTGATACCGGGCTCCGGCGCCAGTGCCTGATCACACCGGCAGACCTCCGCCACGGTTACGACGGTTGCATCGCGGCCGCCGCCTTTCAATGCCGCTTCTGCATTTACCTCCATCTCCGCCCCTGTCTCACCGGCGATATCGATGCCCGCCACGTAAACCGCCTTCCTGTCGAACCGTGCCCTCTGCCTGGTGTGGCTTCCCTGCATAAGTGAAATCTGCCCGCGCGACAGGAAGCCGCCTCCCGAGCGGACCGGCAGAAGGGCATACTGGCTGCGGAACAGCGGATGGTTCTCTCCGAGGCGCAGTTTTTCCGACTCTACGAAGGTGGCGTATGCGGGATTGTAGCGGGCAACCTCCTGCCAGTCGTAGCGGAAGTGCCGCCGGATGCCGTCCGCCCTCTCCAGCTCTAAATTGGACTGTTTGACCTGCTCCAGCAGCGAAGCGTCATCCCAGGTGGTGCCGTAGTGAACGGTGGTGGCATTGGTGGAAGAAGCCATCGGGCGGAACTCCTTGCTGTATTTATCGCCGTTTACGTCCTGCGATTCGTCGATCTCCAGCAGGATGTCGGCCGTATGTCCCACCACCGATGAACTCTCATCGGCCGAGAGGAACACCTGCCTGGCCGCTCCCAGCCTGATGATGTAGCCCATCTCGCCCAGCCAGATGCCGTCGAAACCGAAATCATCCAGCCGCTGCTTCAGGCGCGACATGGAAATAACCGTCTGCGGCTTGAAGGTAGGCGAGCACTTTACCAGGTTACCGCCCTTCAGCATATGCATGGCCAGTAGAAGCAGTTCGAGGTGGGCGGACAGCTCGTTTTTCCCTCCCTGTCGGGCGATCTCCACCGAAAAGGTAATACCGCGCTGATTCTCGATGCTGTCCAGCACGGCACGGGCGATCTCCGCCTGATACGGGCGCAGCCTCATTATTTGAGAAAGGCCCTCACCCCAAGGGGTACGGCCAGCTCGCTCAGCACCCTGCCGATTGCCTCCTTCAGACTCTTCTTCTGTTCTTTGGAGATGCTGTAACGTATCTTCACCAGGCTGGCGATGGTGGCCGCCGCCTTGAGGTGCAGTTCCACCCTGTCAGGGTCCTCCCTGATCAGGTCCCGCAGCTTCAGCCGCAGTACGGCAATCTCCTGGTCCAGCCCCTCCACACCGCCCGCTTCCTCCAGCATAAGCGCCGCCGATTCATCCAGCGCCGGGCCGTAAAACCCCCGCTTTCCGCGCTTTTTCCCCCGCTTTTCTGCCATCTTTTTTCACCTTTATCATGCCGTACACCAGGGCATAGGCCGCGGCATCATATCTCTCCTTCTCCAGTGCGTACTTCAACAGCTCAACCATGGCATTTAATATAGAACAAATGTACTATTCTATGCAAGGGGAATATGGCGCCTGGCGGATGTACAGGCGGCCGGCCCGATTACGGGCCGTATATGCGGGGTGGATGTTAAACGGGGATGGGTATTATTTGCGGGCGATGAATGAGGCCGCCAGGACATTGGGGCCGGTGTGGACGCCGATAACCGGGCTCACTCTGCTCCGGTATATCCTCCCTGGCGGCAGGATGGTGGTAAAGCGGTTGAACATCTCCTCCATCTCTTCATAGGCGGTTGCGGTCTCCAGCACCAGGTCTTCAACGCCGCCGGCTTCATCGACCAGTCTGAACAGCTCATCTTTGGCTCTGGTCCGGTTGCGCGTTTTGGCCACCGTCTCGATCACACCGTCTTCCAGCGTGATAATGGGGTTCAGCTTCAGCATGCTTCCCAGCAATGCACGTGCCCTGCCGATTCTACCGCCCTTGAGAAGGTATTCCAGCGTATCGAAAATCATGTAGGCGCGCGTGCGTTTGAGCACATCCCTGACCATGGCGGCCACCCCGTCCAGCTTTTCACCCTGCCGTGCGGCCTGTGCCGCCCTGAGTGCCGGTAGAAATAGCCCTCCACAGGTAAGCCTGGTATCAATCACCTCTATATTGCAGGGATTCTCCAGCATGTTTTTGGCCTGCAGGGCGCTCTCAAACGTGCCGCTTATACCCCCCGAGATGGTAAGCACTATGATCTCATCGGTTACCTGCATCAGACTGTGGTACGCTTCCAGAAAGGTGCCCGGTGCCGGTGCCGACGTGGTGGGATGCACCCCTCCGCTGACCAGCCGCCGGTAAAACTCATCGGCCGTGATATCTATCCCATCCCGATAGGTCTCCTGACCGAAATGTACATTCAGGGGCACGATGGTGATGTCGTACTTCTCAATCAGTTCGGGCGTCAGATCGCCGGTGCTGTCGCAGATAACCCTGACCACTGGCTGTTTCCTCCTTCATATTTTGTTCGACTGTTGTTTCATTCTGGCCATCTCTTCTTCCAGCAGTATGCGTGCCAGCGGTTTGCCGATGGCCGATTTGGGCAGGCTGTCCCTTATTTCTATATACCGGGGGACCTTATATGCGGTCAGCCGCTCACGGCAGTACTTCTTCAACTCCTCGACCGTGCAGGGCAGGCCGTCCAGCACCACCCAGGCTTTAACCGCCTCCCCCTGGTACGGGTCGGGTATGCCGGCCACAATCACATCCACCACCGCTTTATGCGAGCCGAGCACCTCCTCCACCTGCCGCGGCCACACCTGGAAGCCGCCGCATTTTATCACGCTCTTCTTTCGGCTCTGAATGTACAGGTAGCCGTCCTCGTCCACATATCCGATATCGCCCGTGTACAGCCAGCCGTCCCTGATCATCTCGGCCGTCTCCTTCGGCCTCTGCCAGTAGCCCTGCATAATCTGCGGTGCACGGATGATGATCTCGCCCGCCTGGCCCGGCGGCAGTTCCCTCGTCCCGGTCTCCGCATCCACGATCTTCACAATGACATCGGGCAGGGGCAGTCCCACCGCTCCTTCCTTGTATTTCCCCATCACCGGCGTGATGACGCCTGCCAGCATGGACTCGGTAAGGGCGTAGCCCTCAACCATTCGGCCGCCGGTAAGCTCCTCGAACCTGCTCTTTACCTCCGCCAGCAGGGGTGCTCCTCCTGCCACACACAGCTTGGCAGATCTGATGTTCACCCGGCCGGACTTTACCAGCGGATGGTTCAGCAGGGCGACGAACAGCGTCGGCACACCCGGTATAAATGCCGGTCTTACCCTGTTGATTGTATGCAGCAGGTCGTTGATATCCCGCGGATTGGGCACCATGGCCAGCGGGTTGTGGTTGACCAGTGCTGTCCCCATCAGCGCCACGTTGCCGAATACATGAAAGGTGGGTACGGTGGCCAGTATTACATCGTCCCAGGGCTCAAGCAGTGCGCCGAACCAGGTGCGCAGCTGGTAGCCGGAGATGAACAGGGCATGGTGCGTGCCCACTGCTGCCTCGGTGGTACCGGTGGTGCCGCCGCTGAACAGCAGCAGTGCCGGGTCGGACGGCTTCACCTCGACCTTCGGCCTGCCGGCATGGCGGTATTTCATCAGCAGGTCGCAAAGCTTCAGGTCGCCCCGCTCCAGCCTGATGCGGTGTCCCCCCTTCCTCTCCTCCACCAGTTTGAACCCCGCCTTCAGCAGGAGCGGCAGGTGCTCATCGATCCCGGTGGCTATCACCAGCCTCACCTTCGTCTTCGGCTGCAGCTCCTTGACCGCCCGATAGAAGCTCGACAGGCAGATGACCACCTCGGTACCGCTCTCATTAAAGGCGTGCTCCAGCTCCATCTTGGTGTACAGCGGATTTATGGGTGAGGCGATGGCGCCCGCCTTCCAGACACCGAGATGGCAGTACAGCACCTGCGGACAGTTGGGCAGCAGAAGGGATACCCGGTCTCCCTTCTTCACGCCGGCGGCTGTCAGCGCCGCCGCCAGCGCATCGCTGTAGCGGTCGATGGCGGCATAGCTGAGGCGTCTGCCCTTGAAGAACACGGCCGGGTGGTCGGGGCGCTCCTCAACCGCCTCACCGAAGCAGTCCAGCAGCGTCTTTGACGGGTACGGCTCCAGGCTGTGCGGCATACCCGGATCGTAGCTTTTAAACCACGGATAGTCATCCATTAAAATCACCTCTCAATGCTGAAATGGAAATCGACTGACACCGTCAGACGGGCACAGTTATACCCGATCGACGGTATTCATTTTATTGTGCGGACATGTCGGACGTATATACGTAGTTCTGCGGAATCGGGCCGGTCGGATCTACTGAATATGGGCTTCGATGCTGTGCTGGACTGACGGCCGGCAGAGATTGCCCGGTAACCCGGGTCAGCTGTCTCCCGGCACCAGCCCCTGCCTGACCGCGTAGTGGATAAGCTCCGTGCGGTTGCGCAGTCCCAGCTTATGCATGACGCGTGAGCGGTGGGATTCCACCGTGCGCGGACTGATGCACAGCCTGTCGGCGATCTGCGCACCCGTCATCCCCTGTGACGTCAGCAGGAGCACCTCGCGCTCCCGTGATGTGAGCATATCGTAGGGGTCCAGCTTGCTGTCCTCGGCGCGTATCAGATAGGCTTCGATGGCGCGTTCGGACAGCGGAGGTGCCAGATAGCGGCGTCCGGCCGCCGCCTCCCGCACAGCCTTCAGTAGCTCCTCCGGCGGACAGTCCTTGAGCACATAGGCACGGGCTCCGGCCTGCAGAGCCTCCACCACATAGCAGTCGTTGCCGTACATGGACAGCACCAGCGGTGCGGTGTCCGGCGATTTTTTCCTTGCCTGCCTGATTACCATCAGGCCGCTCATATCCGACAGCATCAGATCGGCCACCAGCACATCGGGTTTGAGCTGCTGGGTGAGCTGTACGGCTTCCGACCCGGTTCCCGCCTCGCCGACCACGCTGATATCCGGCTCCGCCTCAAGCAGTGCGCGGATGCCGCGGCGCACCACGTGGTGGTCCTCCACCAGCAAAACCGAAATCACGGCGCCGGCACCTCCTGCCTGCGGATGCGCGGAATGAGGGGAAGTTCGGCCGTAACGGTGGTTCCCTCTCCGGGTGTTGAGGTGATGGTCAGCCGACCGCCGGCAATCACCGCCCGTCCCTGCATACCGGCTATCCCCCCGTGCATCTCCGGCAGGACTGCTGTATCGAAGCCCTTTCCCCTGTCCTCGATGCGCACGCTCAGCAGGCGTCTGTCCGACCATGCCAGGACCCGTGCTTCATTAACCCCGGCGTGCCGTGAAACATTCTCCAGCGCCTCCTTGACGATCCGGTAGGCCGCCAGCCCCGTATCCGGCGGAAATCTGCGGTGGAGCCCGTAATGTTCAAACCTTACCATCACGTGCGTGCGCTCGGTGTAGCTTTCAAAAAGGTACAGAAATGCCGGCAGCAGCCCCAGGTCATCCAGCATCTTCGGCCTGAGCTCCAGCGACAGGTCCCTGGCCAGACACATCATCTCATTGACCAGCGACTGTGCTTCGGCCAGCGTTGAACGCGCCTTATCGGGCGGTGAACTGAGCGCTTCCCCCAGCAGCAGCTTGAGAACGGCCAGCGACTGTCCCAGCCTGTCATGAAGCTCGCGGGCAATGGCGCGGCGCTCGTTTTCCTGTATATCCACCAGCACCCTGGCGGTCGTAAAGTCCGTCATATCCACCAAGCGGTTTCAGCGGATGCCGCCTATCTCCTGGCCTTTACTATCAGCACCAGTGTGGCCGTTACCAGAACGGCACCGATACCGATGATGACCCAGACCCACAGCGGCGTGGACGGCTCGGCCGGAGCCGGTGCGGGCGGAGCCGGTGCGGGCTCGGTCTGGAAGGTGAAGACGGCAGACCAGTCTGATGGGATGTCCTGTCCCTTGACCTGCAGTACCCTCACGCGCCAGAAGTAGCTGGTGCTGTAGTCCAGCGTGCCGCTGTACTCGTAGCCGGTGGTTGTGGTGGTGGCTGTCGCCAGCATCTGCTTGAACTCGTAGTCCCTGGCAAGCTGGAACTCATAGACGGTGGCGTTCGGCCAGGGGCTCCAGGAGAACGATGCCGGCCTGACCTTACAGCCCGTACAGCCGTTGGCCGGGCTGAGGAGCTGTACGCCGTAGTACGGCGTGTTGACGATGAATCCGGGCTTGATGGTGAAGGAGCGGGCGTCGGACCACGGGCTGTACGCCAGCTGTCCGGTGGCAGACCTGTAAACCCGGATGCGCCACCAGTAGGTTGCGCCCGCCTCGGGCAGTGCCCCCGGCGCAATCCAGGCGGCCGGGCTGGTCATGCTGGTTTGGTCCATGTCCAGGAAAATAGAGCCGGTCACGGACGCGATCTTCCCTTCACCGTTGACCTGCGGGTTAATCCTCAGGGTGAAGTCCCTGTCTTTGGCAATCTGAAGCTCGTAGCCGGTTGCCAGGCAGAGCTGTTCCCATTTAAGGTCGATCTGCTCGTTGCGGCCGGTGACCGGGTCGGCGCCGCTCAGGTAGGTCCTCACCTGCGCCGGCGCTGCGGACGATGCCGCCGGCGGTATCAGGGGCGTGCCGGCGTGACTGCCGGATGCCGCGGTGCATGACGGCGTAACGGTTATCAGCATAAGTATTGACAGCAGTAAAAGATTTGTAATACGGCTCTTCTTCATATTTTGAACTCCTCCGCTACATCATCATGATATTTCAGCCCGCACCGGATGTCAACCCACCGAGATAAAAAAGGGAGGGGCGGCTGGGTGCCGCCCCTCCCGTGGTTATCGGGGAGCGTACCTGAGATTACACCCTGCGGGTCTTGAAGATGAGGATGAGGGTGACGATCACCAGGATGGCGCCGATGGCGATG
>DAOTVU010000014.1:0-41655 GCA_034436215.1 Dehalococcoidia bacterium
GTTTTTCCTTTTTTCAGCATAGCGCCAATCTTCATTCTTTATAGATTGCCAGCGGGAAAGACAATTATAGGTAAGCCGCGTTGCCCAGATTAATAAAAGCAGTAAGACCAGAATTTTACGAAAAACAATATGCGTTGAATGGGAATTCAATGCCCAGTATATGGCAATTGGTACCGGTGCCACACTCCAGTAGGGGTCGTAAATGCTTGAGTTGTTAAAAATGAGTGAAAATACAAAAACTACTATGGTAGCGACAATATCCGCATAGAAGGCGATCAGTAAAGGTTGCTGTCCTCGCATAAAATAGCCCGCACCCAACGCTGCCATCAGGGTTAACAGATATATAGATATCAGTATAAATAAAGCTCTTATTTTTTCAGATCGCAAAGTGGAGATAGGGGGATTCGAACCCCCGACCTCTGCGATGCGAACGCAGCGCTCTCCCAATTGAGCTATATCCCCTCTGTTTAGCGATCGGTAGTCTTATGACTCCAAAATAATTCTGGCGTCGACCGCAATCGCACCATTTTTATAGGCGAAGATTGGATTAAGATCGAGCTCTTTGATTTCCGGATTTTGATCCACGAAATCGGAAATTTTAACTATAAGATCTTCGAGATACGATATATCGGCCGGCTCCTGTCCTCGATATCCTTTCAAAATGGGAAACCCCTTGATTTCAGTGATCATCTCAGCTGCATCGCGTTTTGTAAGAGGCACGATTCGGAAAGACACATCCTTTAAAACTTCTACCAAAATTCCGCCCAGACCGAACATTATAACCGGACCAAACTGGGCATCTTTAGTCATGCCTATTATTACCTCGATACCCGGCCGGGCCATTTTTTGGACTGATATACCGACTATGTTCGCTTTCGGATTATATTTTTTTATATTATTAATGATTTCACTGTAAGCCTTCCCTGTTTGGGTAGCATTTTGCAGACTGAGTTTAACGCCGCCGGCATCGCTCTTGTGTACAATATCGGGTGAGACTATCTTGAGTGCAACCGGAAAACCCATCTTTTTAGCAATCTCAACAGCTTCAGCCTTGGAAGTCGCCAGTTTTGTATCAACCACCGGTATCTTGGCCGCTTTTAGCCACTCTTTAGCTTCGATCTCTGTGAGAAGCGTTCTCTTCTCTTTTGCAGCCTTTTCAAGTATAGCAGCTTTACTCATTTTTCCTCTCCTTGTTGATCTGAAATATTTGATAATACTCTATATGTGGAAAATCGGCTACATTTTAGCCAATCCAATTAATGATTGCAAAGTAGCATTATAAAATATTATCATTATTTGCTTTCATTTGAGAAAGATCAACAATGCATAACAGCCAGCATGCAGATAAACCGAGACTTCTGGCGATAGCAGGTAGTCCGCGGCGCAACGGCAATACCGACAGACTGCTAAATGAAGCTGTGACCGGAGCCGCCAGTCGTGGAGCCATTGTAAAACAGATTATATTATCAGACCTGGATATTTCCCCCTGCAAGCATTGCGATGGCTGTATGCAAACCGGCGGCATTTGTTCTATCTCTGATGATATGGAGTGGATTTATCAGGACCTTAGGAGCTATGACAGGTTCATCTTCGCTTCTCCTGTATTTTTTATGGGTATACCCGCCCATGCCAAAGCGATGATCGACCGCTGTCAGGCTCTCTGGGTTATAAAATATATACTCAAAATGCCTGTGGCAAATTCCAAAAATGCGGATCGTAGCGGCATATTTATCTCAACCGGCGGCACAAATTATAAAAATCTGTTCAGCGGTTCGGTGGCTACTGTGAAAAGCTGGTTTATTACACTCGATATAGATTACCTCGATGAGCTGCTGGTGCCGGGTGTGGATGGTTTTAATGCCGTAGAATCACATCCCGATGTGCTGAAAAATGCGTATATGCTGGGGCAAAAACTTATAAATACAAAATTAAAATAAATAAAACAAGGAGGACACAATGGATTTTTTCTTAACCGAGGAACAGAAAATGTTCCAGACGATGGTGCGGGATTTCGCAACCAATGTAATCAAACCTAGGGCAGCGCAGATAGACGAAGAGGGCACTTTTCCAGCGGATATCTACAAACAGGCCGCAGAACTCGGTATTTTTGGCATCACCATCGATGAGAAGTACGGCGGTAGCGGTGGTGATTACCTGTCGATGACCCTATGCTCTGAAGAGCTGTCTAAAGCATGTGCCGGAGTGGCCACCGTTTTCCTGGCTAATTTATCCCTAGCATTCTATCCAATTTATAAATTCGGTACAGAAGAACAGAGGATGAAATATGCACCCCCGGTTGCCAGAGGCGAAAAAATCTGCTGCTTTGCCCTTACAGAGCCCGGTGCCGGCAGCGATGCGGGTGCACTCCAGACAACAGCCACACGCGAGGGGGACTACTATATTTTGAACGGCAATAAGATCTTTATCACCAACGGTGCCGAAGCTTCTATAATAGTGGTATTTGCTACGGAGGACAAGACCAAAGGACACAGAGGCATTTCAGCGTTTATTGTGGAAAAGGGAACTCCCGGTTTTTCAGTCGGTAAACTCGAGCATAAAATGGGCATTCACGGCTCATCGACGGCGGAGCTCATCTTTGAGAACTGTAAAATTCATAAATCATATCAGATCGGTGAGAGCGGTAAGGGCCTCAAATATGCCCTGGAATCGATCGATTCCAGCCGCGTAACCGTAGCGGCTCAGGCGCTGGGTATATCACAGGCAGCGTTTGAAGATGCTCTTGCTTACGCTCAGACCCGCATCCAGTTTGGAAAACCTCTGGCGGCACATCAAGCCATTCAGTGGATGCTGGCTGATATGGCAACCCAGATAGATGCGGCCCGCCTGCTGGTTTACCGCGCCGCCTGGCTAAAAGATCGTAATTTGCCTTATATGAAAGAGGCGGCTATGGCCAAGCTTTATGCGGGCGAAGTTTCGAGTTTCGTCACCAATAAGGCACTTCAAATACACGGCGGCTATGGCTACTGCAGAGACTATCCGATGGAACGCTACCTGAGAGATGCTAAAATAACAGAGATATATGAGGGAACTTCGGAGATGCAGCGCATGACTATTGCACGTGCGTTGACAACACAATAGATAATATCAGCTTGAAGGGGGCAGCTAATTTCTGGCTTTACCGCGCAATTCGGATAGATCTTCGATCCCTTCAGATATCATATAACTCCGCAGATCACCTATTATATCTATAATTGAATGCGGATTGATCAGATTGGCTGTCCCCACCTGGACTGCAGTGGCACCTGCCAGTATAAACTCTATAACATCTTCACAATTCATAATTCCGCCACAACCTATCACCGGTATGGTTACTGAACCTGCTACCCGATACACCATGAGCAATGCTACGGGCTTGACAGCAGGGCCAGAAAGTCCGCCGGTAATTGCACCCAACCGCGGTTTACCCGCTCTGATATCAATCGACATCCCGTTTAAGGTATTGATTAAAGAGATGGAGTCCGCGCCGGCATCTTCCACCGCACGGGCAATTTTAACTATATCAGTAACATTGGGGCTGAGTTTAACTATAAGAGGCAAACTGGATACAGAGCGTACGGCCTGCGTTACTTCCGCAGCCACCACAGGATCTGTTCCAAATTGCATGCCCCCACGCTTTACATTAGGACAACTTATGTTAACCTCTATCCCCTTCACTCCAGGTACCCCCTCGAGGATCTCAGCAATTTTTTCATACTCATCAACAGTATCGCCGGCAATATTCACTATTACAGGTACCTTCCACTTCGCCCATACAGGAGCCTTCTCCTTCACAACTGCTTCTACACCTATGTTCTGCAATCCCACTGAATTTAATACCCCACCGCAAACTTCTACAATCCTTGGCTGCGGGTTGCCATTGCGAGGTAGCAATGTAGTTCCCTTGCAAATTATGGCGCCTAATTCTTGAATATCTATTAAACCTTCGAATTCCTCCCCATAACCAAACGTACCTGAAGCAGCTATAATCGGATTGGCCAGCTTAAGCCCCGGAGATATCACCGTATTTAAATTGACCTGTGCTGTCATATAATCACATCCGGCTTCTTCTTTTTTACTGATTGGATTTTACCCTCCATCGATAGCTTTTTATCACGTCTGTCATCGATTTTTAATGTGGTAACCACTCTCTTTGCACCCTTAGTAAAGGGGACTTCGTGCATCTTACGTGTAATAGCCAGAATATCATCCAGTGTTCCTTCAAGCATGGTACCCATCGGGGTCAGTCGATAGATAATCTTTTTCTGTTGTTCCAGCACATCAAGACATGCAGCGACATACTCGCTCACGCTGGTACTGCCAGTACCCAGAGGTACGATAGATATCTCTGCTACAACCTGTTTATCTTCCATAATATCACCGCCGTTATTTTAATCTGCCTGGAATATAGTATATATTAGCTTTCTTACAAATTACAGGCAGGATAATAAAACATTCTCAATTTAAATTAGTATAATATAATAAATAAAATATTATATGTTAGAATTTTGAATGCTTTCAGTTATGGAATCGACCAGTTTGTACCGTATTCGTAAAATGATAGACAGCGACATTCCACAGGTTCTTGAAATAGACCAGGATGCTTTCCCGACACAATGGCCGCATCCTACCATGAATTCATTTAAACACGAGTTACGTAACAAACTTGCCCATTACATAGTGGTTTATCAGGACTGTGATAGCAAGCTGCCAGACCGGCAGGAACAGGATAATATATGGTTGAGAACATCCAAATATATAAAACACCTCTTCAATCATAACAGGTTTTTCGGTGGTGAGGAGGTAAACTCCAGACAGTTGCTGGCGGGTATGGCAGGAATCTGGATGATGGTGGACGAGGCGCATATTGTTACCATCGGCGTAAGAAAGTTTCATAGAAATCGCGGCCTCGGTGAATGGTTGTTGATTTCTATAATCGATATGGCAATGGAACTTGGTGCAAAGATAATCACTCTCGAAGTGCGAATATCTAATATAACTGCACAAAAGCTGTATGAAAAATACGGCTTTTCCATAGTAGGCATAAGAAGAAAATATTATTCCGATAACGGTGAGGATGCCTTCATTATGAGCATCGATGATCTGAGTTCGGAATCGTTTCATAAAAGGCTAGAGCAACTTAAATTACAGCATGCCAGCCGCTGGAGCTGTTACTGTGATATCAACTATAAAATAAGATCAGGATGAACTGGGAGGAATAAACTAATGAGCGAAATGAAAAGTGCATGGGAAATAGCCATGGAAAAAGCCGATAAGCTGGGAAAAGCCAGTCCGGAAGAATTGAGCAGCCTCAAATATGTACCCGAAGGCAATAAAATCGCCTCGATGTTTTTACAGGACGATAAGCTGAAGTTACCGGAAGAGATCTCTAAATACGCTTCACCAGATGCCTCCAGATATGTAAAAAAAGGCATTGAGGAGATTTTATTACGTAACATTACATTACCACACAACGAAGAGGATTTACGAAGAACAAAAAGGTCAATGGAAGGCCTACGCCTTATTAAAGAGAATAAAAAACAGCTTGAGAACATTCTTACCCTGATTAACAATCTGTTGAACCAGTATCAGGTAGCCCTGCAACAGACATATAATGAGTTTAAGAAAAAAGCTGAGGCAGCATTACAGCAAGCCGCTCGATCGATGAGGCCCCAGCGTGGTGACCAAATGAGCATGGAACAAAAACTGCAAATCCAGATACAGGAAGAATGGCGCCAGATTCACACCGAGTTGGACGCACAATACGAAAAAGCGTTAGAAGAACACCGGCAAAAAATCCGCGAACTTGCATGATGCCATTATGGCATTTATCAACAGATTTTATCTGTAACAGCAGCTCGGTCGGTATCCTGATACCCGTGATATTAACTTATTAATAACCCGAATCCCTGCACCTGCTTCAGTCGGTCAGTTCGAGCGTATGACCTATTTCCTTCCAAAGGGAAATCCTGTCCGATGCATATGTCAGGGGCATACAGGCGCCGAAAAATATATATCGGTTCCCTTTTTGAAATCCGAAAATATAAACCTCATATGAAGCAGTTGAGGATGACTTAGAATCGATTACAACTTCAAAAGCGGGCGTCACACCATCGGCTAGCACGGTGGCATTATCATTTGAAACGATTTTGGGATTTGGCTTACCACCCATCTGACGTATAGCATCTTTGCTGAACTCGGTAACGACGTCTTTATAATCCACGCCATACGAGCCTTCAATCACAACCATAATTATGTCCGACTCTGGCTTTCCGCTATTGGCTATAGCGGCTAATGGAACACCGCCAATCTGTTTGGTTACATATTCCTTGGGATATCTGATGCGGAATTTATACGTGTCGTTAGTCCATTCGTTATATTCCCATGGAGGCGGTGGAACCGCTTTACGCGCCTGCTTTACATCCGATCCCGTTGTTGGAACCGGTGCCGGTTTTATCACCATAGTTACCTGGACCGTCTGGGGGGAATTAGTCGCACCAACACCCTCTATGTTGATTGTATCTTTGTAAGTACCAGCGGATAATCCTGATGGGGAAAACGATAACTCCAAATTTTTTGAATATCCTTTCTCCAGCGCACCATCCGCTTCAGCCATCCATAACCACGCCTGACTTTTTCTGGCTGCCCAGATCATTACACCACCCCCTTCATTCATAATAGTCAGTGTTTTGGTACTGGTTTTGGTCTGCCCCTCGGTAAACTCAAGATTGATAGAAGTCGGTGCAACACCGATCTTCGGTGCAGTTGATGTAATCTGCTGCTCAACCGGCTGTTGACCGGCAGGAGCTGGAGTGGTGCCCGTACAACCGGTCATAACCACCATGATAGCAACGATTGTGCCAAATAAACACTTCATAACTTGATATTATAGCAGGAGTTTTCAAATAAGTACTGGTGCCCCCAAGGGAATTCGAATCCCTGTCGCCAGCTTGAAAGGCTGGTGTCCTAGGCCTCTAGACGATGGGGGCATTGCTTCATGGATAAACGGGCAAACTATCAATACCCGTAATTTCGGGAAAGCCAAACATTATATTCATATTTTGTACTGCTTGTCCAGCAGCGCCTTTCATCAGATTATCAATACAACTTACGATGATCACCTTGCCCGTTTTCTGGTTCATAACCGGATATACAAAGCAATAATTACTCCCCCAGGTCTGTTTCGTCTCAGGCGGCTGCTGTACCACTCTGGTAAAAGGTTCGTTTTCATAAAACAGGCTGTAAACTCGATTGAGTTCTTCCTGGCCACCGCCAAGCCTGCCGGTTTTCACCCTGGCATAGCATGTGCTCAATATACCGCGCGTCATCGGCAGTACATGTGGAATAAAAGTCACCGTTAAATCAGCCGACTGGTCGAGTCCAGCAAGCTCCTGCAAAATCTCCGGTAGATGCCTGTGCCCATCCAGCCCATAGGCTCTAACATTGTCGCTTTGTTCGGCAAAATGAGACTGCAGTGAAAGGGTCCTGCCAGCACCCGAGACTCCGGACTTGCTATCGACTATCAAATCGGGTTCCACCAGACCGTTTTTTATCAGAGGCGCCAGTGCCAGAATTGCCGAAGTCGGATAACAACCGGGATTTGCTACAATCTGTGCAGTGGCAATATCATTTCGGTGCAGTTCGGGCAGACCATATACCGCTTGAGATAAAAGCTCCGGTGCAGGATGATCAAAGGCATACCATTCCGGATACTGCGATGCTTTCTTTAATCTAAAATCAGCACTAATATCGATAATCCTAACGCCTTTTTTAAACAGCGGTATTATAGCCTCTGCACTGGCTTTGTGAGTCATCGCTGAGAACACGACATCAAACTGTCCCTCAAGTTCAGATGCTATCGTCAGTCCCGTATCTATCAGATGGGGGAATACCTCGCCCAGCTTTTTACCGGCCGCGCTTCTTCCGGTAACCGAAGCCAGCTCAACACCCGGATGTTTCCATAATATCCTTGCCAGTTCAACGCCGGTATAGCCCGTAACATTTATAATACCGGCCTTAATCTTTTTCATGATGACCTCCCCGGCCTTTTCATACTAAATCCCGCATATGACATGTATCATTTATGTAAAGCGCTGAAGGCACACCCGAACGAACTTCAAATAAATTCATCGCCCCATCGGACTGCTCAATCTGTCCGTAATGGCTATTATTCATATGGAGCATATACAGTACCATAATCACGCATAAATGTTTCGAGGCAACGATAACTATGCTATCTTTCTTATGTAATTCTATAACCTTATCGAGTGAATTGTCGATTATAATCCTCAACCTCTCGAGCAAGCGCCCGTTAAGCCCTTTTTCAATGTTCAGCGAATCATATTCTGCCAATTCGGTATCTGTTAGATCGTCACATCCGGGTAATATCTGTAACGGCAATCTGTAGAAATCGGCAATTATTTTCGCCGTAAGCTCAATAAAACCCCCGGGAAAATAATAGATATAACCCGGCGAATA
This sequence comes from Dehalococcoidia bacterium, assembly GCA_034436215.1. Classification (GTDB taxonomy): domain Bacteria; phylum Chloroflexota; class Dehalococcoidia; order GIF9; family UBA5629; genus UBA6808. The sequence goes on from DAOTVU010000014.1 coordinate 8,476, forward strand.
TTCGGCCATACGAGGCGCTGCGGCTTTAGCCAGTTTATCGGCTTCTTTCTGTGCGATTAATTCACGGGTTTGGCGATTATAATTTTCTTCCACCCGCGTTGTTTCGGCATTAAAAATCAATATTTTACCCAAGATCGTACGGCTAAAATAAAAATTTACCGTTCCACAACCATGGCAATACCCATGCCACCACCTATGCACATGGTCGCCAGGCCATATCGCAGGTTACGTCTTCTCATCTCATAAAGAAGTGTTACCAGAACACGCGCACCGGTTGCACCTATAGGATGTCCAAGAGATATACCACTCCCGTAAATATTAGTTTTATCAAGATCAAACCCCAGCTCCCGAATACATCCCAAGGCTTGAGCGGCAAAAGCTTCATTCAACTCCACAACATCGAGGTCTTTTACAGATAACCCCGCCTTACCCAGAGCCTTTTTAACGGCCGGAATAACACCCAGACCCATATACGCTGGATCCACTCCTCCTGAAGCAAACGATTTTATTTTTGCCATTGGCTCAAGCCCCATTTCATTGGCCTTTTTAGCAGACATCAGTATAACCGCTGCTGCACCATCATTAATACCGGAGGCATTACCCGCTGTCACTGTACCGTCTTTTTTGAAAGCCGGTGGAAGTTTGGCCATTTTTTCCAATGTCGTGTCCATCGGTCTTTCGTCTGTATCAAAAACAACAGGATCACCCTTTTTCTGTGGTATAACAACAGGCACTATCTCCTGTTTAAATATGCCCGTGCGGATAGCAGTTAAAGCTCTCTGGTGGCTCATCAAACCCAGTCTATCCTGCTCCTCGCGGCTGATATTATATTTTGCCGCAATGTTTTCTGCGGTTATTCCCATATGATAACCGTAATATAACTCCCACAGTCCATCATAAACCATCAAATCCATAATTTCGCCCTTACCTGTGATATCCATACGGTAACCCCATCGGGCACGTGGGAGAGCATAGGGAGCGTTACTCATACTTTCCATTCCCCCTGCAATTGCCACCTCCGCATCATCAAGCATAATAGATTGGGCTGCGGCAATTACAGCCTTCAATCCCGAGCCGCATACTTTATTCACTGTAAATGCCGGCGTTTCCTTTGGCAATCCCGCATAAAACATTGCCTGCCTGGCCGGGTTCTGTCCCTGGCCTGCCTGTAACACGTTGCCCATGACAACTTCGTCTATCTGAACTTCTTTTAAATTATCAGGCCAGTCATAATATCTTTTCTCCAGCTCACTCAATCCCTCACCAATCAGCATTTGAGGGCCACTGTTAAGCAATGCAGAACCAGACCTGGGCCTCAAACCGGCCCTTCTTAAGACCTCTTTAATTACGATCGACCCCAATTTCGTTGCAGCAACATCCTTCAACCCCCCACCAAAAGTGCCTATAGCTGTCCTGACACCGCTCACAATAACTACTTCGGACATTTAAACCTCCTTGCCGGTAATAATCTTTTTATCAAGCAAGCGTCCGGCTATCAGACGCGCCATATCATGCACAAATTCCGTGTTATATTCGCTTCTGTTGAAACGGAGTGGAGTTATTGAAATTCGCCCGTGCTTTAGAGACCACAAATCCGTACCGTTATTAACCCCGATATCAATCCCTCTGTGCAATATCCAATAGTAATCATGTCTTCCATCATTGCCGGTTTCGATTTCGGCCGAATACACTTTTTCACCCAGCCTGGTGATATCTATTCCCTGTATCTCTGCTAACGGCATATTAGGTACATTGACATTAAGCAGCATTTTGCCTTTTATACCGTGAGTCCTGATATACTTAGCAAGCTCCCGGGCAACGATAGCCCCCGTTTTAAAAATGGGCTCTTCAAAAGCATCTATCGATACCGCAATAGATGGTATTGAATAGAAAAATCCCTGCAGAGCAGCACCCACAGTTCCTGACAGAAACACATCATAACCGCAATTGGGCCCCTGATTTATGCCCGAAATTACAGCATCAATGCCGCCAGTCATAATCACTTTGATAGCCATGATAACACAATCGCCGGGCGTTCCTTCCACAGAATATGTGGGAATGCCCGGGATTTTCTCATATATTCTATTAATCCGTAATGGGTGGTGAAAACTGATGGATGTTCCCACACCGCTCTGTTCACGGTCAGGGGCAATCACTGTTATGTGGCCAACATCTTTTAGTTCATCTACCAGACACCACAACCCCTCGGCGTTTATTCCATCGTCATTGGTAACAAGTATTCTCAAGTTTAATCTCCATAAAAACTTTTTAATTTTAGCATAAAACCTCTATCCGGTCGTCATATACTTGTTGACCGAATACGCCAGTGTTATAATATGCGATAGTTCGAATGTCTACAACAGTTTCTTTAGTATCCCTTTTTTTCAAACAGCCTGTTATTATGAAATCCTGCCAAGGAGGTCGTGATGGAGCCCAAAATCGGAGTGTATATATGTCACTGTGGTAGCAACATAGCCGCTACTGTAGATGTAGAAAAGGTTGCAGAATACGCGAGAAGCCTTCCATCGGTTGTAGTTTCGCGTGATTATAAATTCATGTGTTCAGATCCCGGGCAGGACCTGATTAAAAAAGATATCAAGGAAATGGGGGTAAATCGCGTTGTAGTCGCCTCCTGTTCCCCACAGATGCACGAGCCGACATTTCGCCGAGCTGTGCAGGAAGCTGGTCTGAATCCTTACTTTTTTGAGATGGCCAACATACGTGAACAATGTTCCTGGGTAACAGAATCACGCAAAGAAGCTACCGAAAAGGCCAAAGCGCTGGTCAGCGCGGCTGTAAGGAGGGTCTACTTTCATGAGCCTCTGGAAAATAAAGAGGTACCCGTACATCCGGACACTTTGATTGTGGGTGGAGGTATTGCCGGCATACAGGCAGCACTTGAAATAGCCAATGCCGGCCATAAGGTATATCTGGTAGAAAAGGAACCAAGCATCGGCGGGCACATGATGCAGCTCGATAAGACTTTCCCCACACTCGATTGTTCTGCCTGCATCCTCACTCCCAAGATGAGTATGGTGGGCGCCCATCCTATGATAGAACTTCTCACTTTCAGTGAGATCGACTACGTATCAGGATATGTCGGAAATTTCAGGGTCAAAATACATAAAAAAGCCCGTTCCGTTGACGCTACCAAATGCAACGGATGTGGTACCTGCATGACCAAATGCCCGATAAAGGTTGACAGCGAGTTTGATGAGAAGTTGTCCAAGCGCAAGGCTATATATACGCCTTTTGCCCAGGCCGTTCCCAATGTTCCCGTAATCGATCGAAAGCATTGTACCTATTTCCTCAAAGGTAAATGCAGGGCATGTGAAAAGTTCTGCGAAAGAAATGCCATCGACTTCCAGCAGGAGGATGAGATACTCGATATCGAGGTAGGCAATGTAATAATAACCACCGGCTATAAGCTTTTCGATCCCTCGGTGATTAAGGAATACGGTTATGGAAGGCTGGATAATGTCCTTACCAGCCTTGAGTTTGAGAGAATGGTCAACTCCGCCGGTCCTACCGGAGGGCAAATTCTATTGAAGAACGGCAAGGAACCTGAGAGTATAGCCATTATCCACTGCGTAGGCAGCCGTGATGAAAAATACCACGAATACTGCTCACGTATCTGCTGTATGTACGGTATGAAATTTGCACACCTTTTACTGGAGCATGTACATGGAGCAAAAGTTTATGAGTTCTATATCGATATCAGGAGTTTCGGCAAAGGATATGAGGAGTTTTACAACAGGGTTCAGAGAGAAGGTACTATTTTCTTCCGCGGCAGACCCGGCGAGATAACCGATGTAGCTCAAACGCCCGAAGAAAAGGGAAAGCTTATCATCCAGTTTGAAGATACTCTTATAGGGAAACAACGAAGATTGCCGGTGGATATGGTCATCCTTTGCTCTGGAATTGAACCTCAGTCAGATGCACAGGAAATAGCACATAAATTCAATATATCCTGCGGCAAGGAAAATTTCTTTACTGAAAGGCACCCCAAGCTCGACCCTGTAGCAACCATGACCGATGGCATTTTTATTGCCGGCTGCTGTCAGGGTCCTAAAGATATCCCTGATACGGTTGCGCAGGCTTCCGCAGCAGCAGCCAGAGTCCTGGCGCTGATAAATAACGGCAAGGTTGAAATCGAGGCTGATACAGCGGTTATAGACGAAAGTAAATGTTCGGGATGCAGGGTATGTAACCTACTTTGTCCTTATAATGCCATCAGCTACATTGAAAAAGACAAGGTCTCAAGAATTAATGAGGCTCTCTGTAAAGGCTGTGGTACATGTGTAGCCGCCTGCCCCAGCGGCGCCATCACCCACAGGCATTTCACTGATGTGCAGGTCCTGGCTGAACTCGAGGGCATACTTGTATAAAATGATAGTTACAACTATTCCTGTTAAAAGGAGAGATGCAGATGAGTGATAATGGACAGGCAACGTTTCTTGAGCAGGTTGCATCTTTGCCGGCATGCGAAAAGATCAACGAATGCATCCAGTGCGGTGTTTGTAGCGGCTCATGCAGTACAGCCACCCGCTGGGAGTATCCGCCACGCAAGGTTATCGCTATGGTCAGAGCCGGTATGAAGGATGAGCTACTTAAAAGCAACTCCATCTGGTTCTGTGTTTCCTGCTACCTTTGTACGGCAAGATGCCCTCGCGATATCAAACCGGCCAATATCATTCACGGTCTTGAATCGATTGCACTCCAGGAAGGCTATAAACCTCCGACCAAAACCACCACCATGTATCGCACTTTTGCCGCTTCGATAACCGATTACGGCCGTGTTTACGAGTTTGGTTTCATGTTAAAGTATTTTTTAAAAACCAACCCTCTGGCTGCACTCAACATGCTGCCCCTGGCAATCGGTTTGTTTTCCCATGGCCGCATGCCTCTTACTGCAAAAAAGGTCAAAGGTAAAGATCAATTGAATATCATTATCAATAGACTTTCGACAGGAGGTGATCGGTGAAGTATTATGCTTACTACCCCGGCTGTTCCATGGAAGCCACCGGTGCGCCGGTTGAGGCCTCAATTCATGCCATCGCAAAACCCCTCGATATAAATTTTATGGAACTTGAGGACTGGACATGCTGTGGTTCATCACCTCTAGCCGGCGTTGATAAATTTAAAGCTATAGGTATCACGGCGCGGGTACTGGCACTGGCAGAAAAAACAGGCCTTGATCTGGTTACCCCCTGCAGCTCATGCTATACCATTCTCCGCGAAGCCAATGATTTACTTAAAGAAGATCACGATCTTTCTGATAAGATCCGATCGACTCTATCGGCCGCCGGTATGACATACAACGGAACGGTAAACGTTCGACACGTGGTTGAAGTGCTGTTCAACGATCTGGGTACCGACGTATTAAAGTCCAAAATTGTTCGACCACTTACCGGTCTTAAAGTTGCCTGTTATCACGGATGCCAGCAGGTACGGCCATCTTACGGTTATGATGATCCTGAATACCCAGATTGGCTGGATAAGATGGTCGTTAGTTTAGGTGCAGAGCCTGTCAACTTCCCCTTAAAAGCACGCTGCTGCGGCAGCTCCCTGGTTATTTCTGAGCCGGATACTGCCATTGAGCTCATTTATAAATTACTTCAGAATGCTTCCGATAATGGGGCTCAGGCAATCGTAACTACAACCTGCCCTCTGTGCCACCTAGCGATAGACGGCTATCAGGCGTCGGTAAATCGGAAATATAAGACCAAGTTTAATTTGCCTGCCCTGGCCATTACACAGCTAATTGCCTTTGCTATCGGTCTTGATTTTAAAGCCTCTGGTCTCATCGGCAATATAACCTCGCCTAAAAATTTACTCAGGCCATTTATGGAAGCAAAAATAAGTTCGACCGAGGCTGAAGCCCCCGCCACATGAGAACAATCGTTCTTGGCATTGGTAATCCGATTATCGGCGACGACGGTGTAGGCTTTCATGTGATTGAAAAACTGGAAGAAGATCCACCGGAAGGAGATGTCACTCTAACCGCCTGTGACGTTTCAGGTCTGGCGATTCTCGATCTGATTGTAGATTTCGATAGAGCAGTCATTGTAGATGCCATCCAGACAGCAAAGGGGACACCCGGGCAGATTTACCGACTGGACGTTAAAGATTTCATGGTAACCAAACATACAATTTCACCGCATGACGTCGATCTGCCCACAGCTCTTGACATAGGTAAAATGTTAGAATTAAAAATACCGGGGAAAATCGATATCATAGGTGTTGAAATACCGGACGCTCTCGAATTTAGCACCAGACTTTCAGACGCTGTGTTAGAGGCAGTTCCCAGAGCGGTAAAAATGGTCAGAGAAATATTAGCTGAAGGCTAATGAAGTAAATTTTGAAATCACCTTCCCATTCCAAGATTCTTTTCAGCCTATCATTATTAATGTTAGACCGTGCTTTTCTGGTCGCTCTTAGACAGAGTCTCAAGAATGATTCTCTCAAGATTTTCAGGGTGCACCGGCTTTATGAGGTAGTCAACTGCCCCTAACTTCATTACCTCATCTGCCAGCCCTTCCGAAGGGAAAGCAGTGATAATGATGGTTTTAATTTCAGGTTTTGCAGCTCTAACCTCTTTGAGTACCTGGATACCGCTTTTACCCGGCAATCTGACATCGAGGATAAGAAAACTGAAATCTGTTTTTTCAATTAGCATCAATGCTTCTTCACCTGTTTCAGCTTCATAAACCTCGTAGCCTGCGGTCCTCAGCCAATCGCCAATAGAATCCCTGACAATTGCCTCATCATCTACTACCAATATCGGCTTCATTTTTAATCACCTCCCGTTTTCCAATTATTTATTATCTTCAAGCCTGCAACTCCTATAAATATGCACTTTGATTAATCTGGTTTTATTTTCTGTTTACCAGCATTTTTATGTACAAAATGCACAGAAGTATACCGACACAGCCTCTGGTTTCCTGGCAACTGTTTCAACCGTTCAATCTCTTTATCACCTATCACCGCAATAGTGCCAAACCTATCCTGTAAATCCTGTGCAAACGCACAATGATTGCATTCATAATTTCTGGTGCATATACGAAAGGAGACAGCTCCCAGCTTCAACCATACATTGCTATCTGACTGTTCGGCTTTATTTACTTCATACAGAGCACCACTTATAATATTTTCAAGGTCCTGTATCCTGAAGGGCTTGGATAGATAATCAAGCAGTCCCATCTCCTCTGCCTTTTTCCTCGTCTCTTTTGATGGATATGCAGTAATGATAATACCCTTCGTCTCAGGTTTTATATCCTTTGCTTCTTCGAACACCTGAAGGCCATCTATGTCGGGTAATCTCAAATCTAAGACGATTACGCCGTATTCACCTTCTTTAATTTTACCCAGGGCCTCTTCCCCTGTTGCAGCAACTTCCACATCATAGCCGTCATCTAACAGCCATTCTTTCAATGACTCCCTCAGAACCGGCTCATCCTCTACCAGCAGGATTTTTCTCCTTTCGCTAATCATCTCAACCTCCCGATTGAAATCAGGGTTCTACAATCTACATCGCTGTTTTTTCAGCCGATTTTTCACTATTTATCGGCAGACTGACCGTAAATGTGCTACCTTCACCTTCTTTGCTTTTTACATCGATCTTGCCGTTATGACGCTGAATAATGCCATACGACACAGCCAACCCCAGGCCAACACCCTTAACTTCTTTCTTTGTCGTAAAGAAGGGCGTGAAAAGCTTCTGCATATTTTCAGGTGAAATACCGCAACCCGTATCCTGCACTTCCACTACTACCTGTCCTTCCCTTTTAAAAGTGCGGACTATCAGTCGACCTCCATTCGGCATTGCTTGGATTGCATTTAAAATTAAATTCGTAAATACCTGTTGAAGCTGATCAAAGTCTGCCATAAGGTTAGGCAATGCCGGATCCAGTTCCTTAATTACCTCTATATGTTGAAGCTGTGCCGAATGAGATGTAAGGTCAAAAGCACGATTGACCACCTCATTTACATTAACCTGACGAAAAGCTGGCGCTGATTGACGGGCAAAATCCAGCAGATTGCGAATAAGTTTGGTACTCCGTACGAGCTCAGATTCCATTCTGCTCAAGTAATTCAATGCCATATTTTTATCGTAATTGTCGGTTTTTATTTTCTTCTCAAGCAGTTGCGTGTAAGTTAAAATGCCGGATAATGGATTGTTCACTTCATGTGCAATAGATGCCGCCAGTTGTCCCAGCGAAGTCAATTTTTCAGCCTGGATTAGCTGTTGCTGGCTCTCCTTTAATCTTCTGTGTGATTCGCTCAGTTCCTGGTAAGCCTTTTGCAATTGCTCCTGCATCTCTTTTTCCCTGGTAACATCCCTGGCGATGTTCTGGAAACCCTTAGGTATCCCGTCTTCATATATGACGCTGGTACTCAATTTCACAATTGCCTCTGTGCCATCCCTCCTTATAATCCGCTGTTCATATGGTTGCTCGACCTTTTCACCCGCAAACAGCTTCTGCCGTATCTGACTTGCCAGAGCCAAACTTTCGCCGGTTAAAAAATCTTTAACATTTATTTTATTTGCCTGCTGAGCTTCTTTAACACTATACCCGGTAAGGGCCTCGGCAGCTTTATTGGCACTGGTGATATAGCCTTCCAGATCATGTACCCAGATAGCATCCTGGGCATTTTCAAATATCTCACGATGTTTTTTTTCCGATAACAACGCCTGCTGAGCAGCTATGCATTCCCGCTGGTAACACCGAGAATTCTCGATAGCCATGCCTATTTGATTTCCAAATGTACCCAGCAGCTCCTTCTCTTCATTTACAAATACCCTGCTCGTACGCATTGCTCCTACCAGCACACCGGCTACATTACCCTTTGCCTTTATCGGCACAAGTATTTCACAGGATAAATTAGCCCGTCTTTCGATATCGGCCAATGAACCCATCTCGTTTTCTGTGCTATCTACAGTCACTATTTCCTTTGTCTGCAAAATTTTATATATTCTATCATCGGTAACTATACGATCATCCAGAATCTCTGCTAATTCGCGGTTAAATCCCGCATACGCTATGATTTCCAATTCCGGTTTTTCCACATTTAATAACAGAATCAACACAGCATCGAGGCCAAGCACCTGTCTAATGCTGTCTGATGCCGCCCGTAATACCTCTTTAAGCTCCAGAGACTGGCTTAAAATAGCAGCCACCTCATTTAAAGCCCACAGCCTCTCTTCATTACGTCTGGTTATTTGAAATGCCGCCTGTAACTGTTCGTCTGCCTGCTGAAGTCTTTCTATGATCTTCTGCCGTTTCTCTTTCTCTTTCCTGTAGCTATCAAACCATAAGATAATCAGTGCACCGACAAAAAGTACCCCTATCGTTTCCATGAGTGCATCCGAAAAGTACTGGCTGATAAACAGCACGCGCGGGAGCATTATCAGCGCACTGGTCACCAGACATACTATCCCTGCTATTGTTCCAAATATAAAGGCCGAGTAACTGATGGGCAGTAAAAACAGAATTCGCTCAACGGCATGCCTGGTAAGTCCCAGAAATGAAAACAGGGACGTTTGGCTACCTGTGATTATCCATGGATATTGGAGTATAAAACAAATAGCGATAATCCCACAGATAATCCAAAAATGCCGATTTCTCAATACGGTAATGAGTTTATCCCTAAATAAGCCTGTCATCATTACAACCTGTTAAGCCAATATCGAAACTCGTGTTTGAAAAATATAAACTTCACTCCAATAACAATTGTTGCCCATTTAAAAAATTAATTCAACAAATTTAATACTCATCGGAGATAAATTTTTTAATCTGAGCATAGGTAAAAACAGGGCCATCCCGACAGACGTAAATATTACCAATATTACAGCGACCGCATTTACCAATCCCGCATTTCATTTTCTTTTCAAGAGTGGTAAAAATATCTTCCGGCTTAAAGCCAATCTCTTCCAGTACCGGAAAAGTATTTCTTATCATTACAGGAGGGCCACATACAACCGCAATTGCATTGTCGGCAGAAGGCGCCAGCTCTTTCAACACAACAGGTACCATACCCACTTTACCCGTCCAATCTTTATCTGCTTTATCAACTGTCAAAATGGTTTTTATGCTTTTGTCCTGCGTCCATAGATTGATATCGTATTTAAAACATAAATCCGACGAACTACGGGCACCATATAGAATGGCTATATTACCGAATTTATTCCTGTTATCCATGACATTCCATATCAACGATCGCAGGGGTGCTAAGCCGATACCACCGCCTATAAAAATAATATTTTTGCCCTCCATTGCCTCAACAGGAAAATCATTACCGTACGGTCCCCTGAATCCAAGCTCAGCGCCGACGCCCACCTTATGCAATCTATCTGTTACCAACCCCACCCGGTTGATACAGCATTCCCAGAATTCATTTCTGGTAGGGCTTGAACAGATGCAGAATGTAGCCTCTCCGACACCAAATACCGATAATTCAGCAAATTGTCCCGCCCTAAACTTAAACTCCCTGTTCAATTGTTCTTCCTTAAAATGAAACCGGATGGTTCTAATGGCGGGTGTCTCTTCGATTATCTTATCCACAATCACTATATGTGGCAGGTATACGTTTCCCTTATTGATAAATCTCTGCTTTTGTTCCAAATCTGCAATTATCATCCTAATAACCACTCTTTTCTTTATATTTTTGTATAGATCAGACCTTATTTTTTGATGGTTCAGTCAAACTGCTGTCCATAGTCCCGGTAATTTGGGCTATCACCTGTGTTATATCCCAGTTTACCGGGCACAGACGAATGCATCTTCCACAACCGGTACAGGCAAAATTACCAGTATTGATTGGATGAAATTCAAATTTGTGGCATACCCTTTGACGTATCCTTTTCCATTTTTCCTCTCTGGGATTTTCCATCGGCATCTGTGTGTATAACTTAAAACTACAGCTATCCCACCCTCTGTATCTTGATCCCTGTTTTTTAAAGGATTCATCATAAATTTCAAAACAAAAACACGTGGGACATAAAAATGTACATATGCCGCAACTTAGGCACTTTGCAGCAATTTCCTTCCATAACTCGGTATCGCTAAATCTATCTAAAAGCTTCTCGCTTAAACCATGCGTATTCAGTTTTCTGTGTATTTTTCCAGTCACAGATGATGCCATCGATCGCGCCATTTGCACCTCCTGTGCGCTTGCAGATCTGATAAATTCTCCATGTAAAAGTTTAGCTCCAGCATCTGTTAACGCTTCCATAATAAAATCGTCTCCAGCGTCTATTAACATGACATCCACGTCTTTACTCATAGCAGGATCGATACCCATGGAGGTACAAAAACAGCTATCATACGGTTGTACACAGTTGAGGCCAACAGTGACAGTTCTTCGTCTTTTTATATCATAATAATAATCCGGGTATCCGTCTTTAAAAACGTCATTGATTATGGCCATTCCCCTGGCATCACAGGGTCTGACACCGAATATAAGCACTTTTTGTTCGCTTCCGGGAACCTCAAGCCCCCATCCATGATTATTTTTGCTGAAACGAATCATCTCTTCCCACACCGGCAGTAAAAATACCTTCGGCGGCACAACCGTATTTCTATACCAGACCCAAAAATCAACATCCTTTCCATCCCAATCGCCAAACTCTATAACGCTGTTTTTTCTGGTTGGAACCATAATTTTGAAATCGTGGCTCCATGCGGTCATCAACTTTGTTATATTGTTCTTAGCGGTTTTTTTAAATGCCATAGCCGGTACCTCTTCTACAAAAAATTACCTTATCATCTGAATATTTCTTCTGCTTCCGTTACCTCATAAGCTGCCATAAATGGGGGGGCATTTTTATCAGAACCTGCCTGATAATTAAACATCTTGAGAACCAGATCAGACATTTCCCCAACCATACTTCTCAGTGGGATATTTTGCGGGCAGGCACGTTCACATTCACCGCAATCTGTACACCTGCCTGCAACATGGATAGTTCGAATAATTTGAAAACCCAGGTTATGCTGCCACTGGGCCATAGGGGATAACCATCTTGGCTCGGAAGATTCGATGAAGCACCTTTCACAATAACAGACAGGGCATATCTGTCGGCAAGCATAACATCTGATACAGTGTCTGAACTGCTCCTTCCAGAACGTCCAGCGCTGCTCCGGCAGCATCCTCTTCAACTCCTGGATTTTGGCTTTACCGACATCCTCATTTCTCCCGATATGCGATAGCCCGGAAACAAGAAGGTCATATTCTGTGGGAACAGGACATTTGCAATCGAGACAGCTATCATACAAAACCTGACTCAGTTCAACCTCTTTTCTCCTGCCGCCAAAATCGATAATTGCAACACTATCAGATACAGATATATCGTCAATCAAATCTCTATCACATCCGGCTAACTGCTCAACCTTGAAGACATCTATCATTCCCGGGCAGGCAATCCCAAGAATCACGACATTATCTCTATTGATCTGTTTATCCTGAATTAAGCTGACCACTGACCTGCTATCACAGCCTTTCACCACAATGCCCACACACTCTTTGACCTCAGCTAAATACTTTGCCAGATTATTTTTAATGAATCTATTCACTACCAGCTTATGGACATCATCGGGATTACGAATAAACAGAGGCGTCGTGGTAAATTTCAAACTGCCCTTCGTAAAGCCTATGATAGATTTAACCGTGCCCTTTTCAAGTAGATTTCTAGCTTCGATACGTAGCTCCGTTTCCATAACATCAACCTTCTTCTTTGAACAATTTATTGGGGCCGATCGGTTTTACGTCGGCTATGACATCAGTAACAACCTGAGCAAATTTGGCACCCTCCGACGCCGATACCCAGCTTGCTTGAATTCTCTGATCAGGAATCCCCATATAGTCCAGAAATCTCTTTACAAGCGTAATTCTCCTTCGTGCACGATAATTTCCGGTTTGATAATGGCAGTCACCAGGATGGCATCCGGAAATCAGCACAGCATCAAACCCCATCATCAGACCTTTTAATACCAGCAGAGGATCGATTCTCCCGGAGCAAGGAACCTTCAATATCGTAAGGTTATCCGGGTATTTTTTACGGCTTGTTCCGGTTAAATCGGCTCCGGCATAACTGCACCATTTACATAGCAACCCGACTACACGGGGTTGCCATTTTAAATCGTCTTCCATTTATAACTCTCCTCAATATGTATCTACGCCAAAGCATATAAGATTAAACCAGCATACCTTCCATCTCGGCTACTAACTGCGCATTACTATAATGTTTCAACGTTATACTGCCGCTGAAACATCCCCCTACACAGGCACCACATCCCTTGCACAGAGCTTCATTAACTTTGCAAACGCCATCTTGAGCCAAAAAATCAATGGCATTGTATGGACAAATCATTTTACACATCTGACATCCCGAACAAATCCTGCTTTGAATAATCGCCGTTGTTGCTTCCAGTTCCACATTCAGCTGACTGATACTGGCCAGAACAAGGGCTGCGGCTGCTGATGCCTGGGCTACGGTATCAGGTATATCCTTTGGACCCTGACAGCATCCAATTATATAAACGCCATCGGTAGAAGTAGCCACCGGATCCAGTTTAGGATGCCTTTCCAAGAAAAAGCCGTCAGCACTGCGATTTATATTGAATAAACGGCTGACTTCCTGAACGTCTGCCTGAGGTTCTATAGCAGTACTGAGAACTACCATATCAACCGGAAGTCGCCGCTGTATGCCCTTTTCCTGCGGATCCTCATATAGTACAATCAATTTTCCTGTCTCCTCAGGTGATATAGCCACATTTGTTACAGATTCAGGCCTTGCTTCTATAAAGTTGGTCCCCTCCCTTACTATCCGGTTATAAAATTCTTCAAATCCTTTGCCAAAAGCTCTTATATCCGTATAAAATTCGTAAACCGTCGCACCCTTTACATGTTCTCTGATTAAATGGCCCAATTTAAGTGAATACATGCAGCATACGCGCGAACAGTACTCGTGGTAATTCTTATCCCGGCTGCCGACACAGTGGATAATGGCCACCGACTTCGGTTCCAGACCATTTTTTAGCAAGACGCGTCCTTCTGTAGGACCGGCTGCATTCACCAGGCGCTCTAACTCCAGAGCAGTTAAAACATTGTCCAGGTGGCCATAGCCGTACTCATAAATTCCATCAGGCCTGTAAGTTGTATAGCCTGTAGCCAGTATAATGCTGCCAACATCGACCTGGATAATCTCATCGCTCAGGGTATGGTTAACGGCCTGTCTCTCACACACTTTTACACATTCAAGACACTCACAACATACACCACAGTTCAAACATCTTTTAGCTTCCGTTACTGCCGCTTTTTCATCAAACCCCAGCTCAACCTCCGCAAAACCCTTCCTCATATCAATTGAAAGCAGCGGCATAATCTGACGTTCTTTTTTTACAGCCCCACTCTTATCGATGTTCTTAACCTTCGCAGGGCGCTGAGGCCTATTTTTATGCGGATCCTTTCCCTGCAGATAAAGATCGATGGAAATAGCCGCTTCTTTGCCGGCAGCAATTGCTGAAATTACATCGTCCGGTCCTGAAACCAGGTCACCACCCGCAAATATGCCTTCTTTATTAGTCTGAAACGTTATCGGATCCACCGCCACAGTGCCAAATCCGGTAAATTCGAGATCTGCGGTAATGGAAGACTTTTCTACCTGCTGCCCTATAGCAATGATAACAGTATCAGCATTCAGATCAAACTCAGATCCTTTTACAGGTATAGCCCGCCGCCGTCTGCTTTCATCAGGTTCACCCAACTGCATGCGAATGCATCTCAATCCGGTTAATTTACCATTGTTATGTAAAACTTCTACCGGCGATGCCAGCAAATGCAATTTCACACCCTCATGGAGGCCTTCTTCCACTTCCGTATACAGTGCAGGCATTTCAGCACGTGATCGTCGATAGACAATGGTCACATCCTCCGCACCAAGTCGCAGCGCCGTACGGGCAGCGTCCACAGCAGCGTTACCGCCTCCGACGACCGCTACACGCTTTCCCAGCTTAACCGCCTCACCTGCCGCCACCTTCCTGAGAAAATCCAGCGCATCCATTACCCCTTCAGCATTTTCACCCGGTATTCCCATCTTCTGAGTTAAACCCGCACCCGTTCCAAGGAAAACGGCCTTATAACCGCCATTAAAAATTTCTTTTAAATCCGTTATACGGGTATTGGTACGTATTTCTACCCCCAAATCCCGCAGATAATTTATTTCATAGTCCAGAATATCCCGCGGCAATCTATATTCCGGGATAGCCCAACGCATCAATCCACCCGGTGCAGATGTTGCTTCAAATACAGTAACGGGATAACCCTTCCTTATAAGATCATATGCGCAGGCCAGTCCAGATGGCCCCGATCCTATTACAGCCACTTTATCGGCCTTGGTAATCGCGACGGGCTGGGGTCTTTGTCTTGAAGTTTTAAATTCGTAGTCTGCCATAAATCTTTTAAGATTCCTTATAGCCACTGCCTGATCGACTTTAGCACGTTCGCAATCGGTTTCACAGGGATGTGTACAAACCCGCCCGCATACGCCGGCAAATGGTTGACTTCGCCTGAAAACTTCCAGCGCTTCTTTAAACTTACCCTGTGAAATTAAAGCTATATATCCCTGGGCATCAACACCGGCCGGGCAGGCAGTACGGCATGGCGGGGCACCGCGTTTATCAACCGTGAAAACATTGGGGACAGCCTGTGGAAACGGTCGATAAATGGCTTTGCGTTTTTTCAATTTCAGATCGAACTCGGAAGGAACCTCAACCGGACATACTTTTTCGCATTCCCCGCAACCGGTGCATTTATCCATATCCACATAACGCGCCTTCTTCCGTATGGTTACCCGAAAGTTCCCCCGATAACCAGATACTCCCTCAACCTCACTGTACGTCAACAACTCTATATCCGGATGCCGACTGACCTCCGTCATCTTGGGCGTGAGTATACAGGCCGAACAATCCAGCGTCGGAAACGTCTTATCAAGCTGCGCCATATGACCACCTATGCTCGGCTGCCTCTCCACCAGATATACCCTGTTACCCGAATTGGCTATCTCAAGCGCCGCCTGTATCCCGGCTATCCCTCCACCTACCACCAGCGTGGCCGGATTTATCTTCACCTGCCGCGCCTCCAGCGGCTCGTGATAACATACCCGGCTCACAGCTGCCGCCACCAGCAACTCCGCCTTCCTCGTCGCCTTCTCCCGATCATCCGTTACCCATGAACACTGCTCCCGGATATTCGCCATCTGGAACATGTACGGATTAATCCCGGCTTCCTCACATACATGACGAAATGTAGGCTCATGCAGCGTCGGCGAACACGACGCTACCACCACCCTGTTCAACCCCAGCTCCTTTATATCTTCCTTGATCAAATTCTGCCCGGGCTCGGAACACATGAACTTATAGTCCCGGGATACCACCACACCTTCCAACCCACCTGCAAAACGGCTCACCTCTCCCACATCTACCGTCCCGGCTATGTTGCTCCCACAATGACATACATATACCCCTATACGTGGCTCCACTGATACCTCCAGAATAACCCTTTTAAAATGGTACATTAATACCTGTTATGATATTTTGGTACCATTGTACTTTAATAAAATAACAGAGAAAAATGGATTTGTCAAGAGAAATACAGGGCTTGACGTTAATGGTATAATGGTATATATTAATAAAAATACCAATGTACCATGTTCTTGCGGTTAATATTATATGAAACAAAGGCAGATCCATATAAGGATACCTGAAGATCTTTATAAAAAGTTAAAGGTTAGATGTGTTTACGGAGATATCACCATACAGGATTATTTAATTAAATTACTTACTGAAAGTATTGGACAACGTTCCTCTGATCAAGCTTCCGTCCTGATAGTAGAGGATGAAGCTATTATACGGGAATCTTTGAAGGAATGGCTTAAGGATACATATGATGTCAAAACAGCTGAGAACGGAGAAGAAGCTCTTTCAATGCTGACTAGAGAAGATTTCGATATCTTAATCGTCGATGTGAGATTGCCGGGCAAAAGCGGTCTGGAGGTAATGACGGAAGCCAGAGCAATAAAACCACAGATAAAATGCATAGTAATTACCGCTTATCCTTCAGTTGAACTGGCTGTAGAAGCCATGAAGATGGGTGCGGTCGATTATTTGATCAAGCCCGTAGCACCCGAATTGCTTGAACGTGTCATGTGGGAAACACTTTTAAAGTGTAAATCTTCCAATAATAAAAGGGCCGTAAAAGAGACCAATAGCAGTCACTGATCGAAATTTATTATTAATAGATTAAACTGGAGCTTCCAGACTTTGGAGGTTTAGGTAATGGAAAAGTTAAAGCTGGCTTTCTACTGGGCGGCAAGTTGTGGTGGTTGTGAGATCGCACAACTATTAATCGGCGATAAACTCCTGAAGGTAATTGAAGCCGCAGAAATCCTGTTCTGGCCGGTCGCCATGGACGCAAAATACAAAGACATTGAAGCTATGCCCGACAAACACATAGATGCCTGTCTTTTTAACGGTGCTATACGCAATTCCGAGCAGGAGCATCTGGCCAAACTGCTACGACAAAAATCAAAATTCCTGATCGCCTATGGCGCGTGTGCTTGTAGAGGTGGCATCCCCGGCCTTGGCAATTTACATGACCGTCAGAGTATTTTCAATACCGTTTATAAAGAGGCATTTTCCAACGATAAAAGTAACGTCTTTCCACAGCCCGATTATCAGGCTGATGAAGGCAATCTGGAAATACCCTCTTTTTTTGACACCGTGAGGACTTTAAATCAAACAGTTGAGGTTGATTATTTCATACCAGGTTGTCCACCTGAAGAAAGGACAACCTGGCTGGCTTTGGAGGCTCTGCTAAAGGGTGAGCTACCACCCAGAGGGAGCATTATTTCTCACAGTAGTAAAGCCGTGTGTGATGAGTGTACGAGAAAGAAAAATGTTAAGAAAATAAAAAGGATATACCGTAATTTTGAGATAGTTCCTGACCCTGAGATATGCCTGCTGGAGCAGGGGCTCCTCTGCGCAGGCATTGCCACACGCGGCGGCTGCGGTGCACTCTGTCCACAGGCCAACATGCCATGCACCGGGTGTTATGGTCCGGTGGAGGGTGTTATCGATCAGGGTGCGCACTTTCTCAGCGCCGTAGCTTCGATAATCGATTCTAAAAATGAAGACGAAATAAGGTCAATTCTCGAAGGGGTACTTGATCCTGTAGGCACATGCTACCGTTTCAGTCTGCCTGATTCTCTGGTAAGGAGGGCTGCCATCAGATGAAAAAAATCAGCATCGATCCGATTACGAGATTAGAAGGCCACGGAAAAATAACCATTTTTCTCGATGACAAAGGCGAGGTTCAGAATTCATATTTTCAGGTACCAGAATTGAGAGGTTTTGAGAAATTTTGTGAAGGACGACCGGCAGAGGAAATGCCACAAATCACACAAAGGATATGCGGTGTCTGCCCCGAGGCACATCATCTTGCTTCCAGCAAAACACTGGATGCACTCTTTCATGTAGAACCTCCAGAACCTGCTAAAAAACTGCGTGAACTGCTTAATTGTGCCTTTTATGTAACAGATCACACCACCCATTTCTACATCCTTGGAGGCCCCGATTTTGTTATGGGGCCGGATGCTCCTGTAGCAGAACGAAATATTATCGGCGTTATAGGAAAGGTCGGCCTGGAACTCGGCGGCGCAGTAATAAAAACGCGTATGCAGAACCATCACATCATCAAAATGCTCGGGGGTCGCGCTGTGCATCCTGTATTCGGTCTGCCGGGCGGGGTAAGCAAAGGACTTAACGAAGAAGAGCGCAAAGAAGTTGAACAAATCGCCCGTGATTCGGTTGAATTCGCCCTTCTTTCACTGAAGGTCTTCGATGACATCGTCCTGAAAAATAAAGAATATGTCGACATGATACTCAGCGACACATATACCCATCATACCTACTATATGGGGCTGGTTGACAGCCGCAACCGGGTGAATTTCTATGATGGGCAGTTACGTGTGGTTGATCCTGACGGCAAAGAGTTTGCCAAATTCCCCGTGGATAAATATCTTGATCATATTGTTGAACACAGTGAGCCATGGACATATATAAAATTCCCATATCTGAAAAAAGTGGGCTGGAAAGGATTTGTCGATGGACGAAATAGTGGTATTTATCGGGTTGCACCGCTTGCCCGCTTAAATGCGTCTGAGGGAATGTCAACCCCACTGGCTCAGGAAGCCTACGAGAAAATGTATGCTACACTCGGAGGGAAGCCGGTACACCATACACTGGCCACCCACTGGGCACGGTTAATAGAAACTTTAAATGCCGCTGAGAGATTATTGGAGCTCAGCCTTGATCCGGATATAACCAGTCCGGATATAAGACGTATACCTGCTGCTACCCCTGATGAAGGTATTGGAGTTATAGAAGCACCCCGCGGTACGCTGATCCATCACTATGTCACCGATGAAAGGGGACTTATCCGCAAAGCGAACTTGATTGTTGCCACGGTAAACAACTCCGCCGCTATCAATCTATCCATAAAAAAGGCAGCTATGGGTATAATCAAAGCAGGAAGTAATATCACAGAAGGGGCGCTCAACCGTATCGAAATGGCCTGGCGTCCGTACGATCCCTGTCTTGGATGTGCCACCCATTTTTTGCCCGGCAAAAGCACAACGGAAATCGAGGTATTCGACTGCAAAGGAAATAAAATCTATTGATGTTTTTTTATTCGTTGCTGGAAGGGTACATATGCCCCTAGAAAGGCGAAATTACAGTAAAGTGAGGTATAAAACGTGGTAATATCTCCTTATATCCAGGCGGCTGATATGGTCAAAGAGGCCGGTGGGTTGGAACTTGATCAATGTTACCAGTGCGGCCTGTGCACCGGCAGTTGCCCGTGGAATCAGGTACGGCGATTTCCCGTGCGCCAGCTAATCCACCAGGCACAATTGGGAGTTATTGATTTTGCATCAGATGACAACTGGCTGTGTACAACCTGTTATAACTGCGTACAACGTTGTCCTCGAGGAGTCAGTATTATCGACATAATGAAAGCGATACGCAAGGTTATTTCAGAGACCGGGATAGCCAGAGTGCCCGATTCCCTGTGGCTGGCACTTACCAATATAGCCGGTTCAGGCAATCCACTCGGACAACCGGCGGAACAACGTGGATCCTGGGCTATTTCTTATCTCAAAAACAGGAAGCCTGCTGGAAACTTACTATACTTCCCCTGCTGCATACCTGCCTATGATCCCAAAGCAAAAAAAGTAGCCCATTCTACCGCCCGCATTTTCGAATATGCTGGTGTAGAATATAACCTTCTTCCCGATGTAGAAACCTGCTGTGGAGAAAGCGTCCGGAAATCGGGCTATGAGTCTCTATTCACCACCCTTGCCGAGAAAAATATCAAAGCCTTCTCCAGCGCAGGCATTACGCGGGTAATCGTCAATTCTCCTCATTGCTATCATACATTTAAGAATGAATATCCGTTACTTGGTGCCAGCTTCGAAACGCTACACATAGTCCAGTACCTTTCCGATATGATAGATCAGGGCAAATTAAAATTCCGCAGAGAAGTGAAAAAAAAGGTGGCATATCATGATTCCTGTTATCTGGCACGCCACAACAAAATCTACGATGAACCGCGGCATGTATTAGAGAGCATACCGGGAATAGAGCTGTTAGAGCTACCGGACAATCGTGAAAACACACTCTGCTGTGGTGGTGGAGGTGGTAGAATCTGGATGGATACCAAAAAAGGCGAGCGGTTTTCCGATCTACGCCTAAAGCAGGCGGTAGATGCCGGAGCAGAGATACTGGTAGTTTCCTGCCCGTATTGCCTGCTTAATTTCGAAGATAGCCTGTTAAACTTACCTGAAAACTCTGCTTTTGAAATTAAAGACTTAGTCGAACTGGTCTGTGAGGGACTAATGTAAATTCTTTTATGGGAGCAGTATGGACGATAAGAATCTAATAAACATCGGTGTCTATGTCTGTCATTGCGGTCACAACATAGCCAGTGCAGTCAATGTGGAAGAAGTGGCACAACAGGCACGCAAATACGGCAATGTCCTCATAGCCCGTGACTACATGTATATGTGCTCTTCTAAAGGCCAGAACATCATCAAACAGGATATCATGCAGCTTGGAATCAACCGGGTGGTGGTTGCGGCCTGTTCGCCACGGTTATATGAGCAGACATTCCAGAACGTGTTAAGGGAAGCCGGGCTTAACCCGTATCTTCTTCAAATGGCAAATATCAGGGAACAATGTGCCTGGTTGCACGAGCCGGGGCCGGCAACGACTGATAAAGCCAATCGGCTGGTTCACGCCGCCATAAATCGAGTAGCAGAGCACTCACCGGTCGAAGAACAGAAGGTACCGGTGTTCCCAGCCACACTTATTATAGGTGGCGGCATTGCAGGAATACAGGCTGCACTGGAAATAGCCAGCTCACAGCATGTCGTTTATCTTGTTGAGAAAGAGCCAAGCATCGGTGGACATATGGCGCAATTCGATAAAACCTTTCCCACTCTTGACTGTGCCGCCTGCATATTGACACCCAAAATGAACGAGGTGGCGCATAATCCTTATATTAGATTAATGACATACAGCGAAGTAGTGAATGTCAGCGGGTATGTGGGCAACTTCACGGTTAAGGTTAAACGTAAAGCACGTTACATAGACGAGGAAAAGTGTGTCGGCTGCGGTATATGTCAGGATAAATGTCCCTGGAGCACCGCCAGCGAATTCGATGTAGGTCTGGGATTACGCAAGGCAGTCTATACACCCTACCCCCAGGCTATTCCTAATATACCGGTTATAGACAGGGAACGGTGTGTTTATTTTCTCAAGGGAAAGTGTCGCGCGTGTGAGAAGTTCTGCGAAGCGCAGGCGATTAATTTCGAGCAAACCGATCTATACATAGACCTGCAGGTAGGAACGATAATAGTAGCCACAGGTTACGACGTTTTCGATCCCACACCGATTACCCAGTACGGCTATGGACGACTCCCCAATGTCTTCACCAGCCTCGAGTTTGAACGACTTTGCAGCCCTTCCGGCCCAACCAGCGGACAGCTGAAACTGGCTAACGGACGCACCCCGTCCAGCCTTGCTATTGTGCATTGTGTGGGCAGTCGTGATGAGAACTATAATGCCTACTGTTCACGTGTTTGTTGTATGTATGCACTTAAATATGCCCACCTGTTCAAAGAAAAAACCGGAGGGGAAGTTTACCAACTTTATATCGACATGCGCTGTGCAGGAAAGGCTTATGAGGAATTTTATGAACGGGTACAAAAAGAACATGTGCATTTTATTAGAGGAAAGCTCGCAACTATCGCCGCCAATAATTCAGATGACGGTGAAGATAATTTGCTAATAACCTGCGAAGACACGTTGCTGAACAATGTCATCACCATTCCAGTGGATATGGTCGTGCTATGCGTGGCACTGACACCCCGCCAGGATGCAGAACAGCTGAGTCAACTGCTGCACCTGGGCAGGAGCCGAGACGGCTTCTTCCTTGAACGGCATCCTAAACTCGATCCTGTGGCAACCATGTCGGAAGGCATATTTGTTGTCGGCTGCTGTCAGAGTCCCAAGGATATACCGGATACGGTAGCTCAGGCTTCAGCAGCCTCGGCACGTGCCATGGCGATAATTTCCAGGGGCAAAATGGAGATAGGAGCAGTTACTGCTTCAGTCAATGAAGCTATTTGCTCAGGGTGCAAAGTCTGCAATATGCTGTGCCCGTTCGGAGCCATCTTTTTCGATGAAGACAGTCACGTATCACGTGTAAACCAGATCCTATGCAAGGGCTGCAATGTTTGCGGTGCGGCCTGTCCGAGCGGTGCTATCTCAACACGCAATTTCAGTACATCACAAATACTGGCAGAAATAGAGGGGGTTTTAGCATGAGTTTTGAACCTAAAATCGTAGCCTTTCTGTGCAACTGGTGCTCATACGCCGGTGCTGACCTTGCAGGGGTTTCCCGCATGAAATGCTCTCCGAATGTTACCTCAATAAGGTTGATGTGCAGCGGCGGTTTGGAGCCCGCTTTTGTATTAAAAGCATTCAGTGAAGGTGCCGACGGCGTGCTTGTATGCGGATGCAATCTGGGAGATTGTCACTACATAGACGGCAATTATAAAACACTGGCGCGCATGACACTTCTTAAAAAACTGGTTAAACAGCTTGGTATCGAAGATGAACGGCTTAGATTACAATGGGTCTGTGCGTCCTGCGCCGATGATTTTGTCGATGCTGTCAACAAAATAACAGAAGATGTTAGAAAACTGGGCCCGTACCAGAAACGCCAAATTATAGAAGAGGTTGAAACAGCTTCTGTACAGCAATAAAATTATAAGTGAGAATAAAACAGGAGGTTGATAAAATGTCGAAATGGCAATGTGTGGAATGTGGATATTTTACAGATGGAAATAAACCACCTGATATCTGCCCCGGCTGTCATGCCCACTGTACATATGCGGATGTAACATGCTATCGTCCGGAATGCGGCGGCCCACCCAATCCCGATCCCATGGTCATGACCCTGATAACCCAGCGCATCGGCCTGGTCGCCCCCCTGCGTCCTACCCAATCGCCAAAAGCACCCGATACCGTATCTGCTGAGAAGGTGACCCGTGCCGCCCTTTTTCAGGGCCTTAATGAAACCGATATCAACCGTATTTTAAGTATCGGCACTGTTAAGACCTATGAACCCGGAGATATCATATTTAAAGAAGGTGATGACGCAGTCAATATTTACTTTGTAGAAGAGGGCAAACTCGCTGTACAATCGCCCGATAAACAGACGCTTTATACAGCGCAGGCGGGAGATGTATTAGGATGGTCGACGCTGGTACTGCCTTACAAACGAACGGCAACGGCGGTAGCCCAGGAAAAATCGAAGGTAATCGTTATTGACCAGGCAAAATTCCACGAGTTCTGTGAACAGAATCTGCCTATCGGCTATAAGGTAACCCGCAATGTAGGCCGGATGGTGGCCACGCGTATGAGGACATCTAAAGCCATGTCGGCCGATATGGTTTACGGCTGATTATTTATTCAATGCAGACTGATATTACCCGATGTTCTCCCAGAAAGCCTGACGGAATCGTTTATATCCTGTTTCAAGTCGGCGCTCCTGCTCCACAGCCCGATGTCGGGCTATCTTATATAACAACCTCTGCTTAATTCATTTTCGGTCAGACGTTGACATTGTCTGAACCTGACTGAATCTGTATAATGTTACTCTAATTACATAAAAATATTTATTTCTTTCATTATTCGATGACGGCAAAAATAATACGCGGTGCTGAAATAGCAGCTGAAATACGAAATGAGCTTAAATCTCGTGTAATTCGGCTGCAGACCATAGGCATCAACCCCTTTCTATGTGTTATCCTTATAGGGGAAGATCCCGGCTCATTATCATACGTTTTTGCCAAGGAAAAAGGTGCATCCGAGATAGGTCTAAGAGAAAAGACCTTCCATTTCAACACAGAAGTATTAGAAGAGCATATATTAAAGCTGGTTGATGATTTAAATAAAGACCCCGAAGTGGATGGCATACTTGTTCAATCTCCATTACCTTCGCACATAGATGCCGAAAAGGTACTGTATTATATTTCACCTGAAAAGGATGCGGATGGATGGCATCCCGTAAATCTGGGGAAACTCATGCGGGGGGAATCCTGTCCACTGCCGTGCACTCCTCATGGCATCCAGCAACTGCTGATTCGCAGCGGCTACGACCCTTCGGGAAAACACGTGGTAATATGCGGCCGCAGTAATATTGTGGGCCGGCCTCTGGCCAATCTGTTAATGCAGAAGAAAAAGGGTGCCAATGCCACAGTAACCGTCGTCCATACCGGGACACCCGACATATCCTACTTCACCCGCCAGGCGGATATCCTGGTTGCAGCCATGGGCAGTCCACTTTTTATCAAGGCAGATATGATAAAAGAAGGTGCCGTGGTAATCGACGTAGGTTCCAATCGTATAGAAGACAAAAGCCGTGAAAAGGGCTTCCGCCTGGTAGGAGATGTAGATTTTGAAAATGTCAAAGAAAAAGCCGCAGCTATTACACCGGTACCCGGTGGAGTCGGCCCTATGACGGTTACCATGCTGTTGCAGAATACAATTGAAGCTGCAGAACGAAAAGCCGGAATAACAACATAATTAACACCTGAATTGGAGCAATTTTAATATGCCGTACAATCCTTTAATAATGCAGGACTGGCAGATAGCCGAAGAGGCCGAGAAGGGCATGCCCGAGCCTCTTGCCTGGCAGGAAAAGTTAAATCTCGAAAAGGGAGAGATTATACCATACGGACGGGTTGCAAAGCTGGACTATGCCCGTATTATGCGGCGGTTATCCGGCAAGCCTGACGGCAAATATATTCAGGTTACGGGTATCACTCCAACCCCGCTGGGAGAGGGCAAAAGCACCACAACCTGTGGATTACTGGAAGGACTTGGGAAAAGAGGCCTGAATGTCGGTGGATGTATAAGGCAACCATCATGCGGCCCGACTATGAACATTAAAGGCACCGCAGCAGGCGGCGGCAATGCCCTCCTCATTCCCATGACCGAATTCTCTATGGGCCTGACCGGCGATATAAATGACATCACCAATGCACATAACCTGGCCATGGTTGCCTTAACAGCCCGCATGCAGCATGAGAGAAATTACGATGACCGGAAGCTTCTGGCTCTTTCCCATATGAAGCGTCTGGATATCGACCCTACCAGAGTTGAAATGGGATGGGTCATAGATTTCTGCGCACAGAGCCTTCGCAATATCATCATCGGCATTGGCGGCAGAATGGATGGCTATACGATGCAGTCGAAATTTCACATATCTGTCAGTTCAGAGCTGATGGCACTGCTGGCCATAGTCAAGGACCTGGCGGACCTGCGCCATCGCATGGACCGCATCACGGTTGCCTACAACAAGCACGGCGATCCCATCACGACCAGAGACCTGGAGGTCAGCGGCGCTATGACAGCACTCATGCGCAACACCATCAATCCAACGCTATGCTGCACGGTTGAATATCAGCCGCTCATGGTACATACTGGGCCATTCGCCAATATCGCACTGGGGCAGTCATCGATCATCGCCGACAAGCTGGGTCTTAAGCTGTTCGACTATCACGTTACAGAAAGTGGGTTTGCCGCAGATATCGGATTTGAAAAATTCTGTAATGTTAAATGCCGTTTGAGCGACCTGCGCCCCAATGCCTCGGTTCTGGTCGCTACCATCCGGGCACTCAAAATGCACGGTGGCGGACCCGCCATAGTTCCCGGACTGGGTATCCCTGAAGAGTATACGCGCGAAGACCTCGACCTGCTTGAAAAAGGCATCCCCAACATGCTGCACCACATAAAAATCATTAAAGAGGCCGGAATACGTCCTGTAGTTTGTATAAACGTGTTCCATACCGATACCAGAGAAGAGATAGCCATGGTAAAAAGAGCAGCGGAAGAAGCCGGGGCCCGGTGCGCCGTATCCAGACACTGGGAGTTTGGAGGAGAAGGTGCCCTTGAACTGGCCGATGCCGTTAGAGATGCCTGTGAAGAAGAAAACGACTTTAAATTTCTATATCCGGACGAGATGAAACTGCGAGACAGGGTCGAAAAAATAGCCCGCGAGGTTTACGGTGCGGATGGTGTATCCTGGTCGCATACCGCTGAAACCAGGGCAAGGGAGCTGGAATCAGACCCCGAATACGACGATTACGCCACCATCATGGTTAAAACACCCCTCAGCCTCAGTCATGATCCTTCTCTGAAAGGTGTCCCCAAAGGCTGGGTACTGCCTATCCGGGATATCATGATATATTCCGGCGCCAGATTTCTCTGTCTGTTCGCCGGTGAAGTAAATCTCATGCCGGGAACAGGCTCCAACCCCGCCTTCCGTCGCATTGATATAGATACTCAGACCGGCAAAGTCCGCGGCATTTTTTAATTTTGTACTCGCATAGAGTTTGTTCTAAAATTTCTTCGTGAACATGGAATCTCTGGGGAAAGTCCTGCTTGTCTGTGGAGCCGCTGTATTTTTTATCGGCCTGCTGCTGATATTAGCCCAGCACATACCCTTCTTCGGCAAACTCCCGGGGGATATTTTTATAAAAAAGGATAATTTTTCGTTCTATTTCCCGATTGTTACGTTCCTCATAATCAGCATAATATTGACCGTCCTGATAAATCTAATCATCTACTTTATCCGCAGATAATTATCATGAAGCTCTCCGATTTCGACTATGAGCTACCGGTTCAATTTATCGCACAGCACCCGGTTGAGCCGCGCGATAGCTCCAGACTTATGGTCCTCAATCGAACCGACGGCTGCATTTCGCATACAGTTTTCCATCAGATTACCGATTATGTTTATCCCGGCGATACACTGGTGTTTAACGACAGCCGTGTTCTGCCGGCAAGGCTTAAAGGCACAATAAAAGGAAGCGATAAGCCCGCCGAAATCCTGCTTCTTAAAAAGCTCGCCATTAATTCATGGGAAGCCCTGGTCAGACCGGGCCGCAAGCTGCCTGTCGGTTCACAGATAGCTCTTACCAACGGCAATGATGTTGAGATGACAGCCACCATCATCGGCAGAAGTGATAACGGCATCCGTATGGTCGAATTTTCTCATCCCCATCTCCTGGAAGTAATAGGGGAAATACCCTTACCGCCGTATATAAAGGCTAAACTGAAGGATGGCGAGCGCTATCAAACAGTTTATTCCAGGTATAAAGGAAGTGCAGCAGCTCCCACGGCAGGCCTCCATTTCACACCGTCCCTGCTCGATTCTCTGAGAGAAAAAGGGGTAAATCTGGCTTTTATCACACTCCACATAGGTCTCGATACCTTTCAACCGGTTCGCACGGAAAACCCTGAAAACCATCGCCTGCATACCGAATACGGGCATATCACCGCTGAAACCGCAGAGCAGTTAAATACTGCCAGAAAAGCCGGTAAACGCCTGATAGCCGTCGGCACAACCACCGTGCGTTTACTGGAGGCGGCCAGTACCTCGGGTAAGGTCCAGCCGTTTGATGGAATGGTCGATATTTTCATACTGCCCGGCTTCCGCTTCCATGCAACCGACGCCATGATAACCAACTTTCATCTTCCCAGATCAACGCTGCTGATGATGGTTTCGGCCTTTGCCGGCCGTGAGTTCATTCTTCAAGCTTACGAACAGGCCAAGCAAAGCGGCTATCGATTTTACAGTTTCGGCGATGCTATGCTGATCTTATGAATGAATACCATTCATTGCCAAACCGATAAAATCTCCATATAATCTTTACGATCGCAGTATTGTACTCGATTTTTATGATTTGGCTATTTTGATATGAAGTCGTGGTCGGGCATAGTCTTCATCGTACTTATGGCAGCCCTGGCCGCCACAAGCGGGCTGATAATCTATTTTGCTTTTCTTCCGGGACCGGCCGACACGTTCAGCGAGTTCTATCTGCTGAATGAAAACGGTCAGGCCTGTTTTTATCCACAGAAAGTAACTGCCGGTCAGCCGGTAAATGTAATTGTTGGAATAGTTAATCACGAAGGTAAACCGGCAGAATATACGGTACGTATTATGGCTCAAGATGCTATAATCAAGGAGATAACTACGGGAGTATTGAATAACGATGAAAAATGGGAGGAAAGAGTAAGCTTCACTCCCGTCGGTTCAGGGAAAAGCTGTGAGGTAGATTTTTACCTTTACAGGGGGTTGGAAGAGACACCCTGCATCAAGCAACCACTGATTTTGAGGCTCGATATAGAATAATTCCATAGCTTGAATATACTGTAATGGGGAAAATAAATGTGCGGCATAATCGGATATTGTGGAATCAACGGTAAAGCTTCTTCCATTATCTACGAGGGATTGAAGCGCATGGAATACCGTGGCTACGATTCTTCGGGCATTGCCACCATATCCGGGAACAGGCTCCTGGTAAGAAAGGGTGTGGGCATGCTGGAAGAAGTCAACAGACGCTACAAAATAGCCGATATGCCGGGCCATACCGGAATCGGGCACACCCGCTGGGCAACGCACGGAGGAGTGACACAGATAAATGCACATCCCCATTGCGATTGCGATAACCAGATAGCGGTTATCCACAACGGCATTATCGATAACTATCAGGAACTACGCAACGATTTGACCAAACACGGCCATCGATTCCTATCTGAAACAGATACCGAAGTCATACCTCATCAAATCGAAGACGAGCTAAAAAAGGGTCGCCCGCTTGAAGATGCCGTAATAGCTGTAGCCTCGAGGCTGCAGGGCTCCTATGCATTCCTTGTCATCAGCACAAAGGAGCCGGATAAGATCATAGGAACCCGCAGGGGCAGTCCTCTGGTGGTTGGAACCGCCCGTCGAAAAGCTTTTGCCGCCAGTGACTCCCTTGCGCTGGCAGGCCTGGTAGATCAACTCTACATACTGGGAGAAGGTGAAATCGCCATCCTTACACCCGGCAAAGTCAACTTTCTCGATCACACGGGTAAAGAGATTAACAAAAAGGCAGTCAAACCGGATTCAATGTGGGAAGAAGGCGATAAAGGCGGCTATCCTCATTTCATGCTCAAGGAGATTATGGACCAGCCAAAGTCTCTGATGGCGGCTGCATCCCAGGACAGGGAAATATTCACGTCAATTGCACTTGACATCCTCAGAGCCGATCAGGTCATCGTGACGGCCTGTGGTTCGTCGCGGTATGCCGCCCTGGTCGGCCGCTATCTATTTTCCAGCGTGGGTAAAAAATTCTGCGAAGTGGTAATGGCCTCGGAATTTCAGTACTTTGCCGATTCAATCGGCAAAAATACACTCGTGATCGCTGTTTCCCAAAGCGGAGAGACACTCGACGTGATCGACGGCGTTAAGATGGCGCGCCAGGCAGGTGCGCGCATTATCTCCATCATTAACAGACCGCACTCACTTCTCGGCGAGCTCAGTCATAATGTAATTTACCTCAACTGCGGGCCGGAGATCGGCGTGGCGGCTACCAAAAGCTTTCTCAATCAGATGGCTATCTTCTATCTGCTGGCCTTCTCCATGGTACACTCATTTGAAATGGCGGCAGACAACATAAGAAAGGTCAGCAAACAGGTCACCAAGGTTATAGACTGGAACGACGAAACCATTTTACAGATTGCCGATAAATACCATGGTAAGAACGATTTCTACTACATCGCCCGCGGCATTAACTTCGCCATAGCCTCCGAAGGCGCACTGAAATTAAAAGAGATATCCTACATACATGCCGAGGGCATGCCTGCCGGTGAGCTGAAACACGGCACCCTTTCTCTAATTGAACAGGATACTCCCGTTCTCGCCATCTGCCCGGCCGACTATACCTACAGGGAAACCCTCAGCAACGCCATTGAGGCAAAATCCAGGGGTGCAAAGATCATCGCAATCTCAGATGAAAACAACGAGATATATGACCACTGGATCAAAGTCCCCAGAGTACATGAATTGCTTTACCCGTTTGTAACCGTAGTACCCCTTCAACTTCTGGCCTACCATCTGACAATTAAACGCGGGTTCAATCCAGACAAGCCACGCAACCTGGCCAAATCCGTCACCGTCAAATGATCCGCCTTATTTTCTCGATAAATACTTCAGTCGGCGCTCATGGATACTTATTGACTTTACCACTGTTTGTCTATACTCTTTTATGCAAATGGATACTGAGAAAAGGAAGAGGGTTATAGCCGTTATTCCCTGCCTTAATGAAGAGCGATTTATACCCCACATAGTCAGCCTTGCCACAAAATATGTTGATGAGGTCATTGTTGTCGACGACGGTTCGGAGGATGATACCGCCGCAGCTGCCGAAAAAGCAGGAGCCGTCGTATTCAAACATCCGCATAGGATGGGAGCCGGAGCAGGCACAAAAACTGGTATCCAGGCGGCCCTTGAACACGGCGCCGACATAATTGTAACGCTGGATGGTGATGGGCAGCATGATCCGAATGAAATACCCGGACTAATTCAGCCGATTATCGACGGCCGATGCGACGTGGTTATCGGATCTCGGTTTCTGCGACCGGCAGCCGTTGCACGCTATCGCAAATTCGGTATCGACGTGATAACTTGGTCGTATAACCTCGGCTGCCGGGAAAAAGTAGCTGATGCCCAGAGCGGTTTCAGAGCATACAGCAGAAAAGCGGCTGAATCTTTACATATCACCTATCCCGGATTTGGCTTCAGCATACAGACGCTTGTTCAGGCACGTAAACAGGGCTTCAGGATAGCAGAGCAACCCGTTTCCTGTATCTATCATGATGCCGGCTCCACCCTGAACCCGATAGTCCACGGCTTAAATGTCCTGTGGTCGGTAATAAAAATACGTCTGCAGGAGGAGATATTCAACAGGAGCAGAACCGGGCAAACATGAAAATACTTTTTGTGCTGGAACATTACTATCCGTTCATCGGGGGAGCCGAGGTACTGTTCAAACAGGTTTGCGAAGGTCTGGTGAAGAAGGGACACATCGTAACCGTGATCACCAGCCGGTTGCCGCAAACTTCCACCTTTGAGATTATCAACGGCGTATCGGTCTACCGGATAAACACACCGCACCGTGCCTCCAGATACTGGTTTACTTTTCTGGCCGTGCCCCTTTCCATCAGGATGGCGCGTTCGGTCGATATAATCCAGACTACAACCTATAACGGTGCCTTCCCCGCCTGGCTTGCCTCACGGCTTACGGGAAGAAAATGCATCATAACCGTGCATGAGGTCATCGCCGAAGGGTGGCGGTCGATGATGGGCATGAACCCCATTATGGCATGCCTGCACCGCAGTCTGGAGCATATCATCATTATCCTGCCCTTCGATCACTATATTGCGGTCTCCTCATATACCGCTGAACGGATAAAACGCTGTGGTGTTAAAAAAGAGAAGATATCCACAGTTTATAACGGGATCGACTATGAACTCTTCGATCCACAGAAAGCTGATGGCCGGGCGGTACGCAGTAAACTCGGATTGAAGGATGAATTCATTTACATGTACTACGGACGCCCCGGCATCTCCAAAGGGCTTGAATATCTGATCAGGGCAGTGCCGCTGATCTCCGAGAAAATCTCCCATGCGAAGCTTTTAATGATACTTGGCAAGATGCCGTCAGACGGCTACAAAAGGATAACTGACCTAATCAAAGAGCTTCATGTGGAAAAAAGCGTCATCCTGCTTGAGCCGGTGCCGCGAAACCAATTGCCATCGTATATTGCGGCCGCAGATTGTGTGGTCGTGCCTTCTATTTCCGAAGGTTTCGGCTTCACCGCCATCGAAGCCTGCGCCATGCGCAGGCCCGTGGTAGCATCAAACGTGGCATCCCTGCCCGAAGTAATTTCGGGCACTTTCAAGCTCGTCCCCCCTGCCGATCCATCGGCCTTAGCCGACGGCATCCATTCGGTATTTGCAGGAACGGTCACCACTTCTGAGGAGAAACATTTCTACTGGTCAGACTGCATAAACGGATACGAAAAATTGTATTATAAATTAATCGATAATGATTTTTCGAGGAGCAGGACTAAATGAGCTTCCGCAATAAAAGGGTCCTCATCACAGGAGTCAGCGGATTTGCCGGTTCATATCTGGCAAACCATCTGATCAGGCAGGGAGCACACGTTTTCGGCTTTTATCGACGTCGGGCGGATGGCTGCGTACCTTCTAACATAAAATACTTCGGTTTAGATCGTCAGATAACCCTGTGTGAGGGCGACCTGCTGGATATATCCAGCATTGCTTCAGCACTGGATCGCAGCCGTCCTGACTACATCTTCCATCTGGGAGCACAGTCGTTCGTACAACGGTCTTTCGATTGCCCCACCGAAACCATGGATATCAACTGCCGCGGCACCAGCAATGTCCTGGCAGCCGTGGTCAGCAAAAGCATTGACCCGGTCATCATATACGCCGGCAGCAGCGAGGAATACGGACTGGTCATCTATTCGCAGCGGCAGTACCAAAAGCTGAAAAGGAAATACGGTGTGATTTTCCCGCCACCTTCCCGTATACCCGAGCTTCCCATCACCGAAGAAAACCCGCTCCGGCCTGTGTCGCCCTATGCCGTAAGCAAAATTTACGGCGATTATCTAACAAGCAACTACCATACCTGTTACGGACTCA
>DAOTVU010000015.1:0-62471 GCA_034436215.1 Dehalococcoidia bacterium
GGGCATCATCGTCCACGGTACGCTGAAAAGACAGTGGCTGATTCAGATGCTGACGGACTGGACGGGTGACGGTGGATGGCTGAAGCGTATCCAGACACAGTTCAGGGCGATGGATTATCCCCGAAAAATGAAAAATCTGATTGGCCCTTCGGATGAGGGCGATACGCTTTACTGCAGGGGAAAGGTCACGGGTAAGTCGGTGATGGATGGTGAGCATCTGGTGGAGTGCGAGATCTGGCTGGAAAACAGTAAAGGCGAGGTTACTACCAGCGGCACGGCCACTGTGATCCTCCCGAGCCGCGGTCAGGCCCATTCCTGACCTGCCGCCCGATGGCCTTTGCAGGGCGGGTTGATGTGAAATTTGCCGTTCCGTATGGAATTTGAATTAAAATAGGGATCAATGAGCGCTAAAAATGACACCGGAGCCGGCCCTGCCGGGCTGGCGGGTGTCTTCCGTGCACTGAGATATCGTAACTACCGTCTTTTTTTTACCGGCCAGGGGATATCTCTGATAGGCACCTGGATGCAGCAGGTGGCCATGAGCTGGCTGGTGTACCGCCTTACCAGTTCATCGCTCCTGCTGGGTGTGGTGGCCTTTTCCGGCCTGATCTGTACATTCCTGCTGAGCCCCTTTGCAGGCGTGCTTATCGACAGGGTGGAGCGGAGGCGCGTCATTCTGATGACGCAGATGCTGTCGATGGTGCAGGCACTGGTACTGGCAGGTGTGGTATTGAGCGGTGCCGCCGCCGTCTGGAACCTGATCGTGTTGAGCGCCTGGCTGGGATTGATCAATGCTTTTGATATGCCGGCACGACAGTCTTTTGTGCTGGAACTGGTGGAGGACAGGGCGGATCTGGGAAATGCCATTGCACTTAACTCATCGCTGTTCAACAGCGCACGCCTGATCGGGCCGACGGTGGCGGGCATGCTGGTGGCCCTGGTGGGTGAAGGACTATGCTTCCTGATCAACGGCCTGAGCTTTATCGCCGTACTGGCCTGTCTGCTGGCCATGAAGATCGACCCGGCTGTGCCTGCAGGCAGGCATGATGCATTTTTCAGCGGTTTGAAGGAGGGGCTGTCGTATGCCTTCGGCTTTGCTCCGATCAAATATACACTTCTTCAGCTGGCGCTGGCCGCACTGGTGGCCATGCCCTATCCGGTGCTGATGCCGGTGTTTGCTAGGGATATTTTGAAGGGGGATGCGGGGACACTGGGCCTGCTGATGGCTGGAGCTGGTGCCGGTGCTCTGACGGGTGCTATCTTCCTTGCTTCGCGCAAGAGCCCGCGGGGATTGGTGAGGATCATCATAACCGCATCGCTGATATTCGGTGCCGGGCTGGTGCTGTTCTCTTTCTCCCGTATGCTCGCACTTTCCCTTATCTTTATTGCGGTGGCCGGCTTCGGCATGGTAACCCAGATGGCGGCCAGTAATACGTTCATACAGCTGATCGCCGATGATGATAAACGGGGACGCGTGATGGGCTATTACGTCATGGCGTTTATGGGTCTTTCCCCTTTCGGCAGTCTTATCTTTGGATGGCTGGCCAGCATCATCGGGGCACCTTTTACTCTGATGGCAGGCGGCCTCTGCAGTATGATCGGCGGTATGGTTTTCGCCGGCCGTTTCCGCACTATACGTGATCAGGTACGGTCGGCTTACAGGCAAAAAGAACTCGTTGATGAGTAATCATCGATACAAATAAAGCAGTAACGATAGTACTATCGCTACTGCTTTACAGGGTTGTCCAGTTAATTGATGATTAGGCTTTGCCGATGCGGAACATCTTGGTGCCGCATTTTGCGCAGACGCCCTGGGTGGCCGGTTTGCCATTCTTCATTTTAATGGCTCGCGGATTCTTCATTTCCCTCTTGGCCCTGCATTTCATGCAATAAGCTTCCATCAATGTACCTCCATATGTATTTACGATTAGAATAGACTATTGTTTGAAGCTTGTCAAGTATGCCGGCGAATTTGTTCAGCTATAATTGTTAAAATTTCCCATAATCGATCGAAGAAATGTTTAAAAATTTCGCATTTTTTTTGAAGGCGAAGTTCGTAAACGCGGTTGCGGATATCGTGTGGCTTTTCGGCAACTGTTTTGCAGTGTCCGACGCGTTTTTCTATAATGGCTTAAGCTTTATCGGGAACGGACTTGGATAATAAGGGTTTTAAAATTGTGGCTATTGTCGGCATGGCCGGCTCGGGTAAGTCTGAAGCCGCCGCGGTTTTTGAGTCGAACGGCTTTAAACGGATTAGGTTCGGCGACATCACAGACGAGGAGGTTAGACGCCGGAATCTGGACCTGAATGAGGAAAATGAAAGACGGGTGAGGGAGGACCTGCGCAAGCGACACGGCATGGCCGCCTACGCGGTATTGAACCTGCCGCGCATACGAAATGCCCTTGAGAAATCTCCGGTGGTCATCGATGGCCTTTATTCATGGGAGGAGTATAAATATTTGAGTGATGAGCTTTCGGGGGACTTTATAATAGTTGCCGTGTGGTCGCCCCCATCAATTCGTTATGAGAGGCTGCAGAAGCGCCGGGTAAGGCCGCTGAAGCCAGAGGAGGCGCGTTCGCGCGACTATGCCGAGATCGAAAATGCCAACAAGGGCGGGCCGATCGCTATGGCCGATTATACCATTATCAACGATTCATCCGTTGAGTGTTTACGACGGCGGACCGCCGATATTGTAAGGAAGTTAAAATGACGGAGATATACAGACCGGACCCAGATGAATATTTTCTGAAGATTGCCATGGTGGTGGCCGAGAGATCTACCTGCCGCCGGCATCATGTGGGGGCCGTGATGGTGAAGAACAAGCATATCCTTTCAACTGGATATAACGGTGCCGCAGCGGGTGTGAAGGATTGCCTTGAGCTGGGATGTCTGCGCGATGAGAGGAATATCCCTTCGGGTACAATGCACGAGATCTGCCGTGGAATACATGCCGAGCAGAACGCTATTATCCAGGCGTCACTGCACGGTGTAAGCATCGAAGGCGCTACGCTTTACTGCACCCACTCGCCGTGCATACTCTGTGCCAAGATGCTGGCAAATGCACGCATACGGCGATTTGTTACCTTCGCCAGATATGCCGATGACTCTTTTCTGGAGCTTTTCCACGAGGTGGGCATTGAATTTGAGATAAAGCCTCGGCCGCCCTTTTTGATATCACATCTCGATTAGTAGATATTTTCTGCAGGTGGTGATCGATATGAAAGAATGCCGGGTAGATGTCAATAAATCCGGGTGTAACTGCACATATGAACCGTGCGCCCGCAAGGGGATATGCTGCGAATGTATCGCATATCACCGTGAATACGGCGAGCTTCCGGCATGCTATTTTCCAGCTGAAATAGAGCACACCTACGACAGATCGATAAAGAGGTTTATAGCCGTATACAGGCAGAAGTAGCTTCAGGGACTGCGGCCGTTAGGACTCAGGCTGTAAAGACAGCCGCAGTAGTTCTGTCGGTAAAGGCCCCAGCTTCTGGCCAGTGATATGGCCTGTTTGAATCCCTCTTTCTTTTTAAAGTCGCGGGCTAAATACAGGTCACCGCCCGTTTCACGGCCGACGGCGTTGATGATTTGTGCCGATTTGTGCGGGCTGATGGTAAGGGTGGTGGTGAATGCATCGGCGTTGATCTTTGTTGTGTGAAGATAGGTCTGCCGGAGGCGGATACGATAGCAAAGCACACAGCGTCGGCCGCCTTCAGGTTCGTCTTTAAGCTGAAATGTGGCGGCGGTCCATGCGTCGGTGTCGTACGGGCCGGCAGTCAGCTCAATTCCGAGATTGGCACATGCCAGCCGGGCAGAATCGAGGCGTCGATTATACTCTTCGATCGGCTGGATGTTGGGATTGTAAAAATAGCCGGTTACCTCGTGGCCTTCGGCAAGCAGTGTACTCGCTGCACCGCCCGCACATACACCACAGCATATATGCAGAACTATCTTCATTCAAAGCGACGGGAATCAGGATTTTTTGCCTTTTACTTTTTCCAGAAAGCGCTGTTCGATCCGTTTGAGGAAGGTGGGGTCGGAAAAGGCGAGGCTCTGAGCCATTGCCGTGCATTCGAGTGCATCGGAAATGCTCATGTTGAGGCTCATATCGATATTGCGCTTGGCCAGACCGACGCCGGTGGGGCTGTTGCGCATAATGTCCTGCGCCCAGGCGATACCGGTCTTTTCCAGCTCTTCGAGTTTGACCACCTCATTTACCAGGCCCCATCTCTCGGCTTTGCGTGCATCGATGGTTTTGCCGGTCAGTATGAGCTCCTTGGCACGGCCAACACCGATAACCCTGGGAAGGCGCTGACTGCCGCCGCCATCGGGAACAATGCCCATATCGACTTCGGGGATATTGAACAGCGTTTCTTCACTGCAGATTCTGAGGTCGCAGGCCAGCGCCAGCTCCATGGCGGCGCCGTAGCAGTAGCCGTGTATAACGGCGATGACCGCTTTCTCAAGCAGCTCTATTTCATTGAACATGCGCTGAAACCGCCTGACAAAGCGGCGTATGTCGGCCTGATTGCCGCCTGCCTGAAAGGAGGTGAGGTCTGTGCCGGCCGAGAAACATTTGCCCTCACCGGAAAGTATCACCACCTGGACGTCCGGCCGGGTGGCTACCTCCTCAAAACAGCGGGTGACATCGCCTATCAACTGCTGATTAATGGCATTGCGCTTCTCCGGCCGGTTGAGTTTGATGTTTAATATTCCGTCTTTTTGGCTGTAGGCAACTGTTTGAAACTGCATTAAATAACTCCTTTAATAAATTCGGGATTCATTCAGAAGATATACTGTCGAAACTTATATAAAATAACGGTCAGCACTGCATTCTGTCAAGCTCGGCCTTTGTGTGCTGTGCCGATGTGGAGGAGCATGATTACCGCGAATGTGCCGGCCAGTATTGCCAGGCCCGCCGTAAGGTACATAACCGTGAAGCCGGCACTCTGAACTACCAGGCCGAGCATTGTGGCGCCGATGGCGAGTCCTGCCTGAAAGGCAGCCGATCCGAGACCCATAATGAACCCCCGTTTATGGGGCGGCGATATTATCGCCAGCCAGGAAAGAGCGGCCGGCATGGAAAAACCCATGCCCAGACCAAAAATCAGGGCTACCAGGGATAATGTGAGCAGGCTGTGGAAGGCGGGTATGAGTCCAATGCCCACTGCGCACAGGAGCATCCCGGTGAGAATCATGGGTGCGTTGCCCAGCCTGTCCGCCATATTTCCTGCGGGTATTCTCATGGCGGCCGAGCTGAGGTAGCAGGCGGTGATTATCAGGCCGGCACCGGCTGCTTTAATATCGAACTGTCCGGCGTACAGGGGGATAAAGGTGCTGACGGAGCTTGATCCGATGGCGATCATGACCAGGGCTACAAAGCTGATAGCCGCACCCCGCTCGCTCAGCCATCTCCAGGGATGTGCTTCTGCACCGGGCTTTTCGGGGAGCATGTACGATAACGCCTTTATGCGGGTGAATGCAAATATGAGCGCCATCAGAGGCACGATACTGCAGCTTAAAAAAGCGGCCTCAAAGCCGAAGTGCTCGAGGATGAATCCTCCCGCGAGTGGGCCTGCCATCAGTCCGAGCTGGGAAGAGGCTGTATACCATCCCATCGCTTTACCATGCTCGCCTTCGGCGGTGATGTCGGTCACAATGGTAAGGGCGGTGGGTGTGAACAGTGCGGCGCTCAGGCCGTGGAGTACCCGCACGGCACAGAGCGACCAGAAGGTGCGGGCAAAGGGATATAAGAACGGGGCTACGGCAGCGAGGACGAGCCCGGTAATCAGCATCACCCTTCTTCCCCATCTATCCGAGAGAAGGCCGACGGGGATTATGCCGGCAGCATTGACATACGGGTAAATGGAAACGATGAGGCCGGTATCGGCCAAACTGAGACCG
This sequence comes from Dehalococcoidia bacterium, assembly GCA_034436215.1. GTDB lineage: Bacteria > Chloroflexota > Dehalococcoidia > GIF9 > UBA5629 > UBA6808. The sequence goes on from DAOTVU010000015.1 coordinate 5,909, forward strand.
AGTCTGCTGGTATAATGCGGTACTACCGGGAACATCCAGCTGAAGCTGGTAAATCCGGCAAAGGCGATTATGTATAAAGTTATCAGTGTAAAAGACCTGTTCAATTTTCCTTAGCCGGTGCGGGGGGTGTGCAGAATAGGATTAATATGGCACCTGTTATACCCAGAGCGCAGGCGATGATAACGGTCAGGCCATAGCTGTGGTTGATATCGAACATAAAGCCCGCAACAGCCGGAGCGGAAAACTGAAATACAGCGTTTACCGGGTTGATAAACCTGATTAAATCGGCAAAGGAGTTTACTCCGTAATAGTTGCCCACGATCAGGGGTATGGAAACGTATGTAGCACCAAAGCCTATGCCTGTAAAGATGGGGAAGAGATATACCGCCCACAGATGTTCATGGGAAGCGAGCCAGAAACAGCCACCGCCCACAACCAGAAACATGGCTGCGAATGCCATGATAAATCGGGGCTCTATTCGTTCACCCAGTACCGATACACTGAGCCTGCCTATTATGCTGCATGCCAGGGTAAGGCCGTATATGAAGGCGGGCTGGAGGAAGATTACAGGGTCCGAAGCTGAAAAGCCGCGATCGTGTAAATGGGCTGGAGCCTGGGTAAGCAGCACCTGCCACAGGAAGAATATGATGCCTGTGGCAAATATAATCAGCCAGAAGGAACGCGTTTTAAAGGCATCTTTGACGGCCCAGTCGACGGGTGAGCGATAGGTTTTAATCAGTTTGTTTTTGTCGCGAACTGCGTTTTCTTTGACCTGCTGGGGCGAAAGTCCGTCTGGATACTGCCCGATATCCTCCGGGCGGTTCTTGATGGTGATCATGGCTATGGCTGCGCCGATAAAGCAGGCAATGGCGATTATATACCAGCCCACCCTCCAATCATTATTGAAAATTATGATGCAGTTGCTGATGATCTGGGGGTAGATAAATCCGCCTATGGCACCGCCTCCAAGTACGAGACCCATGGCCAGTGCCCTGTGGACATTAAACCACAGCAGTACCAGAGCCTGTACGGGTACGACCGAGCCGAAGGATACGCCCAGACCTATCAAAATGCAGACCAGCCAGTAGAATAGCGGGACAGTCTGTCCTCCTATATGGGTCAGAATACCACCCGTGAGTGCAATCAGTACGGCGGAGATGGCCGCTAAAACGCCGCCGATGGCCAGCGTTTTCTTTGGACCGAACCTGTTGATCAGCCACGGTATGAACAGAGCACCCAGGCCCAGGACAATGCCGATAATGGAATATCCTACATTTATCTGGCCTCGCTGCAGCTTCAGGTCTTCTACCATAAATGTGTTTATAACCGGGGGACCGTAGAAGGCGAAGCCTATGGGGATGGAGTAAACAAGGCAGAGGAAAGGAAGCAGTGTCCATCCGTAAAATTTGCGTACGGCGTTATTCTGGTTCATCGGCTAATTCCTTTGAGGCGTCCGTCGCGATGATTTGAGCAGTAATTATATCATCGTTGAAAATAATTAGTTAATCTCCCCTGTCTGGCGATATTGTTGCCGGGAATGCTTAGCGGTCGACCCGATTTCAATCTTGCTGTGGGAATATACAATGTTATACGGCATCCTTCTGGTATATAACGAATAATGCGCAAAAGCGCAATTGCATATTAAGCATTATGGCGGATGGTACTTTTTACCGTCGATGTTAAATTAAATGTGTACTGAGGCAGATACCGAAAAGGAGGTAAAAATGACAAAAGCAACAGTTAATATAAAACCGCAGGCAGAAACAGCAGAAGATAAGGGTTATAACTTCTGGATGGATAAGACTCCGTGCTGGGAATTGAGCCATTGCACGAATATGGTGAAGGCCGAATGCCCCGCTTTTAAATATCAGTTCCTGCCGTGCTGGGAAATCGAGGGGACATACTGCAAGCTGGACGATTACGGCAGCGACGGCAGGGACACCAGCATCTGTGAGGTATGCCCGGTTTATAAAAAATACGGAGAGGGCAAGCCCATCCAGTTGAAGCTGATGGGGCGCGGCATAAATGCATCTTTGAAGGATCTTGAAAAAGTCTCAGTGAGTTAAAGTTATTTATCGGGCACAAACTGATCCCCGCCTGTTAACAGGCGGGGATTTTCTTATTCATAAGTAAAAACCGGATGTAATATGCGCTTTTGCGCAAAGTTAAATTAAGTCTTATAGCGGATGGCGGTGTGCTGTAAGCCTGATAAATTGGTAGTGAACTGAAAAAGTTAACAACCGAACTGAGGAGGAATATAAAATGGCTGAAACTAAAGTTGGAGCTAAAAAAGCTGCCGAAGTCAAAGTAGAAAAAGATGTGAATTTTTGGACCGGCAAATCACCCTGCTGGGAGCTCTGCAACTGTCCGGAGATGATCAAAAGCGAATGCCCGGTTGAGAAATACCAGTTCCTTCCCTGCTGGGAAATAGAAGGGACTTACTGCAAGCTGGATGATAAAGGAGCTACCGGGAAAGATACCAGCATCTGCGAGACATGCAGGGTGTATAAGAAATACGGCAATGGCAAGCCGATTATGCTCAAACTTTTCGGTAAGGGTATAGATACCCACCTCAAAGAGCTTGACAGAGTAATGGAATAAACAGAGTGCCGATTGTTTGGAGGGGATGCGGTTTTTAAAAACCGCATCCCCTCTTTTCTTTATCTATAGGGGAAACCGCCCATTAACGGTAATTACGGGCCCGCGGATTCATGGAGTTCAGTGAGTCATGAAGCTGTTTGAGATTAACCACGTCATCGCGGTTATATTTGAGCAGCAGTTTGAGCGCAGCCCGATCTTTTTGATTTCGATATTGTTCCCAAAGCCATACGGCATGCAATCCGTTTAGTCCTTCCGTTTCCCTGCCGATTCCCAGTGTCCGCAAGACGTTTTTGAAACCGCCCTTAAGATTATATTTCCAGCAGTCGAACATCAGGTCGATATGCCTGTGCATCAGGCTGAGATCGGGCCCGAGGTGTGTCCTGATGAACGGGAGGTCGAATCTCTCTCCATTGTATGTGTAGATATTATCGGTGCCCTCCATTACTTTAAGCAGGTTCTTACAATTCAGGGTATCTTCGTATAACTGAATCAGATGGCCCTGGTAATCATCGCAAAAATATATGCCGATGACGGTGATAATATGCTCATGCGGGTAAAGCCCGGTCGTCTCAATATCCAGATAGGCATTTCTATAGCCGATCATAGAAATTCTCCCGCATCGATTGAAAATGCGGCTGATTCTGCCATCATTCTGATTGCCCTGATTTATTCTGTCACATTTATCTATTCAATACAATAACGCGGTCGGTAGCGCGGTATGTGAAGAGGAGAAAGGTTTATGACCGGGTGGTAATCGGCAGTGAATGAAATGGGGACGAAACTCGGATCGGGCAGAAAGTGTGGATAGACGGGCGTGATGAAGCCTTATGATTCTGCGGTGTTTCTTTTATTATTTTTATGCAGCATCTGTGTATAGGCTACGGCGGCGGCTATAGCGGCACTGCGCTTTCCGGTGTCAAAAACCTCTGAAAGCTTTTCTTCGAGTGGCCGTTCCCGGGCCATGATGGCGTACATATCATCTATGAGGGTGGTTTCCTGCGTGATGAAATGGGTGCCCAGCTCACCGCTCTGAAAGCGCGGGTTCTCCATAACTGCTTTGTGGAAGGGAATATTGGTTTTTACACCGACTATAACATATTCGTAGAGGGCGCGTTTCATTCTTTCGATGGCTTCCTGTCGGGTGCGGCCCCACGCTACCAGCTTGGAAATCATGGGATCATACATCGGAGAAATGGTGTACCGTGTGTGCACACCGCTGTCAACACGTATACCTATACCACCCGGAGAGCGGTAGCCACGCAGTTTGCCGGGCGACGGGATGAAGTTGCTGGTTGGATCCTCGGCGTTGATGCGGCATTCAATCGCCCAGCCATGCATATGGACATCTTCCTGCTTGATGCTGAGCTTCTCACCCGATGCGATCAGCAGCTGTTCTTTAACGATATCGATGCCCGTGACCATTTCGGTGACGGGGTGTTCCACCTGAATTCTTGTATTCATTTCCATGAAATAAAATTCGCCTTTTGAGAAGATAAACTCGATGGTGCCGGCGCTCTCGTAATTAATCTGCCGTGCAGCCCTGACTGCTATCTCTCCCATACGGGAGCGTAGCTCCGGCGACAGGGCTGGAGAGGGGGATTCCTCTATAAGCTTCTGGTGCCTTCGCTGAATGGAGCATTCACGCTCGCCGAGGTGGATAACATTGCCGTATCTGTCGGCCAGAATCTGGAATTCTATATGGCGGGGATGCTCGATATATTTTTCAATGTAAACTTCAGGCATTCCGAATGTGCTGGCGGCGATTTTGCTGGACATTTCCAGCCCCCTTTTCAACTTATCCTCATCGTGGACAATGGTCATGCCAATGCCGCCGCCCCCGCCCGACGGCTTGATAATCACGGGATAGCCTATCTCCCGCGCCATCCGGCAGGCTTCGTCAAAATCCTTCACGCAATCGATAGTGCCGGGAGTGACCGGTACACTGGCTTTGGTCATTTCCTGTCGGGCCGCGACTTTATTGCCCATCAGCTCGATTACTTTACTGGAAGGACCGATGAATTTGATGCCGGCACGCTCGCATGCATATGCAAAATTGGGATTCTCAGCCAGAAATCCGTAGCCGGGATGTATGCCATCGGCACCGCTTTCCTTTGCTACGGAGATGATTTTTTTGATGTTGAGATAGCTTTCGATAGCCGGGGGTGCACCGATGCAGTAAGCCTCGTCAGCATACTTGGCAAACAGGGCATCTCGATCAGCCTCGGAATACACAGCCACAGTGCGTATACCCAGCTCACGACAGGCGCGCATCACCCTGATGGCGATTTCACCACGATTGGCAACCAGAACCTTTTTTAACATCTCAGTCGATCACCATTAAAACGTCGCCCTTACTGACGATCTCACCGTTGAAAACCATTATCTCTTTTACAGTACCGGTAACGGGGCTGTGAACGTCGTTTTGCATTTTCATTGCTTCGGTAACCAGAACTACGTCTCCTTCTTTAACCTTGTCGCCTACTTTGACTTTTACCGTCAAAACCATGCCCTGCATGGGTGCAAGGACCGCACCTTTAGGTATCTCTTTAGCTTTAGCCTTTTTCTCGACTTCAAGCGTCTTGCCTAGAACAGGATTGATTTTTACGTTGAAGACCTCGCCGTCAACTTCGACACTGAACTCGTTGGGTATATCCACCAGCTCATGTGTGGCGGGTGTATCGGGTACCGACGAAACGAGCGCTTCTTCTTTGGCTTCGCCCTTTAGGAATTTAACGGCCACCTGGGGGTAAAGCGCATAGGTAACCAGGTCCTCTTCTTTATGAAGTATACCCAGTTTATGGGCTTCGTCCTTTAATTTATCCAGCTCCGGCTCAAGGTACTCACCGGGTCTGCCGTTGATTACCCTGGCATCCCCGATGACCATTTTACGCACCTCTTCGTTTATCTCACCCGGGGGCCTGCCATAGTATCCCATCAGATAATCCTTGACTTCTTTGGTCACTTTTTTGTACCGTTCACCGTTGAGAACGTTGAGAACGGCTTGAATTCCCACAATCTGAGACGTAGGTGTTACAAGAGGCGGGTAACCCAGATCGGCTCTGACTCTGGGAACCTCCTCAAGGACCTCGCCTATTTTATCCAGGGCATTCTGCTCACGCAGCTGGCTTATGAAATTAGAGTACATCCCGCCAGGTATCTGATGCAGAAGTACGTTGATACTTGGGCGTGTGGCCTCTGCTGTGAGAAGCAGACGATACTTGCTGGCAATCGCGGCAAAATCTTCACCTATCTCATATAAGAGCTCGAGGTCATAACCGCAATCATAGGGTGTGTTCTTGAAAGCTGCCACAACACTCTCGGTGGGCGGCTGAGACGTCCCCCAGGCGAAAGGAGAAAAGGCCGTATCGAGTATATCAACGCCGGCCTCGGCTGCTGCCTGATAGCTCATCGGTGCCATGCCGCTTGAACAATGAGAATGGAGGTCGACCGGGATCTTTATTCTATCTTTTATGGCTTTAATCAATGCTGTCGTTTCCGGTGGTGAGATAAATCCTGCCATATCCTTGATGCAGATGGAATCACAACCCAGTGCTTCCAGCTCATGGGCCATCGCGGCGAAGCCTTCGACTGTATGCACCGGGCTGATCGTATAGCATATGGTGCCCTGTACATGGACTTTATATCTCTTGCACTCGGCAATCGCCAGCTCCATGTTGCGGATATCGTTAAGCGCATCGAAAATGCGGAAAACATCTATTCCGTTTTTAACCGCCAGCCTTATGAACTCTTTCAATACATCATCCGGATAATGCCTGTAGCCGACAAGGTTTTGACCGCGCAGCAGCATCTGCAGACGGGTATTTTTAGCCCGACTGCGTATATCTTTTAATCTCTCCCAGGGGTCTTCATTAAGGTATCGGATGCAGGTATCGAAAGTGGCCCCTCCCCACATTTCCAGTGAGAAAAAACCGACCCTATCCATTTTTTCCACGATGGGTAGCATGTCTCTCGATCGCATCCTCGTTGCAATAAGAGATTGATGTGCATCGCGTAACGTTGTATCAGTGATTTTAACACCCATTATATTATCCTCGTGGTCTTTTCAGTGGAAAATAGCGCTAACCCGATAATGATATAAACTTGGGCAACTTTCGTCAATTTACTTATACCATGAATAGCCTGCATTGTAAGGGAGAAGATACTGATATATAATCGTTGGACATTGGAATCGCATAATTTATAGCGGAGTTGAAAAGATATTCGGAATGGCGATAGGAGAAAAATGGAGGGAATCCTTTTAAATGGCAGAATATGGATTCGGCTGCTCGTATCGCGAGGATGAATTTGTTTATGGTGCACAGAGGCCTGGATTTCCGGGCAAATTCGTTCAAAGGCAGGTGGTGGAAAACTGGTTGGACTTTATCAAAAAACAGGGCATCAGCCGTATTATTTGCCTTCTATCGGAAGACGAATTGAGCTATTATCGGTTGATTGCAGGCGGACTCCTCGGGATTTATGCTGATAATTTTGGGGCCGACAACGTATTATGGGCACCCACGTCTGACAGGCATCTGTGCAGCAGCAGTGCACTCAAGCAGATATGCTATTTCATGAGATCGGGAATGCTGTCCGGCGCAAAGACGGTCGTTCACTGCTCATCAGGACAGGGCAGGACTGGCCTGGTCCTAGCTGCGTGGCTGATTTATAATTATTCTATTTCTGAGAGGAAGGCGCTGAGGCTTGTGGAGGAACTCAACCGCAGTCCCCGTGAGGCTGTTTTCTACGGCAATGCCACAGAAGCCGAATTACTGAATGTGCTCTCTGTCGCCCGCGAGCTGGACAAACCGGTATGATTCCCATTTACCGGTCAAATTCGTCCTTATAACGTTCCCAGATAGCACCGGCCTTAAAAGACTCGATGCATGCCCTCATGACATCGTATTGTGAGAGGTTGGACTCTATTATCGCTGTTATTACACCAATCCAATCGTCTGACGGCGATATTTCGGCAGCGCTTTTCTCGTATCTTTGTATGAAACGCTCAAATTTCTCCTGCAGTCTTGATTCGGTTAATTTCTTATTGTAGCTGGCTGCTTTCCTTCTTAATATATCTTCGATTTGCTTTTGCCACAGGGGTTTCCTTTCCCCTTCTGTTTCGTCTGTGCGGGTACCGGCAGACCTGAAATATATGTATCTGGGGAATCGGTACCGGGTAAGCATGATATCCCAGGAAAGGACTATTTTTTTATCCTTCTCCATATTGAGAAGCGCCGGCAGAATCTTTTTAAAAATAATATTTTCCTTTTCGTTTCCGGGCACATCGTGGGTAAAATGGGCAATAAGCTCGGTTAGTCGGACTTTATCGCTGTTGAGTCTCGAAATATAGCGGAGTATTTTTTCTTCCATGGTAGATCACCTCACAGGTAAACGGATCCTTGATGTGGAGTCTTTTATAATTTTAGCAAAATTTTTGGACATGTGTTGGACAAAAGCTTTACAATACGTGTTTGTTAAATTTATGAAAGATGAGCAGATGAGAAAAATCGAGGTTGTAAATAGCGATAGAGAAAATGGGGTACACGTCATCCTGCGCTATGTGACCGAACGCGGCACGGTAATTTACGCTCTGGGTGTACCCGTTTCTTACGAATCTGGCGGCGATTGGGATCTTGGGCCGACCTGGTGCTATGTAGTCCAGAAAGACCCTGTAACACTCATCGATGCAGGCCAGTGGGGGAAATTCGATGTATTGAAAATGCTGCTGCAAAAGGCGGATATTGAGATGCGGGATATTAAAAGGGTGATCATTACCCATGGACATGAGGACCATGACGGTAATGTGCCGGAGGTGGTGGAGGAAAGCGGAGCCTCGATATGGGCGCATTTTGCCTATGAAAATATGATATCCTACCATCCAGATATTAAAGATGGGGCCAGACATCCGGATTTTCCCGGATCGTGCCGAACATGCATGATGCCTGACGCATTCAATCGTGCATGTATGCCGTATCATCGAAAAAGAAGCCGGTTAAAGCTGGATTTTAAGATTGACAATGAACACCACTCCGCCAAAGATTATCGATTTATCTGCACTCCCGGCCATTCTCCCGATTCGTTGTGTATAGTGTTTGAAGATGAGGTTGTTTTTGGGGGTGATACGGTTCTGGCAACTATTACCCCGCATCCATCGCTGGCTCTGGAATATTATGTCCAGAGGCGTATACTACCCGGGGAATACGGTGAACAAAATAACCCGTATGGCCTGATGGCTTATATTGACTCCCTGCGATCGATTATCAGACAATGCAGTGATGCAACAATTCTGTTTCCCGGTCACAGGCTTTTTGAAGGGGGGCGAGTCAATCGCCTTAAGCCTGTTGAGCGCGCTTTGGAGATCATCCGTTTTCATAAAGATAGATGTTCAAAGATACTGGATATCCTGGGCAACAGGGTTTTGACGCTCGAGGAAATGGCCGTTGAGCTATTTCCACCCAGGCTGCGTAGAGGCTACGGACGATTTCTTTCTCAGAGGGAGGTAATGAGCCATCTGGAGCTGCTGGCCGTTCTAGGAGATATAGAATGGGTAAATGGACCGGGTTTTAAATCAAAGAGGACCGGTACATGCAAATATAAAAAATATTTTAAACAGGAGGAGTCATGATTGTAATTACAGCGGTTATGCGGGCAGGTACGGGTAAAGGTGATGAACTGGAGAAGGTCATTAAGAGCTACGCACCGAGATTTTTAAAAGATCCGGGATGCGTGGTCTATCAGGCACACAGACGTGTTGACAACCCGGACCTGTTTTTTTTCTATGAGAAATATGAAAATGATGAGGCGCTGAAGTACCATTCATCAGCGCCTCATTTTAAAGAGATGTTCCAGGCCATGAAGCCTTTCCTTGAAGGCAAGGCAGAGATCGCAATGTACAGGGAGATTTAGCAAAGCTTATCAGCTTGATGCACCGATCAATGCCACCAGTGCTCCACCGATCAGCACAGCCATTAATGCCAGAATTATAATGGGAATTATGGCAGCCACCAATGCCGTGCCGATGGCTCTACCGGTACTGAAGTCGCATGCCTGCCTGATGGCTATCACCGAGGCAATTACAGTCCATATCCATGTAGCAAATGGTATTATGACCCCGATAAAGGGTATAAAACTGAAAATATTCAGAAGGCCGGGTGAATAGGCAAAGCCCAGCGTGCGCATCAGTTCACCCGGTGTGGATTTCGTTTCGGGGCCTTTGAATAAAGTGGTTCCCAGCCAGAAACAGAGAAGGGAGAAGATAAACCAGGTAATAAGTGAGCCGATAATGCCTGTGATCAAGCCACCGATGAAGCCAAGGATGCTGCCTTCTCCCTTAATAATGGTGCTGATGCCACTGCCGATACCGGTCGCACAGCTAACCAGAACCACGGCTAATAATGCCTGTCCCGTAGCACCGCTATCGGCTTCAACCTCTTCGTAAAGCTGTGATAAGAGCCTGGATGCGCGTAACATCCGTGAAAAAAGTGCTCCTGATGCCATACCATTCCTCCTAAAAAGTAGTCAATATTATATCAGACAGTTATTATGGTAACATCTTGAATGGAGATGGCACCCACAGGTAAATCAGTACCAGTACGGCCATGTAGATCAGCCAGCCCAACAGGGAAGTAGCTGCTGCTTTGGCGGTGGTGAAGTCGAGAGATTGTCTTACGGCTATGATACTGGCGGCAAATGACCAGATACCTGTTAGAACAAGGATGACCAGTCCGACGGCCGGTATGAAAATCAGCAAACGAAGCGCGGTCGGTGAATTGGCAAAACCGATAGTCTGTGCCACTTCTGAGAAATTGGCCCTCCCAGGGCCTCTGAGGAAAGTGGTTCCAATGAAGTATGTTATCGCTACCCACGCGAATAATCCGGCCAGCGTGGCGAAAAAGCCGCTCATCAGGCCCCATATAAACCATAGTATTCCCTGTCCACCCATAACCGTTATTAACCCTGTCCCAACCCCTGTAGCCAAACCGGTAAGAAGTGTAATCATTATGGCAAAACCGATAGCACTATCATCGGTTTCCATTTCCTCATAAAGGCTGGTGTCGAGCCTCGATGCCCGCATGGCAAGATTTAAGAGCTTTCGCCAGTTTTTCATCAAAATTTCAATTAAAAGCCTTCTGTACCTATTATATCAGTTTGGTGCTTGGAATTATCAGATAGGAGCGTTGGTGCGAATTGTCGATGCGTGTTAAAATAACAGCCCTGTAAAAGGGTATTAATTTCAGATTTTATCCAATCAATATCGGAACATATATGATGAGCATATTCGGCAAATTTTTCGAGCCGCGTTCGCTGGCTTTTCTGGGAGCTTCGGCCGATCCACAAAAGTGGGGTTTTCGTATTTTGTTCAATATCATGACCGGTGGTTACAGTGGACGCGTTTATCCGGTAAATCCCAGGGGTGGTCAGATAGGAACACTGCGGGTATATAAAAATTTGGCCGAAATTCCGGAAGTTCCGGATCTTGCCATTATAGTGGTACCGGTAAATGCTGTCCTTGAGGCTGTCAGAGAATGTGGCCTGAAGGGGATCAGGGCCGGTGTAGTTATTACGGCGGGCTTTGCCGAGGTAGGAGAAAAGGGCGCTTCTTTGCAGGCTCAAATGGTTGAAACAGCCCATAGGTATGATATGCGTTTAATCGGTCCTAACTGCTTTGGCATAATGAGCACTCCGCACATGCTGTATGCCCAGATGCCGCATGCCTTTCCACCGCCAGGGCCTGTATCCGTAGTTTCGCAGAGCGGCAATGTGGGTTTCACCATTGCACGGCATACGATGGCCTACGGCTTTGGCTGCAATAAGGTGATAAGTACGGGTAATGAAGCCGATCTGCATGTGGAGGATTTCCTTGAATACCTGGCTGATGATCGGGATACAAAAGTAATCCTTGGCTATATTGAAGGCTTTAAAAACGGGCGAAGGTTTTATGAGGTGGCACGCCGGGCCAGTTTAAAGAAGCCGATTATTATTATAAAGGTTGGGGAAACGGAGGCGGGTGCTTCTGCTGCCAGATCGCATACTGCCGCCCTTTCCGGTTCGGATGCCGTTTTTAATGGGGTCTGCTGCCAGAGCGGAGTTATCAGAGTGCGCAATTTGCAGCAGTTGATGAATGTTGGATACGGTTTTCTCTGCCATCCGGTACCTCAAGGTAATCGAATTGCTATTGTTACACTTGGTGGTGGTTGGGGTGTGCTGGCGGCTGATGCCTGCGCCAAGCTGGGACTGCAGGTTATCAAACTTCCACCGGATGTTATCGGCGAGCTTGATAAATTTTTGCCATCATGGTGGAGCAGAAATAATCCTGTTGACCTTGTTGCAGGGGCACCGCCGGATGCCATGACGAGGGTTATTGAAATACTGGCAAAATGCGAAGAAACCGATGCCATTCTGGCACTCGGTCTTCCAGTACCTGCTGTTGTCTGGGCTACGGCTGATACCGCCGGTGAGGACAGGGAGCAGAAGATCGATGAAGCCATAAAAATGCTCACTGTGGCCTTTAAAAATGTTAAGGCTGTATCTACCAGATATAATAAGCCTGTATTATTTGCCGCAGAGTTCCCCGTGCCCAGAGGTGATGTTCGCTTTCAGCATAGGGCATTGAGGTCTCTGGCGCAGGAGGGGATGATCTGTTATAGCATGCCGGATGAGGCAGCTTTCGTCATCAGCAGTATGGTGCGCTACAGCAAATATCTGCGGCCTTACGGAGAAGGCAACACAATCACTTGATCTGCTCGTTAGTCAGAAGATTATAATTTTTATCACATATAGCAGATACGATCTGACAGCCTCTTATGGTAATCTGCGCATAGTGTTCGGTAATTTGTTCAGTCAGAACCTGATGCGATCTATCACCATGGCCGGGATGCTTTGTTCTGTAAGTATATGATAGATTCCATACACCCCCGTTTTCAGTCTGTTCCGCTTTAATCAGTTTGATGCTGTTCTCAACACCATCGAATGCAAAAGTGGATGTGTTTCTTATAAACTGAGTCCCCAAGTTGACCGCCTTCTCCTGAGTGCATACCACCGGCTTACTGACCGGCTTTAAAAACATAGTTCTGTTGCTCGCGATAAATACAGTAATAAATATAGCTGAGATTATAAAAATGCTGAGGAAAATCAAAATGAAGGCGTTTCGCAGATATTTGCTTTCCATATGTCTTCGATTACATATTATAGTTGCCTTTGATTATACAGGAAAAATGCAATACTTTGGCTATATCCTGTTAGATACAATTGTAAATGATAAATGATATATAATGGTTGAAACACCGTTTTCTGGAGGTGTATATGCTGGAAACACTGGTGCATAACTGGTGGGTTATTAGTTTGCGTGGTCTGGTTGCACTGGCACTGGGAGTGGCCATGTTGTTGATGCCGCCGCAGGCGGCTACCGGTTTTCTCATTATGGTCATAGGCTCCTATGCTATTGTCGATGGTTTCTTTGCTCTATCGATTGCTCTGGTCAACCGCCCGCCTCATAAAGATAGATTGTGGCTGATTTTGGAGGGAATCATCGGTATAGTTGCAGGGCTTGCCATCTGTCTGGCACCGATGGTGGCGGCATTTATCCTGATTTATGCAGTGGCACTGTGGGCTTTTTTGACGGGCATCTTTGAGGTAATATGGTCAATCGCCCAGTGGAAGCACCTGCCGGACAACTGGATGATGTTTCTGGGCGGTTTATTCTCCTGCCTGCTTGGGGTTTTGATTTTTTATAATGAATCTTTCGGCACTGCTTTTGTGGTTGTAGTTACTGCAGTATACCTTATATTATTCGGCATACTTCTTTTAGCGATGGGCTTTGTATTGAGGAATGCACTGAAGATGGGTTGAGTTATTTAGCTGGCGGAGGGGGCGGGATTCGAACCCGCGTTAGCAAAAAGCTAAAACGGTTTTCAAGACCGTCACCATCGGCCGCTCGGTCACCCCTCCGAGGCATAGTATATTTAATCGCTAAGCCGCAGGCAAATTTAAAACGGCGGTTGATGTGCCGGAGCTAATAGGAATTAAGCATTTCTTCGATCTGGCTCTCGCCGCTAAAGGAGCCATCCTTGACATTCTTGATGATGCCGGTGGAATCGAGAAAAAAAGTACGCGGCACGGAGCTGATGTTATACTGCGCGCTGACCTGTCCTGCAGAATCCATTGGCACCGTAAAGGTGTATTGATTATTAGTCAGAAAAGCACCCAGTGCATTGACATTAAATGCTCCCAGAGCAGTCCCGTGTATGCATAGTATCGGAAGATTGGGCATTTTTGTGTGTAACTGCTGAAAAGCGGGCATCTCGCTCAAGCAGGGCGAACAGTTCATATGCCAGAAATTGATGATAACCTTACTGCCTCTTAAGTTGCTCAGTGTTACCGTGCTGCCATCGGCACAAGGTAATGTAAAATCCGGGGCCGCATTGCCGATTCCGGAGCCAGCCGGTGGCGGGGTTACAAAAGTGGCATTTAAGGATGATGCCTCATTACCGGCGGCATCCCGGGAGATAACTTTGAAATGGATTGTAGTATTGGTGGGTAGACCATACAGGGTAACATCGTGAAAAACCACCAGGCTGGTATCTGTCTGGGCCGGTTGCAGGTTTCCGTATGACTGCGATGTGCCGTAGCTGACCTGACTTGTCGCAGGTTCGTCGGTCTTCCAGGTTATTTCAGCCGAGGCACCGGTTTGCGAGCTGACCAGGTTAGTAATCTTCACATCCGAGATTTTGGGCGGTATGGTATCTTTTATATCAGATGTCCGCAGAACTTCGGTGGCGTCCATCGAGGCGTCAAGGGCATCGGTGCTGTCGCCTGTGCGCGATTTGACGGTGATATGGTAGGCTTTGCCGGTTTCCAGATTGCTTAATTTCACACTATGATCTGTTACCAGTGCATCGTCCTTTTCGCTTTCACACAGTGTGCCGCCTTCAAGACAGTAAACAACTATGCTGTTCGATTTTTTATTGGTTTTCCAGCTTACCACTGCGCTGTTGCGTGTGATATCGCTGTATTTAATATTTGATATAAGAAGCTCACCGGGCGTTTGAGTGGTGGTCGATGGATTTAGGGTAGAAGGCGGCACCACGGCAGGTGGTGCTTTCAGCTGGTCAATTATCAAAACTACCGATATGATGATAACGCCTGCCAGGGCTATCAGGGCCAGCAGTATGGGGAGAGGGGATTTTCTCGTTCCGGCGGCCGCTTCCCGGTAGGGCAGTTCCCTGGGGATTTTTTCCTTCTTGGGCTTTTTCTTTTTTCTTCCTTCTTCCGGTTCTTCGATAAAACCGGGCACCGGCGCTGGATAAGCCATTTCATATGGCTGTACCTGAGGTTGGCCGTAATACTGATCGGGTGGCGGAGGTGGGTAATAGGCATAGGGCTGTTCAACAGCCATACGCGATTTATAGAATTCCTCAGCTTTGGGTATTGGCTTGCTGCGCTGGGGTGGCAGGCGGTTGTACCCGCAGGCAGGGCAAACTTTGCTCCGATCGGGAACGGGTGCTCCGCAGCTGGGGCAAATACGCTGAGATTCGGCTTCATCCGGTGGTAGACTTTCGATTGACGCAGCCGGTTGTATCGCTATCTGTGGATAAATTTCCTCGGGAGCCACGCTGTGACGCGGCTGTAGCTTTTGCTGTTCGGCCGCCTCACTGGCGGCCCTTTTCTCGGCAATCCTTGCCCA
Organism: Dehalococcoidia bacterium; assembly: GCA_034436215.1. Lineage (GTDB taxonomy): Bacteria > Chloroflexota > Dehalococcoidia > GIF9 > UBA5629 > UBA6808. The sequence goes on from DAOTVU010000015.1 coordinate 21,189, forward strand.
CAGATTCGGGCCTTCGAGCTTTATAGTGCTTTCTCTGAGAATGCTGCCGCCACCGTACTTCCCGTGTACGGGGCACTGGCTGGAGCCGGGAGGAAAAGGCATGCCGCATTTCTGGCAGACTTTTTGCGTCTGCGGCACGGCAGCCGGCTCCGGTGAGGAATAACCATATCGTATATCACCTTCAGCAGGTTTTAACGTGCCGTAGCCCTGCTGTGGTGATTGTGTAACAAGATTGCCCAGGCGGCCGCAGTAAGGGCACCTCTTTACGCCCGGTTCGATTTTAGAGCCGCAGTTGGAGCAGTATGTCAGTGAAGGTCCGGTAGACCCGGATACGCCGGGTGGAACGTAAGTGCTGCCTGCATATTTACCCGGCCTGAAGGTATGGTCTTTCTTGCCGCATTTGGGACAGACGCTGGCATTGGGCGATTCTATGACAAGGTGGCAATGGGGACACAGTCTTGCTCCGCATTTCTGACAGATTGTTGCATTGATGTCGTTGGGTGACTGGCACCTCTGACATATTACTGTGCTTGGCATTAATTAATTCCGTTCATAGCAAGCTTTAACGTTATAATAAAGGTATGCCAAGACCGCACCCATGTCAAGTTTCGCCGGTCTTTTCACGAGTAAAATAATTCCAGCTGAACGTCGATTATGCAACGTGAGGCGGACATAATCAGTAAGAGGATAGCACAAAATCGATTTCACTGGGGCTGGTAAACATTCCCTGCTGAACCCTGCGGATGACTCCGTTTTTATCGAGGAAAAATGTCTTGGGTACGCTTGTAATGTCGTAGCGGTTAAATGTGCTTTCAGAGGAATCCAAACATACCGTAAGTGTATAGTTATTGTTGGCAATATACGACCTGATCTCATTTTCGTCGGATTCACCGCCGGCAACGGTCAGTACCACGACATCGCTGCTGTTTTTATATTTTTCCCAGATGCTCTGGAGGTGCGGGAACTCCACTTTACAGGGTGAACACCAGCTTGCCCAGAAATTCAGGATGACTTTTTTGCCGCGATACTGGTAGAGGGACGTTTCTTTTCCCTCGAGTGTTGTCAAAGTGAAATTAGGAGCCTTGCTTCCCACATAAGGAGCCGCATCCGATGGCGGCTCTGTCCTGAAGGTAAAATCGGTGGAGGTCATGGTGTTTCCGGCCTGGTCTGTGGATACGAGCTGGTAATGATAGGTTGTATCGGGTGAAAGCCCGCTGATGAATATGCTGTGTGATAATTTTAGTTCCGATGATTTGCCCGATTTGAATTCGTAAGCACTGCTTATCCCGTAGTTGACCATCGAAACCGCCTTTTCATTCGTAGCCCAGGAAATGGAGGCTGAAGTATCATCAGCTGATACGGTGGGTAGTCCGACCAGTTGAGGAGGGGTTATGTCGGCGGTTGCAGCCAGTGTCTGGAATTTCTGGCCGTCGAGTTTGGTGATATTCCCGGCTTCATCCTGGCATTGTATAGTAAAAAAATAGTTTTTACCGCTCTCGAGTCCGGTAATAGTTATGCTATGGCTCAGCGCAGGCCTGACCGATACATTGTGGCTGGTTGAGTCTCCTACCTCTGCCCTGTAGATAATCTTGCTGGTGCACGGCTCATCTGTTTTCCAGGAAATGACTGCACCGCTGTCGGTAATGGATTTAACCACCAGCCCTGAAATTACGGGGGCCTGTGTATCCGATGATACCCCTGCGGGCGAACTGGTATTTGGCGATTGATTCTGATTGACAGGTGAGCCGAGAGTCCCTGAAGTGGCAACGGAACCTGTATCGCCCGCCTTCTGTGCCGGGTTCAGTCCGCTCTGCCCCTCTGAAGATCCCTCATCCGGTTTGGGGAAAAGGGGTACGGTTGGTGCCGCCAGCCATTTAGTAATCTCCTCGAAGTTATTGATTACATAGACTGTGCCGATCAGCAGGAGGATTATCAGTATAAGACTGATTATAACGGCGGTAGAATTGCCTTTTTTGCCGGCAGTCTGTTTCTCCCTCTTCTCACCACCTTCTATTTCTTCAAGGTCGATAAAAGACTTTGCACTGCCCGTTCCTGTGCTCCCAACGTCATTATATTTTTCTTCTTTTCTTTTCTTCTTTTTCTGGGTTTCTTCCTGAATATTATCCAGTTTCTGTATATGGTCCAGTATAGGGCTGCGGGTACGCATGCCTGCCGGAAAAGTCGAATCATTTTTATCCGGTGCAATATGTACCGGGATTTCCGGCTCAGAAGGCATATCAGGCTTTTTGGGGAAAGGATGCTTATCTTCCCGGTTAATCGGCGGCGGATTGTCAAAGCTCCTACTGATGGGTAAATCCCGGTGTTGAACGGTTTTGTTTGCGTTATTATCAGATTCAGGGGCCGTGTTACCAATGAAGGTATGCGGTCCCAAACTGCCGCAATTTTTACACGGCTCGTTGGAATATGCCATCAACCTTCCGCATTTACACCTGAAATGGCTTTCCAATTATCTGGCTCCTGTATATATCATAACTCTTTTAAAGCCTTTTCGACCTGATCTATATTGAAATTACCGTAGTCAACCTGGCGGATTATCATGTCACCGTCGATAAAGAAGGTACACGGCAGCTTTTCAACGTTATAAAGATGGGCTGCCGTCTTATACATATCGACAACCACCGGCAGGGTAAGCTCACCGCGAGCAGCCTTATAACTGGCTATGGTCTTTTCTATATCATCTGGCTTACTTTCCAGAAAAACCACAATTATATTGACACCGGGCAGATTCTTGTTCTTCAGGGATTGCAAAAGCGCCAGCTCGCGATCGCATTCCGGACAGTAGACAGCCCAGAAAGTTAACAGGACTTTTTGACCTTTGAATGAACGGAGTGATACGGTATCCAGCGATTTAAATATGGGAAGGGTAAAATCGGGCGCCCTTTCGCCAACTCTATAGCCCATAGGCACGCTGATAAGAGTATTAAACATATCGGGAGGATCGGTAATAGCCGTGTTACCATCGGCATCTACTGATTTGATGCGGTAATAATATCTGGTATTTGCCTCAAGACTGCTGATGCGCACAGAGTGTTCAGTTACCATTTGTGAATCAACTGGCGTTGTATTACTGCACTGCTGATCTGTCCCGTAGAGTATCTGGCTGGTACAAGGTTTATCAGTCGTCCATCGAATAATGGCACCGATATCGGCTGGTACAACTTTATACTGGGTTATAATGGGAGGTGCTGGGTTTGACGCAGCCAGTGTTTTAAACATGTGGTCATTGCTTCGTGAAAGCTCGTTGCTGGCATTATCAGTAGCTATGATAACGAAGTGGTAATCTGTTGCCGGCTCGAGGTTGCTCAAGCTTACTTTTTGCGATGTTAGCACTTGCGATGTGATGGCACTCTGATTATAATCCTCGGTTTTCCCATACAGCACTTTGCCTGCTGTACTGATATCTGTTGACCAGGCGATTGTAACACCCGTAGCGGTTATTTCTGTAAGAGCGATGTTGGATATCTGCGGTTTGATGGGTGTCAATCCCTGTTGCTGGTTTGCAGGAGGATTAAAAAAATCGATAGAAATCGGCAGCCTGCCAGACTGGTGAAGGAGAAAATACACGGTTGCCAGGATGGCCAGAGAAAAGAGCACCAGTATTATTATCTCGATATTTTTAAGGCGGCGCCTTTTACGGAACAGGCTGGCACGCTGACCAGCTCCTTTGATTTTGCCCAATCCTTTAGCTTCAGGTGGTAAGTCCAGTTTTTCCGAGTATTCGATTTCCGGTTGCTTTGTTTCACTTACAGGAGGGACTATTTTTGGTTGGAGGGTACTTTTACCGCAGTGTGGGCACACGCTTACCTGTTCTTTTAGTACCGCCATGCAGTTGGGGCAACGATAAACTTTTTCAGAGGTCGGTGGTGCTTCACTTAAACCTGCGGCTGCCCGCTTTTCCAGAATCCTTCGCCATAAATCTGCACCCTGCTGCTCAACACGATCCATATACCAGCGCTGTCCGCAACGCGGACATAGCGTAGCACCTTCAGGAACGGCTGCTCCGCACTGGCGGCAAAACTGCAGTCCCGGCTTATCACCCTGCGGCATATCGATATTATTATCCTGAATTTTTTATATTATACCTATAGTTAAATTGAATTTGAAATTAATGTCAAGGCGCATAATGTAAATTCTGGTTTAACGGTGTGATGAAACGGGTAATTTCTGAAATGGAGCAAAATAGAGGGTACTATTTTATAATGTCGATATTCATGTATGGTCGTAAAACTTCAGGGACGACAATGGTTCCGTCTGACTGCTGATAATTTTCCAGAACGGCTATTATGACACGTGGCAATGCCAGGCCTGAACCATTAAGAGTATGAACCAGGCGTGGTTTAGCTTCAGGATGGGGGCGGTAACGGATATTGGCTCTTCGAGCTTGAAAATCTCCGCAGTTGCTGCACGAGCTGACCTCCAGCCATTCCTGACAGCCGGGTGCCCAGATTTCGATATCATAAGTTTTAACCGCGGCAAAACCCAGATCGCCCGTACAGAGCTGCATAACTCGATAAGGTAATACAAGACCACGGCAGATATCTTCGGCATCATTGACCAGCCTGTTCAGTTCATCATCGGATGTCTCGGGCTCTACAAATTTGTACATCTCGACTTTTTCAAACTGGTGTCCGCGTTTTATGCCTCTGGTATCTTTCCCTGCAGCCATTTTTTCACGGCGAAAGCATGGTGTATGTGAGACATAATATACAGGCAGCTTGCCAGGTGGGATAATCTCATCGCGATAAATATTGGTCAGGGGCACCTCGGCAGTGGGGATGAACCAATAATCCTCTTCGGCATCATGGTAAAGGTTATCGGCAAATTTCGGCAGGTTGCTCGAACCGACCAGACACTCCTGCTTGACCATAGCTGGTGGATATATCTCTGTGTATCCGTGGTTGCGGATATGGACATCTAGCATATAACTGATAAGTGATCTCTGCAGTAAGGCTCCCCATCCCTTCAGTATGTAAAAGCGGGTACCCGATAATTTGACACCCCGCTGAAAGTCTATAATGTCGAGTTTTTCGGCCAGATCCCAGTGTGGTAATGGTTTAAAATCAAACTGCCGCGGTTTACCCCACGACCTGATCTCGATGTTGGCTGTTGCATCTTTTCCTATTGGGACGCTAGCATCCGGTATATTGGGCAAACGCAGAAGTTTGTCATCGAGGGCTGCTTTAACTTTATCGGCTTCCAGCTCGATTTTAGATATACGGTCTCCTACCTGCCTCATCTCTGCAATAAGGCTGGCCGGCTTTTCTTTCATGCGGCTTATATTCTTGCTGACCTCATTGCGTCTTGCTCGAAGGTCTTCAGCTTCCTTCACTAGACGGCGATAATCGTTATCGAGTTCTATAACCTCATCTATATTAGAGCGGTCTTCGCCGCGGTTTTCCATGGCCTTATATACGATTTGTGGGTTTTCCCGGATCAGTTTTATATCAATCATCTTTATTTGCCTGTTTTGCTTTTAGCTGCGGGAAAAGGATCACTTCCCTTATGGATTGTTTGTCGGTTAATAACATCACCAGGCGGTCAATGCCGATGCCAAGCCCTCCAGTTGGTGGCATGCCGTGTTCCATGGCCGTGATAAAATCATCGTCGATCATTTCTGTTTCAGGTAATTCTCCGGCTGTTTTGGCACGCTCAATCTCGGCAGCATGCATTTCCCGCTGTTGTATGAACCTATCACGCTGTTCCCGGGGGTCGTTAAGCTCGGTAAAGGAATTAGCTACCTCTATACCGCAGATAAAGAGCTCAAAACGCTCAACAAGCAATGGGTTTTGCCGGTGCCTTTTAGCCATTGGCGACATTTCAAGTGGGTAATCTATTAAAAAAGTTGGCTGCTTTAGGCGGGGTTCAACGTAAGTTGAAACCAGTTCGTCGATCAGACGGCCACGGTCTTTAAGCGGATCAACCTCCATACCCATTTTCTCCATTCTCGAACGCAGGCTGCCAGTATCAGGATAATCAAAGAAATCGATATCGCATGTTTCGATGATCGCCTGACGCAGGGATAATCTTTTCCACGGGGGTTCGAAATTTACTTCTTCACCATTATATATTATGCTGGTTTTGCCCAGAACTCGTTTGGAAACATCAACAATCAAATTTTCCGTCATTTCCATGACGTCATGGTAATCGGCGTAGGCTTCATAGCTTTCCATCATGGTAAACTCTGGGTTGTGCTTGGTAGATATGCCCTCGTTGCGAAAAACACGGCCGATTTCGAAAACCTTATCATATCCTCCTATAATAAGTCTTTTTAAGTATAATTCAAGAGCTATACGCGGATAAAGGTCCTGGTTGAGGGCATGGTGATGTGTGATGAATGGTCGGGCAAGTGCACCACCATATACCGGCTGCAGTACTGGAGTCTCTACCTCGATAAATCCACGGTCATTCATGAAGCTGCGTATGCTATCGATTATCCGGCTCCTTCGTATAAATAGTTCTCTGGTTTCTTCGTTTGAAAGCAGATCAAGGTACCTCTGTCGGTATCTTTTTTCAACATCCACCAGTCCATGCCACTTCTCGGGAAGGGGTAACAGAGCTTTCGCCAGGATGTTGTATTCCTGGACCTCCAGCGTTATTTCGCCGGTTCTGGTTTTGAACAGTGTCCCTTTTACGCCTATAAAGTCGCCTATGTCTAATTCATGCAGAAGATGGTAGTTTTCATCTCCAAGAATGTCTTTGCGGAAAAAAAGCTGTATTTTACCCGAACCATCCCGAATATCCAGAAAAGCTGCTTTTCCCATAAACCGTATGGCAGTAATGCGGCCTGCAAGGCTTAGAATATCTGATTGAGCTGAGGATTTACCGCTGACCTGATTTTGATAAAACTCAAGTGCTTCGGAATTGGTATGTGTACGGTGGAACTTATGGGGGTAAGGATTTATCCCGTGGCTGATGATTCTTTCTAACTTATCAAGGCGCGAGCGTTCGATATGATCCTGGCCGGCCATCTTATCAGCTTACTTCAATAATCTGTATTTTTACTTTACCCGAGGGTGTATGAACCTCGACCTTATCTCCCCTTTTTTTCCCTAGAAGTGCCTTACCGACAGGTGATTCGCATGAAATTTTGCCATCGGCCGGGTTAGCCTCAGTGGTACCCACAATAGTATACCGGTCAAATTTTCCATCCTGGTTCTGTATCAAGACGGTATCTCCCAATTCAACCACACCCGGTCGTTGAGGAGCTTCGATTATACGTGCATTATTTATTATATTTTCCAGAGAGCTGATGCGCCCTTCAATAAAGGCCTGCTCGTTCTTAGCATCTTCATATTCTGCATTGTTCTCCGTGCCGCCCATTTCTCGCGCCCGCTTTATCTTATCGGCCACTTCTTGTCGTTTCACTGAAACCAGCTGCTCATATTCGGCTTTAAGTTTTTCCAGTCCTTCGGCGGTTATATCATATTTTTTTTGATTCATGGGCTTTACCCCCCGCTTGGAAATACAAAAAACTGAGAGTCATGGTAACTCTCAGCTGTTTTTTAATTTTGATGACATTATATTCTCATGCAGGCAGGATGTAAAGAGTGGTATAATATCGACCGGCAAAATTCAGGAGGAATCATGAAGATTTTGGAGATAGTTTCCTATCAGTCTAACGGCAAAAGCGCACTGTGTGCGGGTATCGGCAAAAAACTGCTAAACACTGGAAAAAAGACAGGGTATGTAAAACCGGTACACGTTATTGAACAGAGTAAAAGACAAGATTGCCGTGATGCCTTTTTTATCGGAGCATCCCTAGAATTGAGCATAGATAGACAAAAATTATGCCCCTTACACCTTACGCGTGACGAATTGCAGCGCGAGCTTAATGAAGCCACTGAGGATTTTTCCGCAAAAGTCCTGGCGGTTTGCGAAGATGCAGCAGCCGGTAATGAAGTGCTTATCATCGAAGGGCCGGGAGATCTTAAAGATGACCAGCTGGCCATACGCGCAGGGTTGTTTATAGCGGAAAAAATGAATGCCCGGGTCATTATGTTAATCGGCTACGGCACGGATTTTAAAGATAAGAATATACTTGACACTGCCCGAAAATTCGGTGATCGCCTAATTGGTGTTGTATTCAATCAGGTTCCCGAAAATAAATTGAAGAATGTCAAGACTGAAGCTTCGGAGTACTTCAAAAATCAGGGAATCGCGGTTCTGGGGGCCATACCCGAGATAAGGGCACTATACGGTATAAGTGTGGGTGAGCTGGCTGAAAAACTGAGCGGTGAACTCATCACAGCAAAAGATAAATCGGAAGATTTGATTGAGAATATAATGCTCGGAGCTATGAGCCCCGATTCGGCCATTGATTACTATAACAGGAAAAAGAACAAAGCGGTTGTAACAAGATATGATAGGGCGGATATGCAGCTGGCTGCTCTGGAAACATCGACCAGATGTCTGATTGTGTCAGGTGGAAGGCCCACTCAGTCAGTCATGGTCAAAGCAGATGATAAAAAAATCCCCGTAATGGTAGTGGAAAAGAGTGTAAACGAGATAATCGATGGTATTGAGTCTGCATTGAGCGTTACAAAGTTTCACAATATACAGAAATTGCAGGCTCTGAATCCCCTGTTGGATACAGGACTGGATTTTAAAGCCATAAATTTAGCTCTTGGATTGTGAAGCGGCTGGTCTGGACCTACTCTGGGGGTTTTATCAGCTCGATAGCTTCCTGTTTATATTTATCAGGTACCTGAATTTCTACTTCGGCTAATCCGTCCACGGTCAGTCCATAAATTTGCCCGAGGCTTTCATATTTCAGCAAACAGGGTATTCCGGATGCCTCCAGGCGGTTTTTAATTAATTCTGCCTCGACCTGGTTGTCTGCCTTATATACCGTTACCAATTGAAAGCTCTTTTGCATAATCAATTTGAATAAATAAGCGCGGCACTAAGTGCCGCGCTTATTTATCTTCCTTCTGAATTGTTATTCCGGATTATTTAGCACCGCTGCTGCAGGCTTTGCACTTGACCAGAAGATTGTTCTGGAGTGCCCAAGTTTGAGCAACGCATTCCGGATGCGGACTACCGGTGATGCCCCAATCACCACCGCTCAAATTCGTTCCGCCTCTGTGGTTCATGTGGGAGTTATTGATGTTTGCCCTGGTGCCTATATCACCGGCACCCCAGCTCTTGTTGGCAAAGGATAGGCTCTTGCCCCAGCAGCCAGAAACCTTGGACTTGCCGTTGCCGGCGGTTGTCGGGTTAGCAGGGCAGTTTAGCGGGCAATCATCCAGCGGTAAAGAAGTGGGTTTGGTTGCAGGATTCAGACATCTCTTAGAATCGTCGCACGCGGAACCAAGAGTGCCTGCCTCGGTGTTGCAGTTGCTGCAGCCGCCATAGATTTCCTTTATGTCACAGCCGGTGGGCCTTGGACAGTTAGACGTATTGCAAACGCCCGGATTGAGTTTATCCGGTCCGGCCAGACCAGCAAGCCTGGACATAGCACTTGTCGGTGTTCTGCCCCAGTGCTGAAGGTATAGCTTCCAGGAATTCTGGTTGTTTTCCCATTTTACTTTATCCCAACCAGTGCATTTACCCAAATCGGCTGAGACAGTGGTCGGTATCAATATAAGCGACACGGCAACAACCAATGCAACAAGCGTACCAAAGATTCTCCTCACGGCATACGCCTCCTTATGATGAATTTTGAAATGATTGTACCCTGTCATATAAACTTTGTCAATAGCTGGTTGGATATATTTCTTGAAATTGCTGAACATAAAATATAAAATTACGCCCTGTTTGACGGCAATATTTTGCGGACAATAAACCTTGAGGAGGAAAATCAATTGGCTGCCCTGGGTAAACATTTATTGATAGAGCTAAATGACTGTAATAAAGCGATATTAAATGACATAGATTATCTGCGTTCTACCTTAACAGAGGTGGCCAGGTTTATCGGTGCCACGGTAATTAAGGATGCTTTTTATCAGTTCACGCCGCAGGGGGTGAGCGGAGTCATAATTATCGCAGAATCGCACGTCTCCATTCATACCTGGCCGGAATATAATTTTGCCGCAGTTGATGTTTTTACCTGTGGTGAAATTATCGAACCGAAAAACGCTGTCAAGCCCCTCGTGGAAAGGCTGAAAGCAAAATCCACTACATATATTGAATTAAAACGCGGTGTTATGGCGGAGACCAGTATGGGGGTAAACTGATTTTATGCAGAAAGTCGATTACAACGACCGAAAGAAGTGGCTAATCGATGAATTAACGCCCGAACTGGTTCAACTTCACAGCATAAAACGGATTATCTGCAGTGTTACCACCGCCTATCAAAAGGCACAGATAGTTGAAACCCGTTCTTTTGGCATATGTCTTGTTCTGGATGGTAAAATCCAATCGGGAGAAAAGGACGAATTTATCTATCATGAGGCACTCGTCCATCCTGCTATGGTTACGCACGCCCATCCACGCAGCGTTTTTATCGCTGGTGGAGGCGAAGGTGCCACTTTACGCGAAGTATTGAAGTATAAATCGGTTGAAAAGGCGGTAATGGTTGATATCGATAAAGATGTCGTGGATATGTGCCGTAAATATCTGCCCGGTTTTCACCGGGGCTCTTTTGAAGACGCACGCTCAATTATAATCTATGACGATGCCCGAAGCTATATACAGAAAACTAAAGAACTGTTTGATATTGCTGTTATCGATCTGGCAGACCCGGTGGAAGAAGGACCTGCCCGCATGCTTTATACACGTGAATTTTACCAGATGGTCAAGGATAAACTTAAGCCGGATGGAATTATGGTTGTGCAATCGGGACAGTCGGGCTGGATAAACATGGATAACTTTGTTGCCATTAATAAAACATTAAAAAACATTTTTAAAATAGTTCGCCCGTATCAGGTTTACGTACCATCATTTGTAGATTTATGGGGGTTTCATACGGCATCGGATACCCTGGATCCGCTTGCAGTTTCACCACGTGAAGTAAATCAACAGGTCAAGCTGCGGGTACAGGGAAAGTTAAAGTCATATGATGGTCAAGCACATCTGGGACTGTTTGCGTTATCAAAATATCTGCGGGGAAAATTGAGGGGAGCAGGGAAAGTAATAACAGACGCGGCTCCTATTTCTGTCTACTGATCTTTACCGGTAACCTGCCAGCAGTCGATTTTCATAATAACGAAGTTATAGTCTTCTTTGACCATCTTACCACAGGGCTTGAATCCTGCTTTTAAAAAGCATCTCTGTGCCCGTTTATTCCAGTCAAGAGTGCGCAGAAGGATAGTACCTATATCAATATGTTTGAAAATATGGCCAAGGAATGTCTGGAGAGCATCGCTACCATATCCCTGGTCCCAGTATATCTTTTCGCCGATCATTAAACCAACCTCCGCGTTATTGTTGGCAAAATCCAGATTAAACAGGCTGCAGTTGCCTATATGTTTGTTTGCAAAGGTATCAATAGCCAGTGTATAAGTTAATCCAGGATATTCGATCTCAGCGGCATACCGGTTGCGAAATTCAGTAAAGGTGACTTCAAGGGGCACGGTTGCATCTAGGCGGCAAAGCTCTTCGTCGGTTCTCCATCTATATTCTTCGATCGCATCTTCGAGCCTGCGTGGTCGGAGGATAACCTTGTTACCTGTAACCGGGGATTGCAGGTTTAAAAGTTCAAAGATAGAGGATTTTCGCATGCCTCAAGCTCCGCCAGAGCAGATCGAGCAGCATCGCGTATGCCCGGCTGAGAATTATCGACTAGTTTTTGAAGTGCGTTTTTGGCCTCCGGCCCGCCGATTTTGCCCAGAGCGGATATAGCCGCTTCCTGGACTTCCATATCTTTATCGTTCAGGAGATTTATAAGAGGTAGAACTGCTGTTTCATCTTCGATTTCGCCGCAAGCCTGTGCAGCTTCAAACCTGATTTCTGCATTACTGCTCTGTAATTCCTCAATCAGATAACTCAGCCATCGAGTGTCACAATTGCGTCCCATTGCGTAGATAGCACTGGCTCTGACTTTGGGGTTATCACTGTGATAAAAGTCCTCAATATAACTTTCGACTATCTCCTGGTGAAATGGGGCTATAGATTCAAGGGCTCGTCTGCGCAATTCAATGGGCTCAGCTGCATTTTCCAGAGATTCGAGTAGGGAATTGAAAATATCCTGTCCTATCGGTCCGGGTATTTCTTCCATCTCTGCCATCAGGGCAAATTTTCCCAGAGCTTTAGCAGCGGCTATTCTCACACGTAATGATTCATCGCTCTTCAGCGCTTTGATGATGGGCCTTGCAAATATGAATTTGTCTTCCATTTCCAGGCCATCCACTGCCATCACCCTTATATCCTCCTCGGCATCCTCAATACCCAATTTGAAAACAGCTGTAAAATCGAGTGTGAGGTCTTCTTCGCTCAGGCTGACCATTTTGGATATAAGATCGAAACGCTGGCTGGTGAGTGCTTCCTTCCATTTAGCTGTGAAATAACGCAATTCGTCAGAGGATAGAGCGGAGAGACGAGCTATTCTGGTATTAAGTATATCTGCGCCCGGCAGGAAGATCTCATCAATCACCTGCCTGGTTGTTAATTGATGGTGCATCTAATCTTCCTCATCTTCATCTTCGTCCTCGTCCTCGTCCTCTTCACCTTCATCTTCTTCATATATTTCTTCTTCCGATGGCGGCCAGATCGGCCGAGTGTAGCGATCTATATATTCACCCATTGCCTGAGCTGCCAGCCTTTTCATCTGTTGATCCGATTCTTCCGCAATTTTAGCAAGTTCTGCAAGGTCGATTTGGATATTCAGGACTTTAAGGAGGACCTTGATTACAGCCAGTGCGGCTTTGGGATTGGGTATCCGGGTAGTATAGGAAGGCACCTCACCCAGCAGGCAGATCCCTTCAATTCCCCGTTCGCGAGCTACTCCCAAGAGCAGTCCATTTAGCCCAGCAATCTGCAATCGCCCCCTTAATACCACATCAAATCCTTTTAAAAAATCTACAAGTTCTCGATTTGTGGCAACAGCCCAAACCTTTGGTTGTTCCGTGTGGTGGATTTTAGCAATAGCAGCAGCAAAAGTATAAACCCTCTGCACCTTGAATTTACGGGCAATATCGAGAATGAAGTTCGCAAGGTCATAACCCTTGTAAGAAGGTTGCTCATTGCTGATAAAAAACAGGAGATCTTTTTTACCTGCAGTGTTTCGCCAGTAATAAAATTTGCCCTCGGGAAATTGTGGAGCTTCTACGACGTTGTCTTTGACCATTACACCTATTGGATCGAAAAATGAAAAGGGTTCTATCTCGCCTATTTCCTCGGCCCCAAGTTTTTCCTGAAGGTAGCGTGCGAGTATGAGCGAAAGGTTCCCGATGCCCGGCCAGGCGGCTATGAAATCACATGCACGCGGGCGGGGCTCTTTTTTAAAGTTAACTAATTTTTGCATATTTCTTACCATTATTTTGCCGAAACCGAGATTTCAGGGCAAAATATGCTGGGCGTGTTCAAGTAGCCGGCAATCCAGCGAGCATCATTGCCAATATCGGAAATACTGCCGAGCAACTGATATACATTGCCATATACCATAGTATCCTTTACACGCCCGCAGATCTCTCCATTCTCGATTTTATAGCCCAGCAACACATTACCGCTGAAATCTCCACTCAGAATATTGCCCTGGTCAGCTCCCATTAGCTGCTCAATCAGGAGGCCTTCTTTAATCTGTTTAACCATTTCATCTTGAGTTGATTTGCCCGGTGCTATTATAAGGGCGTGTGGAGATGGTGAGGGTAAGCCACCGTTGCGAGTGCCATTTCCCGTGCTGACAGTGCCGGCTAAGGCAGCGGTATGTAAATCATAGTAAAACTGAGAAATAACACCTGAATTTATCAAAGTATTTCTGACTGCCGGCATACCCTCGTCATCACAAGGTGTGCTGCCCGGCTGATATGGGATAGTAGGATCATCGTACAACCAGAATTTACGATCAAAAACCGATTTTCCCAGCTTATCTTTAAGCGGTGACGCACCGTCGTAAACAGTCTTCCCATTAAGAGCAGCAATCAGGGGTGATATCAGAGCTCCAGCTACACCAAAAGGGCTGAAAATCACAGGAAATATCCCTGATTTTATGGAGACGTTGTTTCTTGCTAACTCAAGCTGTCTGATTAGGTTACCCGTCATGCTGCTGAATTCCCGGATGGGGTGACACGAACTCAAAATGTCGCCTATGTAAAGGATATCTCCATCACGTACAAGCATCCCATCCATACTTACAGTGAATGTACTACGCCGATAATGGATATCTGTGCCGTTGGTATTGATGATTTGATATATAGCGCTGGTGCGAGCGATTGTTCCCTCGAAGACTATCTCCGGTGTGTTAGCTCTGACTGATTCGATAATCTCCATGCCGATATCGATCATCTCTTCCACTCTAACCTTCTCTATCTCAGGATCATAGATATCCGGATGATTTAAGGGCAAATTGCCGGGTAAAGTATAGTTGACCTTATGGCCGAACTCGCTGGTTTCCAGAGCCATACTTATCAGTTCTTCGGGTTTAATACTTCCGCTTACTTGGGCGAAACCCACCCTGCCGTTTTTAAAAACACGCAGAGCGGTTGTCACTGATTCCTTTGTTTGTATTTGTTTTAGCCTGTTTGCTTCGAACTGGACAGGCGTTCTTAAAGCGGTGAGTTGAAATACCTCGGCACTTTCAGCCGTTTTGCTGGCTTTAATTAAAATATCCTCCAATTACTTGCCTCCCACCAGACAGTTTCTGATACGTATATGTGGGCTGCCGTTAGAAACCGGGAGCGGCGATTGACCTGCTTTGCCGCACCCTCCACCCTGATTCATTGAAAGGTCATTACCGATAGTATCGATATTGTTTAATGTGGTAAAGACATTGCCACTGAGGACAATAGGCCTCAACAGCTCGGCTATTTTCCCATTACGGATCATGTAAGCTTCGCCCGCAGAAAATGTGAACATCTCGAGGCTGGTAGTGCCACCGTACCAGTCCTTGGCATATACACCTTCCTTTACATCGGCAACCATATCCTCAAAAGATATATCCCCCGGTTCGATAAATGTATTGGTCATGCGGACGATGGGTGGATACATGTAGTTGATGGCTCTGGCATTTCCGGTAGGTTTCTCTCCCATTCTGCCCGCCGTTTCGCGGGAGTGAAGCCGGCTATTGAGAACGCCTTCACTTATGAGATACGTTTTACTCGCCGGTGTGCCCTCGTCATCGTATTTGTAGCTACCACGATATCCGGGAACGGCCGCACCGTCGACTATATTTAAGTGTTTTCCACCAAAACGACGACCCAGAACCATTATCTCCTTCAATTTGGGGTTTTCATAGATATGATCTGCCTCAGAAAGATGGCCGAAAGCTTCATGAACGAAGACTCCCGCCAGTACAGGATCGAGTACAACCGTATATATTCCGCCCTTTACCTGAGGTGCTGAGAGTAAAGCAACAGCCTTTTTAGCCAGCTCTTTAACCGGAACATCGAGGTTTTCGATAACGCTGAAATCTCCTTTGCTCCCTATACTTAAACCGGCCTGCTGAATATCGCCATCCTGACTGGCTATAGCAGCTATCCTGAGCGTAAGGTCTATCCTTTCCTGCTCAATATAGGTGCCCTCTGACGTCGCCAGTGTAACCTTTTTCCTTATATCCGAATACGCAATTGTGGTAGTTTGAATACCCGCAGTCTCAAGCATCAGCAGATTATAATGGTCCATAAGCTGTTTCTTCTCGGAAATGGATATGTTTTGAGGATTCCTTTTAAAAGTCTCTTCTACGACATCGATAATCGGTTCTACGGGGCTTAGTTTGATTTCTCCTCTGGCTATATATCCTGCTTGCTCTATGGCTAAGTCTATTTTAGCACGCAGGTCGTGAATGCTGTTGAAGCTGACAAATCCCCAGCCTCCGTTTACCAGCGCTCTGACATTGCCGCCTGAACTGGCAGACAACCCAGCTTCCTCCAGCCGTTTGCCCCGATAAATAAGCCGGCTGGAATTGTTTTCCTCCAATCTCACCTCTATATAATCCGCCCGGTGATCTTTCAGTAAGGTCTGCAGTGTTTCTCTCATCAGACAATATCCGACCAAGTAATTTTAGCAGATTGTTCGGATTTGAGTGAAAAATTTGAAAATATGACTCCAAAATAAGCATAATTACAGATTGACAACCCTGCCTGCAAAAGATAACATGGTCATGTTTGAATAATTTAGGTAACGGCATAACTAAAGGGTGAATTTCGATGTTGTTGCAGATATTGGTTCTGGTTGTAATTTTGATATTTGCCCTTAACCTGATATTAAACTTAATTTTACTGCGCCGCCCTTCGCCCCTGGCCAAGTTACCCGCAAAACCACCATTTGTGTCCGTTCTTGTCCCTGCACGAAATGAGGAAGCCAATATAGGAAGATGTATTAACTCGCTGTTGAAACAGGATTATCCTGAATATGAAATAATTATTCTTGACGATAATTCACTGGACCAAACAGCAAAAATAGTGGCAGATATTCAGGAAAAGGATCCCAGAGTTCGCCTTGTTCGGGGCAAACCGCTTCCTGATGGTTGGGCCGGCAAACCGCATGCTTGCATGCAACTTGCCCGATATGCCAGAGGTGAATGGTTGCTTTTTGTTGATGCTGATACCGTTCATCAGCCTTTTATGCTGCGCAGTGTTATGAAGATAGCTACTGATGAAAAAACCTCCCTTCTTTCCGGTATGCCCCGTCAGATTTTGTCGGGTTTGCCACAAAAAATCGTCATGCCCATGATGTATTTCGTCTTAATGAGCTGGTTTCCTATCTGGTTTCTCAATAGAACGAAAAAGCCATGGCCTACACTGGCCATAGGTCAGTTTATGCTGTTTCCGCGGGATGAATACTGGAAAGTGGGTGGTCACGAGGCGGTAAAAGACAGAATTATCGAAGATGTCTGGTTTGGCGCTGAAATTAAAAAGACAGGCGGAAAATTTGTTTGCATAGATCTGTGCAATGTTATGTCCACAGACATGTATCACTCGCTGAATTCTATGACGGAAGGCTGGTGTAAGTGGATGTATTCGATAATAGCCATGTCACCATTTGCTCTTGTGGCTTTCTTTATCACAGCGTATCTCTTTCTCCTTGCACCTTTTCTGTGGTTAATGCAGTGTATTTTATCCGGCATACAATCTGAAGTATGGGCTTATACCGTAATTGCACAGGTTGTGGTGATTGAGATGATGCGCTGGGCTGTAGACAGGCGTTTTAAAGTGCCGGGTGCCTCTTTTATATTTCATCCCCTGGGAGTCATCTATCTAATGCTGGTGGCCTTATATGCAGCAGCCAGACATGCGCTGGGTGCCGGTGTAGCGTGGAAAGAAAGATTGTATAACAGCCATTCAAATATAAAATAATCCGATAAAAGCTCAGTTTTATCTCTGCTGAATATGAAATGGACTTTAAAACTCCGTCAATATATACTTTAGGCGGAGGGTTTTGTGCAATCCAGTCTTATCGGCAAAATCGAGAAGGCCAGGCGATATGCTGAAGAGCCCGATCGCGTATCCATCTCCCTCTTTTCAGCCACATTCCGGGGTGAAAATGATACCCATGTTCTGACTCTTGATGGTGGCAGGTGGCACTGCAATTGCCATTTCTTTTCTGAGTGGGGAGAATGTGTACATGTCATGACTCTGCAGAGATTGCTTGGCAGGATGCTCCCTGATAGCGCAAGGGGCAGAGAAGAGAGATAATATCCTCTGTTTAATTCAGATAGCATCAGTTCTGATTTACGGTTCTACATATCTTTATTTGGATAATCGATCGAATTCAGTTTTTATTTCAGCTGCCAGAAACAATGATCCAATAGCAAGGATGATATCGTCTTCTGTCACCAGGTTCAGGGCTGTGAGAAGCGCCTCCTTGCAGTCTGCTGTATTGATAGTCTTTACACCGACCCTAGAGAATATCTGATGCAGACGATCAACCGGCGCAGCACGCGGGTGTTTTGAAGTGGTGAGGATAACGACGTCTGCAAATCCGGCCACTGGCCCAGCCATACCTTCAACATCTTTATCAGCCGAGACACCGAAGATCACAATCGACTTTTTGAATTCAAAATATTTTTTCAAAGAGTCCAATGTCAGGGTTAAAGAGTAGACATTGTGCGCTCCATCGATTAGGAGTAGCGGTTTTCTCTGCAGTACCTGCATTCGTGCCGGCCAGTTTAGTTGCGACATTGCAAGAACAATTTCTCTGTAACTCGGATTAAAACCAAAAGGCTCCAGCATTTCGATAGCTGTTATTGCCAGTGCCGAGTTTTCCATCTGGTAGTCGCCCAGTAGGGGAATGGAAATATTATAATCTCTGCTCATGGTAGTAAGTTTAAACTGTTGCCCTGCTAAATCGCCTCCTTGCCTTTGCCAGAAAAAATCTCTGCCCGCCAGTAGCAGCCTCGCATTTAATTCATGGCACTTTTCTTTTATAACAGTGGCCACCGCATTTACTTGGGGCGCAGAGATAACGATTGAGCCTTGCTTGATGATTCCTGCTTTTTCTATCGCTATCTTTTGCAGGGTATCTCCCAGTATTGCAGTATGGTCGAGACTTATGGAGGTAATAATGCAGATTTCAGCATTTACCACATTGGTTGAATCGAGTCTTCCCCCCAGTCCCACTTCAAGCACTTGCACATCCGCCTTCCTCTGGCTGAAATATAAAAATGCCAGAGCTGTTAATGCCTCGAAGGTGGTTATACAGCCATACTGCCCTGCCCGATTGATGTTGAGGATAGAAGGTTTGATGAAGCTTAGCAAACGGGTAAAATCTCTCTTTGTTATCATCCTGTTGTTGACTCTGATGCGTTCCTGCCATGAATATAAATGTGGCGAAGTATATAGCCCTGTATTATAGCCTGCACGGGTAAGTATGCTCGATATCATAATCGATACACTACCTTTGCCTTTCGTACCGGCTATGTGCACGGTAATCCTTCCCCGGTGAGGATTACCGAGGTCTGCCAATAATTTATCGACCCGCCTCAGATCGTAGCTGACAGAGCATGGAGAAGGTATAATCTTCTCGTAGTCGGTAAGGGTTGATAAAAATAAAACCGCCTGATTGTAGGGCATCATAATCTGAATTATAGCGCGGAACCCGGCAGGGTTGTGATTAAAGTTTAACAAATCTGGGCATGTTTCGCCCTTTCCATGTGGCTTTGCCCTGTATGGTCAGTACCATCGAAGCCATAGCAATTATGACCATAAAGGTAACGCTGGCCGGATAAATTAGCACCAGATAAAGTGGAAAGTGAAAGCGCAGGTTGCTGATTATCCAGATGATTATAATCAGGAGCAGAGCAATGCCGGCTGTTATTAGCATTACTACGGGTAAATTGTGAAAGGCATATGATGATAACAGTATGACCGGAGGACTTAAAAAAATAAGGATAATCAGCAAATATATGGACGTGATAAAAAAGGGATTGAAATCGAAAGTTGCAAAGGTGCTTTTGGTCAGTCCTTTCCATACCTGCTCGAAAGTATTATACATGCGGCAATAAATAAGTTTATGACCGTCAAGGAGGCGGTAGCATAACCCCATGCTGTGAATTCTACGACCGATAGCCAGATCATCTACAATGTTCTGCCGGACAGAGGCATAACCGCCGGCTGCCACGTAGGCTTCCCTTCGAAACATTAGGAATTGTCCGAGACAGGCAAATAATAGCGGATTACGTTGTAGTCGTGTAAGTCCGAGGGGAACGCCGCACAGCATACCTAAATAGAATGCCGGTATGCTCAGTAGCTCAGACCATGAAATAACGATCTGCTGGGGTAGCACCGAAATCAGCGATGCATTTTCTTCATACATGGCTGAAGCCGCGTATTTCAGCATATCGGGTTCGTGGATGGTATCGGCATCTACAAATAACAGTAATTCACCATCGGCTTCTTCAAATAGTTGATGACAAGCCCAATGCTTGCCCAACCAGTCATCGGGTAATGGTTTCCCCTTAATGATTTTTAATCTATCATCCCGACGAGCAAATTCCTGAAGTATTTCCCATGTTTTGTCGTTAGAATTGTCATCCAGAACAATTAATTGAAAATCGGGATAATCCTGTTTCAAGAGACTGCTTACACATTTACCTATGTTTTCTTCTTCGTTACGAGCAGGTACCAGTACTGATATACGGGGCCATGTAGCAGAGAATTTATAGCTACGAAGACGACGCAGATATTTGAGATTGCTCAACGTGATAATTGTTAATATACTTAAGACCAGAACAACCGCAATTTGCAAATAGAGAAGTATATTTGTAATTATATTTTGTCCCATTTAAGCGCTGTCAATGATTGTTCGATAAAGGCTTCAAAGATCTGCCGTATTATATTCGACCCGGCATATATCTACCTTTCCATGTAGCTCTTCTGGCAAGACTCAAATGCAGAGAACTATATGCAAATATAACCATCATAAGAATTGTAATCGGATAGAATATAGCGATATATAACGGGAAGTGAAATTTTGCACAGGTGATGCACCAGCTCAGTAAGGATAGCATGATGCATATACCGCACAGATAATAAAACCATGTATCGACGGACAGGAGATAAGATATAATAATGGCTACCGGCGGAGCCCAGAAAATTGTGAGCAGCCACAGCCAGACGAATGCGAAAACGGGTATATTATTACCAAATCCGGCAAATAAATTCTTGGTATATCCTTCATATAACTCTTTAAAATTCTCGTACTGTCTTACCTGATAGATGTCTTTCCCGTCAAAAAGTCGCCAGCGAAATCCCTGCGCATGAATGCGTTTACATAATTCTACATCGTCAACCACATGATTTTTAATTGAGGCGAAGCCGCCGATAGCCTCGTAAGCTGAACGCCTGAATAACATGAATTGCCCTGTGCCTGAGGACAGCCAGCCATTTTTTGTTCGGTAGGCAATAAAAAGAGGCAGGAATACCATAGTACTCCAGTAACTGAAAGGCATCACCAGCTTTTCTATAAAAGATACCATGATCTGGTGGGGTAAAGCCGAAATTAGGTCGGCTTTTTCCGCGGTCATAGCCGAAACCGCATGCTGCAGCATAAACGGGCGGTGCACTGTATCAGCATCGGTGAAAAGTAGTAATTCTCCTTTGGCCTTAAGTGCAAGCTGGTGGCAAGCCCAGTGTTTTCCCAGCCATCCCGGTGGCAAAGGCATTCCTTTTTCAATCTTCAATCTGCTGTTTTCCCCGGCCAGAGATTGCAATATTTGGGGGGTAGAGTCGGTCGATTCATCGTCGATAACTATTACTTCATAATAGTGATAATCCTGCGCGAGAAGAGATTTTAGGCAGTTGCCTATAACATCCTGTTCATTGCGTGCAGGTACCAGTATGGATACAAAGGGAGTATCATTACAGGTTTTATAGCGGGCTAAATTTTTCAGATAAAAAAGATTGGTTATCTCGATTATGATAAGAAGACTCAGAAAAGCAGCAATTATCGTGAGTACAACTGCAATGATTATCAACGGTTCTTTTTCCACAATTTTAGTAGCCAGGGTTGCAATTTTGGCCTGGTATTAAGCTCATCTGCATGTTTGATAACTATTATGATAAGATTGCCCAGCCAGATGGCCATAAATGGATAGAGAACAGGCTGGCTGTAAAATCTCAATAAGATGAATGCCAGCAGAAAAACCATAACGGTTACCTGTATCCATGAATGGATTTTCTGGAAGGCTGAGATGACAAATGTAATCAACGCGAGGAAAACGGGCACTTCCCACAGTGTTAATCCCGCCCAGCTACCATATGTAGTGGCAATGGCTTTTCCGCCACGAAATTTAAGGAACGGGGAAAAGGCGTGTCCAATTATGGGGCCGAGTGCAATGGGGACGATATTCCAGTCATGTATCCCGAAAATATAAAAACACAGTCCCGGAATCAGTGCGCCTTTTAAAAAATCGAAAATATAGGCGACTGCACCCCAGCCGAATCCCTTTGCCTTCCAGAGATTGGTCGCACCCGGATTACCATCTCCGTATTTACGGATATCTATTTTAAACAATAATCTGCCGATGAGAAGGGCAAAGGGGATGGACCCCAGTAAAACTCCTGCAAGTGTCCACAATACCGTGACCATAGCTTTGCAAAAAATACTTACTCAATATATTTTACGCGTTGGCATTTTACGATCTTTCCATTTGGCCTGCCCGGTCAGTGTTAAGATCATTGAAGAAGTTGAAATAGCGCCTATTAGAGTAACGCTAACAGGATAAAATAATACCATATATATGGGAAATTTGAAGCGTTGATAATATAAGACCCAGAGTGATAGCGTACCGATAATAGCTATTACTGCCAACCCGTGGGCCAATGTGGGAGGATATTGGGGTGTTTTAAATAAAAGCAGAATAATTATTGGTTCCCAGACAGCGAAAAGTGCCCATATCCAGGTAATGACAAATACAGGTATATTATACTGGTATGAGGCAAACATATTCTTTGTCAATCCTTCATGTAATTCTTTAAAGCTATGGTACATACGGCAGGAAACGTTCTCCGTCCCATCAAAAAGACGATAGCGGAAGCCGGCCTGCTGTATTTTTTGTGGCAGTTCCAGATCATCGAGCACATTTTGTCTAATACCTGCAAAGCCTCCGCTTATTTCATAAGCCTTCCGGCGGAACATCATCAGCTTTCCGCTGGATGAAAGCATGCTGATGGATCGTGGACGGAAGCGAGCTGGCAGAGGTACCATTGCAAATACACCGAGTGCAAATAGGGGCATAGCGAGTTTTTCAGAGAGGGTGCCCAATATATGCCTGGGTATGATTGAAATCATATCTGCATTTTCTGTAAGCATGGCTGCCATAGCGTTGGTCAGGGTAGATGTGCTGTGGACTGTATCGGCGTCGGTAAAAAATAAATAATCGCCGTCAGATGCTAAATATAATTGATGGCATGCCCAGTGCTTGCCCAGCCAATCAGCAGGTAAAGATGCACCATGAATGACTTTTAAGCGATTGTCACGACTCTGCAGTTCAGCAAGTATCTCTCCGGTACGATCTGTAGAGTTATCGTTTAAAACAATAATCTGATAGTTTGGGTAGTCCTGCTTTAAAAGCGATGATATGCAGTCTCTGATTTTCTCCTCTTCATTGCGTGCGGGGATGAGTACGGAAATACGAGGAAATACGGAGAGTTTATTGTAACCAGATAATTTGTTCAGATTTTGTATGTTAATATATGCGATCAACAGCAGAATCAGTATGAAAAAAATGATCATTATCTCTGGTATGAGCAAAGGGTCGGGTGTTAGCATTATTTCTTCCCTCTCTTGATCAGCCAGGGCTGGAGGTCAGGCCAGCTTTTAAAGTAGTCGAACCTTTTTATGACCATAATAGACGTCTGGGAAAGGTTCACGCCGGCCAGACTCACTGGAAACTGTGCCAGCAGCAGAAACAGAAGAAAAATAACCATGCCGCCTACTGACGCCCATACCCAGTTTTTTTGTAGAAAAAACATAAACCCTATCCCAATTGCAAGTACAATGGGTCCTAGCCATCCCAGCAGCCCCAGCCATACACCGAATGTTGTAGCTACTCCCATGCCACCTTTCCCCTTAAGAAATGGAGTAAAAGCATGACCGGCAACTGCGGCAACTGCAACTACTGCCAGTTCCCAGCCATTTAATCCGGAAATAAGCTGGGCTAGCCAGATTGGCACCGTACCTTTGAAAGCATCGAGTAAAACAGAGATAATATACGATATACGCCCCCCGGCACGTGCTACATTGGTGGCGCCGGGTGCTCCATCACCGTAATTTCTGATATCGGTATGTAAAAATAGCCGGCCAATCCATACAGAAAAGGGCATACTACCTGACAGAAATGCTATTACAGTCCAAATAAGACATAGCATAGAATACTATTATAATATTATATTTATAATTTTTCCCGCTTTATTTTTAAGCGGGATATGGATTAGGTGATATAATGCCTCTATCTGGGAGTTGTCTGAGGAGTGGCATATGAAAGTAAAATTTATGGATAAGCTGTTGAAGATAAGCCGCAGCAACAACAGTCTTCTCTGCGTGGGGCTTGATCCCGAACCTGATAAATTACCTATCACAGATGTGCTGGAATTCAATAGAGAGATCATCAACGCCACAGTAGATCTTGTCTGCGCTTATAAACCCAACCTTGCCTTTTATGAAGCTATGGGCATTCGTGGTCTGCAGATATTGCGTAAAACTGTGGCAATGATCCCTGGCGAAATCCCGGTGATAGGAGATGCTAAGCGTGGGGATATAGGTAATACTGCCGCGGCATATGCCAGGGCAATGTTTGAATATTATAAGTTCGATGCCGTAACAGTCAATCCGTATCTTGGCTACGATGCTATTGAGCCGTTTCTCGCATACAGGTATGGCGGTGTATTTGTCCTATGCCGTACCTCAAACCGGAGTGCTACTGATTTTCAGGATGTAGTGGATAACTTCGGTATGAAGCTATACCAGTCGGTTGCATTGCGTGCCAGAGAATGGAATAAAAATGGAAATATCGGTCTGGTTGCCGGTGCTACCTATCCGGATGATATAAAGATAATAAGGCAAATGTGCCCTGAAATGCCCTTGCTGATACCTGGTATAGGCGTTCAGGGAGGAGATCTGGTGCAGGCCGTAAAATACGGTGTTGATAATCAGAAAGAAAAAGCAATAATAGTAGCAGCACGCCAGGTGTTATATGCGTCGAGAGAAAAAGATTTTGCCAGGGCCGCCAGGAATGCGGCCAAGGATTTGCGGGATAGAATAAACGATTCCCGTTATACTTGATACAGAATAGTTATACAATCTTTGCGGTGAGGTAATGCTAGAGGCAGAAAGGAATATACCGCGCGTTATATTTCATGTTGATCTGGATGCTTTTTTCGTTGCGGTTGAGAGGATAGAAAATCCATCGTTATCTGGCAAACCGGTTATTGTGGGTGGCAGACCACAGGGACGAGGAGTGGTTGCCTCTGCCTCATATGAGGCACGTGCATGCGGTGTTCATGCTGCTATGCCATTGTTCCAGGCAAGAAAGCTGTGTCCGCAGGCTGTTTTCGTAACCGGTCATTACCAGAAATATCGAGGATATTCTGATAGATTTATGTCGGTACTTGCTGATTATACACCTGTACTGGAAATAGCAGGACTGGATGAGGCCTATCTTGATGTAACTGGCTGTGAAAATTATGGCTCGTGGCGTTCGCTGGCTATGAAAATTAAGCAGCGGGTTAGACGGGAAACGGGATTAATAGCTTCTATCGGCATTGCGACCTGCAAAGTTGTGGCAAAAGTGGCCTCCGATTTAAGTAAACCCGATGGCTTGATTGAAGTGCCTGCCGGCCAGGAAGCTAATTTTCTGGCAAAATTACCGGTACAGAGGTTACCCGGCATTGGTATGAAAATGGCAGGAACATTGCATTCAATGGGGATAACAACTGTCGGACGTTTGGCCGATATGCCGGATAAGCTGTTTATCAGAAGTTTTGGAGTGGGCATGCTATGGCTTTTAAAGAATGCTCGTGGTGTTGATGACAGAAACGTTGAACCGCGTGTTGAAGCTAAATCGATCAGTCGCGAAATTACTTTTCCCGTTGATACGTTGGATGTCCGTCTTCTGCAGGCCAATCTGAGATACTTTGCAGAGAAAATAGGAGCTGAATTACGTCAGCATGAAAAACAGGCCAGAACGATTACTATTAAATTACGCCTGGCCGATTTTCAGACATTTAGCCACAGTAAAACATCTGTTTATCCTACAGATCTTGATGACGATATCTTTAATACAGCTATGGGTTTATTGCGATCAGCGTTGAGAGGTAAAAGTATACCTGTCAGACTTATTGGCCTGGAAGTATCCAATCTGATTGTTGGGGAAAGGCAGCTACCTCTATTTGGTGAGAATGATACAAAAAAGAAAGAACTCAACAGAGCGATTGATGAAATCCGCAGCAAATATGGTTTCGACGCAATTGAGACTGGATATATAATCGACCTGAAACAAACGAGAAACGATCGGGAGAACTGATATCCATTGGCTTATGTGGCGCGCGATGCTATTTCTTAAGAATCTTTTCCATGTAGATCAGCCGGCAGCTTATTTCCAGTAGCTCTGTAATTGCAAAGGCCTCTTCCAGGGTCATTCCTCTGGCAAAGCTCCCATGCCGGTAAACTACAACTGCTGCATACCTGTTAAGTGCGCTGCCTATCTCTTCGGCGAACTTGCCTGGGCCGGGCATTGTTCCGAATCCAATAACTGGAATTTCGGGTATAAATAATATACCCCCTTCATCTGAAGGCATTATTTTCTCATCAAATGCAGATAGTAAAACTGCATGGACTGGATGTGCGTGTACGACTGCTTTAAAAGGAGTCTGCCGATAAATGGCCCTGTGTACCATCAGCTCTGAGGAAGCTTTGTTTGTGTTTTCGTCAATCTCTATTAGATCGGTTAAAACCAGGTCATCGTCAGTGAGATACCCGAGTTTACTGCCACTGCGGGTAATGCATATCTTATCTTCTATCCTCATGCTGAGGTTGCCACCATACAGTGATACCATATGGCGACCAAATAGTTCGTTACCCACGGCTTTAAATTGGGGCAGCATCTCCCGCATAAGCTGTCATCCTTTATAAACGGGTCTATTGCATATTCTGATTAGTTAGAAACTATCCGTTTATAGATATTCAGTACAGGCGTTTTATTTAATTCGGGCATTCAATTTTTTAACCAGCCGGGACTTTTTCCTGGCGGCTGTGTTAGGATGGATAACCTTTTTCTTGGATGCCTTATCCAGACTGCTTATAGCCGCCTTGACAGCCATTTTCGCTTCTTCAATTTTATTGGCGGCAACCAGTTTTTCTGCTTTTGAAATGGCGGTCTTGGTGCTGCTTTTTATAGTCTTATTTCTCTCGGCCTTCCTCTTGGCCGATCTTGCTGATTTTTCTGCTGTTTTTGTCTTTGGCAATTCTGCCTACCTCCTTTGAATTCAAGAACTTGTTTCTAAACTGTCTCTCTGGACTTTACTGGCATTAATCACTCCTTTAAGGCTCATAATCCTGCTTAATATATGATTCAGCTGAGATATACTTTTTATTTCGATTGTTGCCCACATTGTAAATACGTCATCGTTATATTGTGTATTAACGCTGGTTATATTGATTTTATGTTCCGCTAAAACTGTAGTTATATCCCTTAATAACCCTACACGGTCCCACGCTTCTACTTGAATACCAACGGGGTAAACCTCTTCGACGTCACCCCAGCTAACTTCGATTAATCTTTCTTTTTCCTCCTCATTGATAACATTTATGCAGTCCTTACGATGTACGGTGATGCCATATGTTCTTGTAATGTATCCGATGATATCATCACCCGGCACCGGATGGCAACATTGGGCAAGATGGGTAAGCAGGTCGCCGACACCCAGAACCTGTATGCCTGACCCCTTTTGTTTGCCTGCTGATGAAGCGGGTTTTACCGTGGCTATGGGTAAATCTTGCACCTCGACCTCTAATTTTGAGGCAATTTGGTGGGGTGTTATGCCTCCGTATCCCACAGCAGCCAGAAAATCATCGAGGGTTTCAAACTCCATTGATTTAGCCAGCTTTTCGTAATTAGCGACATTCAGCCCCAACCTTTTTAACTCCTTTTCCAGAATGCTTTTACCGCGTTCGATATTTTGCGTGCGCTCCTGTTTTTTATACCATGCCCGGATTTTCTCTTTGGCGTGGGCGGTCTTAACATAGCCGAGGTCGGGATTGAGCCAATCCATGCTGGGGGCTTTATCTATCTTGCTGACCATTATTTCTACGATATCGCTATTCTTTAATTCGTAGTTCAGCGGGACCAGCCTGCCGTTGACCTTTGCACCAATGCACCTGTGCCCTATATCCGTGTGTATCAGGTAAGCAAAATCCAGAGGAGTGGCTCCCCTGGGTAGAGCTTTGATTTCACCCATAGGTGTATAAACAAAAACCTGATCCGAAAAAAAGTCATCTTTAAGTGAGGTCAAAAACTCACTGCTGTCGAGTGAGCTTTGCCAGTCTATAAGTTGCCGAAGCCAGGATATTTTTTCTTCGAAATGTAAATCTGGCTTTGCCCCTTCTTTGTATCGCCAGTGGGCTGCAACACCATATTCTGCTACCCGATGCATTTCATACGTTCTAATTTGAATTTCAAGAGGTATTGTACCGCCAGTGAGTACGGTAGTATGAAGAGACTGGTAACCGTTTTCTTTGGGATTGGCGATATAGTCATTGAATTCTTCTGTAATGGGATGCCAGAGGTAATGGACAATACCCAGCACTTTATAACAATCAGATACACTGTTGACAAGAACCCTGATGGCAAACAGATCGTGAATATCACCAAAAGTCCTTCCCAGGGTGCTGTAACGCTTGATTTTGTTATAGATACTGTAGATGTGTTTTGGTCTCCCTTTCACTTCTCCTTCAATGCCCGCAATGACCATTTCATCGTGTAGAATTCGCACTGCATCATCGACAAACCCTTCTCTTTGTGCCCGCGTGATCGCTACCATACGTGCTATCTCATGATACTGTTCTGGCTGTAAATAACGAAATGCGAGATCTTCAAGTTGCCACTTAATTTCGCCCATACCCAGTCGATGGGCCAGTGGAGCATATATTTCGAGTGTCTCTTTTGCAATAGCCTGTCGCCTATCGGGCGGCAGAGCCTGTAAGGTGTTCATATTATGCAGTCGGTCGGCAAGTTTGATAAAAACAACTCGCAGATCCTCAGCCATGGCGATCAGCATTTTACGCAGATTTTCCGCCTGTGTTGATTGGCTATCCTTCGTCAAATCCCGACGCCAGGCGATCTTGCTGAGCTTGGTCACGCCATCTACGAGTTTACTGACCTCGGGACCGAACCTTTTCTCGAGTTCGCCTATGGGTATATTACAATCTTCTGGGACATCGTGAAGCAGAGCGGCCGCCAGTGTGGCAGCATCAAGCTGGAGATTGGCCAGTGTTAGTGCTGTCTGGAGAGGATGTTCAAGGAAAGGATCACCTGATTTACGTTTTTGTCCATCATGGGCCGAATGTGCATATTCATATGCAGCCTCGACAATCGCCAGTTTGTCAGGCGGCAGATATTCCTTGGCCTTATCGAATAATGGAGTTGGATCCATGCAATCACCATTGATCAATTGTATAATAATGCATGGCTTTGGCTATGGCAAGTAATTTTTAGTTTACGTGATTAAAGTCATTTTAGTTTTTAAGGCTTTTGCAGAGATAATTAGAAATATTGTTGGTACAGGGTTTATGCCGGTGGGTTGTACCATCAAAATCAAAACGCTAAATCATTACAATGGAGGTACAAAATGAAGGTTGTTAAACTCTGCCGGGAAGGCTCATGCTGCCCGGTGGTCTCCGTCTTTGAAGATAGGGTTGAAATCGGAGAAGACAAGAATACATGTGTGCTGACCAAAGAGCAATTTGAAGTGCTTAAAGAAAAGGTACTGGCTAAAGAGTTATAAATGAGGTAAATAATCGAATCATTTTCGATTTTACAGTATAGCCGCAGGATTACATACTTCAAAAATACTTTCAAGATGTGTTAAGACATGGCTACGGGAATATACCGTCCCACCCGGTAATTCCCGGTATTTTCGGAACTAATGTGTAAGAGGGGAGAAGTGAACCATTTTGAATATGTGGTTGTTCTGGTGACGGTCTCGAGTGATGAAGAGGCCGGTAAGATTACAAACGAGCTGCTTGAAAAGCGCAAGGCCGCATGTATTAATATTATTCCTTCAGTTATTTCTCAATTCTGGTGGGATGGTAGGATTGATAGATCAGATGAACTTCTGTTGCTTATAAAAACGCGACTATCAGCAGTACCGGAGCTGGTGCAGATAATCAAGGGCCTTCATAGTTACACTGTTCCCGAGATAGTCGTACTGCCGATTATTCAGGGTAATGAAGATTACCTCAGATGGATTGAGCGAGAGGTGCGGGCATAATAGCCGATATTTGGAAAATTAATTCTTTTCATATATTATAATTAGCCTTTGGAAGGCAACTTCGTATATAGCATGATGTATAAAGCACCGCGCGGGACAACTGATATTTTGCCTGAAGACCAAATCTACTGGCAGTATATTGAGGGAAAAGCAGCTGAAATTTGCCGATTATATGGATTTGGCCGGATAAGCACGCCCGCATTTGAAGATGCCAATCTGTTTATGCGTGGTGTGGGAGAGGGTACGGATATTGTAAATAAAGAAATGTACTTGTTTAAAGACCGGAGTGGTAATGAACTGGCTTTAAGACCTGAAGGTACTGCATCCGTATGCAGATCATATGTGGAACATGGTATGGATAATTTACCGCAGCCGGTGAAACTTTATTATTTTGCCGATATATTTCGCTATGAAAGGCCACAGGCCGGACGGTTCCGCCAGCATCACCAGTTCGGCTGCGAGGCCATAGGTGAAGCATCCCCGATGCTCGATGCAGAGATTATACATATGGTGATGAAATTTTTTGATATGCTGGGGCTCACAAATCTTTCTTTGAAATTGAACAGCATCGGATGCAAGCAGTGCCGTCCGGAGTATTTAAAAAAGCTGACAGATTATTATAATACTGTGAGCTCAACATTGTGCGGCGATTGTCTGAATCGATTGAAGAAAAATCCTTTGCGTCTGCTCGATTGTAAAAAACCGACCTGCCAGACACTAGCTGAATCCGCCCCTGAAAGTATTAATTTCCTCTGCGGGGATTGCGATAAACATTTCCATTTATTAACTACATATCTTGATTCTCTGGGGATATTTTATACTTTCGATCACAGGCTTGTCAGAGGTCTGGATTATTATACAAAGACTGTGTTTGAGATACAGCCTTTAGACGGAGGTTCACAAAGCGCAATAGGTGGAGGAGGCCGGTATGACGATCTGATAGAGCAATTGGGCGGAAACCCGACGCCGGCTATAGGATTTGCTACCGGGATAGAACGGTTGATTCTGAATATAAAAACTCAGGGTATAGAGGTTCCTTCTGCGGATAAACCTTCTTTATTTGTAGCGTCTGTGGGTGAATTAGCCAGAGGGGAGGCATTGAAATTAGCTGCAAGATTAAGGGAGGAGGGCATCTCTGTAATAATAGCCTATGGAGATAAAAGCCTGAAGTCCCAGTTGAGGCAGGCTAATACAATGGGTGTAAAATATACGGTTATCATTGGCGAAGATGAGATCAGGGCGGGTACAGTCATGCTGCGTAACATGCGTAGCAGCGAGCAACAGGAAATCGAAACATCCAGTTTAATTAAAGAATTACGGTCAGAAAATGAATTTACGGAGGAATTAGAACATGGAAGTTCTCGAAGCGATAAAGACAAGACGGAGTATCAGACATTATAAAAATACTCCAGTGAGTGATGAAATTCTCAATAAGGTCCTTGAGGCTGCAAGATGGGCACCCTCATGGGCTAATACGCAATGCACCAGATACGTAGTGGTTAAAGATGCGGAGACTAAAGCCAGGCTTTCTGAAACGGTGAATAAAGGGAATCCTGCTACCGAAGCGCTCAGGAATGCACCGATAGTCATAGTTGCCTGTGCCGAACTCAACAAATCGGGATATTATAAGGGGCAGCCTGTTACAGATAAAGGTGATTGGTATATGTTTGATGTGGGTATCGCTATGGAAAATCTCGCGCTGGCCGCACATGCTCTGGGATTGGGGACGGTTCATGTAGGCTATATACCGGATTCAAAGAAGATAGCTGAAATTCTTGATGTCCCCGAGGGCATTGTACCTGTGGAAATGACACCGCTGGGTTATCCTGAAGGTGATGCAAAAGCGCCCCCTAGAAAAGAACTTTCTGAAATTGTATTTTACGAAAGGTACGGAAGGCGTTAAAATATCAAAGGTTATTTATTTCCGCATCTGCCCGTTGCGTGTGATTCTGTGAAGATGGGCTCACCGCACGGGCTGAATATTTTTAAAGGAGGCAGACATGGCTAAAACGATCGCAGAGATCAATGAAAAGATTAAAAAGGGTAAGGCGGTCGTGGTTACTGCCGAAGAAATTATCGATATTGCCAGAAAAAAAGGGGTGGCTGCGACTGCCAGGGAAGTGGATGTGGTGACCACTGGAACCTTCGGGCCAATGTGCTCCTCCAGCATTTATATGAATCTTGGTCATAGCAGTCCACGGATTAAGTTGGGCGGCGGCAAAGTATACCTGAACGATGTGCCTGCCTATACGGGTATAGCTGCAGTAGATATAATCCTCGGTGCTGCTGCCATACCGGAAGACGATCCGAGAAACAGGATTTATCCGGGGGAATTCAAATATGGCGGCGGACACGTTATTGAGGAACTGGTAGCGGGCAAAAATGTAAGACTGGTTGCAACCGCCTATGGTACAGATTGTTATCCGCGGAAAAAAATAGAAACATGGATTAATCTGAACACGGTTAATGAAGCAGTGCTCTTTAATATGCGCAATGCTTACCAGAATTACAATGTGGCTGTGAATGTCGGGAACCGCATAATTTATACTTATATGGGTGTGCTGAAACCGAGATTGGGTAATGCCAACTTTTGCTCTGCTGGGCAGCTGTCACCATTGCTTAATGATCCGTTCTACAAGACGATAGGTATAGGCACTCGCATATTCTTAGGCGGTGGCATGGGTTACGTAGCGTGGCAGGGTACCCAGTTTAACCCCTCAGTTCCGCGTACGGCAAAGGGTGTACCTACACGCGGAGGCGGCACTCTGGCAGTTATCGGCGACCTCAAGCAGATGAAGGCTAAATGGCTTGTGGGCACCAGTTTTCTCGGTTATGGGGCAACACTAACGGTTGGATTGGGAGTACCTATACCGATCTTAAATGAAGAAGTGCTGACATACACTCTGGTCACTGACGCTGACATATTGGCGCCGGTCGTCGATTATTCCGAGGCTTACCCCATGAGAAAGCCTGATATTCTAAAGGAAGTTAGCTATGCTGATCTTAAAGCTGGCAAAATTGAAATAGGTGGTAAGGAAGTACCGACATCATCACTTTCAAGTTATCCCGGTGCTGTTGAGATCGCAAATATCCTGAAGCAATGGATATTGAATGGAGACTTCCTGTTATCGGAGCCGGTTGCCAGCCTGCCGGGTATCGAATCAGGTATCAAACTGAAAAACCTTGAAGAGAGAGAATTACCCTGAAGGAGGGAAAAATGAAAGTTGCTAAAAAAATTGTATTGCACTTCCCTCAAAAGACGGTTGATAAGCCGATTGTCAGTAAACTGATACGCGATTACGGGCTTGATTTCAATATTTTGAAGGCCTCGATCTCACCCGGAGAAGAGGGCTTGATGGTAATGGAATTGAGCGGTGAGCAAAGTGATTATGATAATGGAATCCGGTATCTTCAAAGCACCGGTGTGGAAATTCAGGCGCTCAGTCAGGATGTAATCCGGAATGAAGAGAGATGCACGCATTGCGGTGCATGCATTACCATGTGTCCCACACGTGCTTTCAGTCTTGAACCCGGTACAAGACGGGTAATATTCGATAATAGTAAATGCATAGTATGCGAGCTATGTGTTAAAGCCTGTCCGCCTCATGCTATGGAGTTGCATTTTTGATGGTATCGATAATTTAGCAGATTTTACTGTAATGTATGAGGAACGATTTTATCGGGGCTTGATTAAAGATAATGATCTGGTCTCCTTTACCGTCACGGTAAAGGAGACCGATCTTTATATAAAGGCCACAAAGGATTTGCATGATGTGGCGATATCGGTAGTAAAGGAAAAGCGCGCCAGGTTGGAAGAGTATATACAGCGGCATCCTCTATTTTTGCACAGCCTTAAACCGCTGGCAGTGGAAGAGGACGAAGCTGATATCGTCAGAATGATGGCGGCTGCGGGACAAACGGCGGGGGTGGGGCCGATGGCAGCGGTTGCAGGAGCTATAGCTGAACTGGTGGGAAAAGAATTATTAAAATACTCTCCCGAAGTGATTATAGAAAACGGGGGTGATATATTTCTGAAGATAGATAAAAAACGCGCTATCGGTATTTTTGCCGGTCAATCGGTTTTATCGGGCCGTATAGCTCTGGAAATCAAGCCGGGCATGACACCGGCTGGAATTTGCACTTCATCGGGTACAGTTGGACCTTCCTTGAGTTTGGGGTTGGCCGATGCGGTCGTCGTATATTCACGTTCGGCAGCGCTGGCAGATGCTGCTGCCACAGCTGTGTGCAATATGGTAAAGTCCGAAGACGACATCTCCAATGCTCTGGAGCTGGGGCGAAAAATAGAAGGTGTACGCGGATTGCTGATAATTACGGGCGAGAAGATGGGTGCCTGGGGCAATATAAAACTGCTCAGACTTTGAAAGCAATTAAACTCCACAGCATTTCACTGTAACTGTAATAGTGAAAGTATCGGTCAGTCCGTCAGGATCTGATACTTCGCACGTAATTTTATACGTCCCCGCTGCTCCGGGAACGATCCACTGAACAGAGTCCTGCTTTCCGGGAATACTATTTATCTTGCCGCCTGACGCCATCCATATAAAATCGAGCTTATCCCCATCAGGATCACTTGCCAGGCATGTTATATCTGCGGTTTCAAAAATACGTATCACCGGCTCGGGGTTGGATTTCTTTTCCTTCTCCGTCATATTGGGTTTAACCATAGTAGGCATATGCCCCGGGCGTGTAAATTGTATACCTTCTATTACCGGTGCATGGTTTGGTTTTTCAGGTACATTTATGATCAAATCTTTATTTGCTGTGCCGCCTTTGTTATCGCTTACTACAACACTGATCATGTAACTTCCCGGTTTTTGAGGTGCTGTCCATGTGACTTCGGATGCAGAACCGCTGATACTACCGCCTGTAGCGGACCAGCGATAGGTAAGATTATCACCATCAGGATCGTTTGCTTCGCATACAATCAGAGTTTGCCCCAATGGAGGTATCTGAGGATTGCCTTTTAAAGCTGTAATAACAGGATTTTTATTAACAGCCTCGGCAGGTATTTGTGCTGACGGTACAACTTCCTTTGCGGTACTTTTACAGCTCGTTACCATAGAGAAAAATGTAAATATGAGTGCAAATATCAATAAATATTTTCGTAATTGTTTAAAATTCATGGCTGTATATGGCTCCTCTGACCAATTTTAAAGATTTAGATCTTATTTCTCGAAAAAATTCGATTAATCCAGAACTGGTGTGAAAAGAAATTGCCGGGGTGAACAATTATTATAATAAGGGCAAGGATAAATAAACTCATGTCGATGTATATAGATTGGATAGGTGTAAAGCCGCCAAACCATTCTTCCCAGATTCCGAAACATTCACAGGTAGGATATTTATCTATGCCGGATGCTATCATATATGAATTATTTGCCATGAAGCCCAGTATCAGCGGGACGAGAAGGATAGCCAGAAATCGCGGCCAGATACCTGCAATCAGGCCGATGCCAAGAAAAATTTCAGCAATAGGAAGTATCCACGGGATGAAAATCATGCCAACAAACTGTGCAAACTCCGGCGTCAGCATGAAGTCAGGGATAAATTTATCCAGAAACTCCGTTTGACCAGGTACCTGCCCCAATCCGGCTAATTTGCCTGTTCCTGCAAAGAGGAGTACGACGCCTATCAGCACGCATGCTATAATGCTGATAACACTGCGCACAGTAGGCTGGCTGTCATATTCATATATTGCTGGCATGGAATAATATATAAGGTCTTGACTTCGTAAAGATTATAATCTACACTTATGCGCGTATGCAAACCTTGGTTTCTGGTGAGTCTTAATCCGGTTACCTCTGAAATTGGGAGATCATATTGCCGGGATTAAGATTCCCTGCATATGTTTCAAGAGGTCTTGAGCCGAATAGACCCGTCAAAACCATTGGGTATAGCAATTATTAACAAGGAGGCATTAATGGCCCTAGCGGACAAGACCCTTATATGTGCCGAGTGCGGCAAATCCTTCGTCTTTACTACAGGCGAGCAGGAGTTCTATCAGGCAAAAGGACTTCAAAATGATCCCAAGAGGTGTCCCGAATGCAGGTCTAATCGCAAGCAGACCCGTTCGGGGAATAGTGGTAAGGCAAGGCAGATGTATAAAGCTACCTGTGCAAAATGTGGCATTGAATGCGAAGTACCCTTTGAACCAAGACAAGAACGGCCGGTCTACTGCAGTAACTGCTACGCAGAAATAAAGCCGGCTCACTAATAGAAAATGAACATTAGCTCCCGCTAATCTCCCACGGGAGCACAACGCGAAACAAAAATTAAAAAGGCGGATCTGACTTCTATGAATGTTGGAATCTGCAGGTTAAGGATACATATTCCCGAAAGCCAGTCCCTCAAAGACAAGCGCAAGATCCTGCAGTCGTTGCTCACCCGGATGAAGAAGCAGTTTAATATATCTATCGCCGAGATAGGCGACCAAGACGTGTGGCGTATAGCTACCATTGGTATTGCCTGTGTTAGCAACCATACTTATAGGGTTGATGAAGTCTTTGAAGCAATTATTAGCATCATACTGCGTGATTATCCCACTATTGAGATTATAGAAAAAGAGATAGATTTTTATAGTTGATTCAAAGTTCCCTTCGACCAGGTGATAATAGCCTGTAAGATCAATTGAACTCTCTGGCATCTGTTTATTCAGACTATGTATAATTTACCCATGGATGTCGATTCATTTCTCGATTACATCAGGAACGATCCCGAATATGAGGGCCAGGCTGTTTATATTCAGCATATACCTCCCAGAGAGGCGAAACCCGGATTGCTGGATAAACCCCTGCATCCTGTTCTGGTTGATCGACTGCAACAGAGAGGCATAACCACATTTTATTTGCATCAGGCCGATGCCATTAATCTTATCCGTCGCGGTGAAAATGTAATGATTGCCACACCCAGTGCGAGTGGAAAGACACTGTGTTATAACGTCCCTGTTCTTGATGCTATGCTGGAAACACCGTCTACAAGGGCACTTTATATTTTCCCCACCAAAGCACTTGCGCATGATCAACTGCGCAGCCTGACCGAACTTGCCGGGGAGGCCATTATTTTACCATGGGAATGCGCGGCATATGATGGAGATACCAGGCCGGATGAACGCGCATCAATCCGTAAACGAGCACGAATTGTGCTCACCAATCCGGATATGCTACATGCAGCCATTTTACCCAACCATAGGATATGGGATAAGTTTCTACGGCGGCTAAGATTTGTGATAGTTGATGAAGCGCATGTATATCGCGGGGTTTTTGGATCACATGTTGCCTGCATCTTGAGACGATTGCGCCGCATCTGTCAGATTTACGGGAGTCGTCCACAATTTGTGTGCTGCTCAGCTACAATTGCCAATGCTGCTCAGCATTCAGAGCAACTTGTAGGTCTTCCGTTTAGAATAATCGATAATGATGGCGCTCCTTATGGTGGGAAGAATTTCGTCTTCTGGAATCCGCCTGTTATTGATCGGATAAGTGGCAGCAGGCGCAGTGCTAACAAAGAATCGACCCATCTGTTTTGTGAGCTGGTACGCCAGGGTATCCGGACACTCGATTTCGCAGGTACGCGGAAGCTGGCAGAATTGATTTATGTTTACAGCCGAGAAAACCTGGGCATTTCTCAGGGTGACAGGATAAAGCCCTATCGTGCAGGTTATCTTGCCGACGATCGTAGGGAAATAGAGCGTGCCCTTTTCACGGGAGAACTTCTGGGTGCTGTAGCGACCAATGCTCTGGAGCTCGGAATAGATATCGGAGACCTCGACGCTACTGTATTAACCGGTTACCCCGGGAGTATAGCCAGTACGTGGCAGCAGGCAGGTAGAAGTGGCCGACGTAAAGGCAAATCAATAACATTTCTGGTAGCTCGTAATGACCCGCTCGATCAGTATCTGATGCATAATCCGGATTTCTTTTTCGGTAAATCTTTTGAAAATGCTTTGATTAACTGGGAAAACGAAAATATTCTTAATTCCCACCTTCTCTGTGCGGCATGGGAAAAGCCACTCGATCGTAACGATGGCTTATTTTTCGGTGGCTCGCTCGATTCGGTTCTTGCTAATCTTGAGCATACTGGTAAAATCAGAAAGGTCGATGATAAATGGTATCTATCTCCGGAACTCGAACAGCCGGCGCACGATTTCAGTATCAGATCGGCTTCCAATCGTAATTATCAGGTACTCGATGCATCTAAGGGTTACCAGCTGCTTGAGATCGTTGAGGAGGATCATGCCTTCTGGCAGCTACATCCGGGAGCTGTTTACCTGCATCAGGGTGACTCGTATCTTGTTAAAGAGCTTGATATTGAAAAACATATGGCTGTCGTCCAGCCTGCAACAGTCCCTTATTATACACAAACCCTCGAGATAGTAGATCTTAAAATTCTTAAAACCATCGATGAAAAATATAGTGGCAAAGTACGAGTTTGCTTTGGAGTTGTAGATGTTAGCAACCAGGTAAGCGGGTTTAAAAAGAAAAAACTTTATACTGATGAGGTAGTGGGAGAAGAGCTGCTGGAGTTGCCCACCATGCGGTTTGTTACGCAGGGATTGTGGTTTGATCTGGAAGATAAGTCCATTGATCAAGTGAATAAGGAAAAGCTCGATTTCCATGGTGGCATACACGCAGTTGAGCACGCTGCAATCGCTATTCTGCCTTTATTCGCCATGTGCGATCGTAACGATGTGGGCGGTCTATCGACCCCCTTTCATGCCGATACATCCAAGGCGGAGATATTTATTTATGATGCCTATCCTGGCGGCATTGGCATTGTCCGCAAGGGTTACGAGATTATCGAGAAACTATGGGAGGCGACTTTGAAGGCTATCGAAGGATGCTCCTGCGAGAGCGGTTGCCCCGCCTGCATACAATCGCCCAAGTGCGGTAATAATAATGAACCCTTGGATAAGAAAGCGGCCATAATATTATTAAAAGGTATACTCGGCATTCAGCCATAAACACAAAAATCCCGTAAACTACAAAGGAGAATCATGAACACTTATGACTATGTTCGGCATGTTATACGCAAAGCGGCGAACTATACGTTCAATCGCATGGCCTTTTATCTGACGCTGTTTAATTTCTTTATGCTGGCCAACTGGATGTATGAAAATACCGAGATCGGGAAAATGGTGGGAGATCTCGGTTTAAGGCCTGGCGATATGCTACTTTTAATTGTATTTGTTATTTTCTCCATATCTGCACTGGAATATGTGGTTCTGGGTCGAGATCGAAGCGAGGGAGATTGATGCAACGTCATAGATTGTCTGGACACTGTGATGCCGGTTACGATAGAAACCCGGTTTAATTTGTTTAATGATAATATCCGAGAGGTGTTTATTTCTAATGTCTTCCCTTAACAACCAGTTTCTTCTCGCTCCAGATTTTGCGTATGAATGGGTCCCCCCTGGCGCTGCGGTAATCAAAATCGCTACGGGTCATCCGAATAGCATTGATGGGAATACCGGTGACGTCCTCGATTTCCGTCAGGATTTTAAGAAGGTTTTCCTTATCTATATCGCCAACTACTAGAAGATCTATGCCTTCTTCCGGAATATCACTTGCCGAAGCAGCCGGACCATAAATAAGTGCCAGCGTAACTGAGCCCAGCGGTGTGAGTTTATTTTTGAGCCCATCTATAACCGTTTGTTTATTGCCCCGCCCTGCTTTAGGGAGTGAAGCAACTTCTGACACTGTTATCTGTTCATTAGCCTTTAGATCTACTTCAGCGGCTTGGGGTTTATTCTCCAAGAATTTTTCACCTACAGAAGAAGCTTTGATCTCGGACTCTATATTAGGGGTGAACAGGATTATTTTTTGCCATTCGCCGAGCACCGGGAAATCTCTGACAACCTGGTAATATTTTAGATTTCCCTTAGTGTAAGATCGAAGCAAACCTGATTTTTCTAGGTATCCGAGTTCCCTTCGTACCGCGTTTAACGGCTCCCCGGTAAGCCGTGCCACCTCTCTTGTATAGAAAGCACTATCTATATGTGAAAGGAATAATTTTAATATATTACGTTTGGCTTTTGAAGTTATGAAATACCTAAGGACACTCATATTGAACATCTAATATGTTCTAATGTATAACAAAAATGCGCAATTTTCAAATTCTTGTCCGGGCTGCTTCGGTAAAATCACCATTAAAGACAATCAATGCTGGTGTGGGCATTTGACATTTTACTATATCGTTATTACGATTATAAACGAAAAATATTTTCAATAAACATTCATAAGTATATCAATGAAGCTTATAGCAAGGGGCCTTAGAAGTAAAGGTTACAGGATTACCCCACAGCGAAAGGCAATAATAAATTTGTTGCAAAAAAGCATAGAACATCTGACGCCGGGGGATATTTATGAAAGGTTAAAGCGAAGCTATCCTTCAATAGGCCTGGTTACGGTATACAGAACTTTAGATTTGCTGGGGAAAAATGACCTATTGTGTGAAATTCATATTGAGCAAGGCTGCAGAAGTTATCATAATAAGCGCAGGGAAGGCCATCACCACCATTTGATATGCAGCCGTTGCGGTAAGGTCGTGGATTTCGCTGCATGCGATCTCGAAAAGCTGCAGGATAAGCTGTCACGTGAGACTGGGTTTATTATAGAAAAGCATCTTCTGGAATTCAGCGGATGCTGCCAGAAGTGTCAGGAGAAGATAGAACATGAGCGGGAAGCATGAATCCGGCAAATTATTTTACTTTGTGTTGTTATTCCTTATCTGTGTTGCTTCCTTCGCCTGTATGCCTTCGGCCCGTAGTATTAACGATGATAAAATAGGTGTGGTTGTTACGATTTTACCGCAACGCGAGTTTGTGCTCAGCGTCGGAGGAGAAAGAGTGGATGTCACTGTTATGGTCCCTCCAGGTGCCAGCCCCCATACCTACGAAGTAACGCCGGGTCAGATGACAAGGCTGAGTAAGGCCAAAATCTATGCAAAAGTCGGCTCTCCGATTGAGTTCGAATTAACGTGGCTGGATAAACTGCTTGCACAAAATAAGAATTTACTGGTGGTCGATTGCAGTAGGGGCGTGAATCTAATTAAGAGCACCGATCCGGATGAGCCCGGGTTGGATCCCCATATATGGACATCGCCCAATAATGCTAAAATTATGGTTAACAATATCTGCGAGGGGCTTATTCAAATCGATCCGGGGCACAGACAATTTTATGAAGATAACCGGGACATTTATATTGAGAAATTAAATGATCTGGAC